>NZ_CP021913.1:1022142-1362857 GCF_002814095.1 Sagittula sp. P11
CCGGCGCCCGCAGGACGCGCCCACCCCGAACGAGGCGGCGCTGCCGCCCCGCGCCGCCAGCACCGGCAGCGGCTTCTACGTCTCGGCAGAGGGGCACGTGCTGACCAACGCCCATGTCACCGACGACTGCACCACGATCCGCGTGGACGGCCTGCCCGCCCGCCTGCTGGCGGAGGCCACGGACAGCGACCTTGCGCTTCTTCTCTCGGACGGCCCGGCCCCCGCGGTCGCCACCTTCTCCGAGGCGCCCGCGCGGCTCAATTCCGACGTGACCGCGCTGGGGTATCCGCTGTCGCACATCCTCGGCGGGATGAACGTGACGCGCGGCGCGGTCTCTGCCAATACCGGGCTGTCGGGGGACATCGCGACCATGCAGATCACCGCACCCGTTCAGCCCGGCAACTCCGGCGGGCCGCTGATCGGTGCCGATGGCTCGGTGGTGGGCGTCGTGGTGGCCAAGCTCGACGCGCTCTCCATCGCCGACCAGCTGCGCGACATTCCCCAGAACGTGAACTTCGCGGTGAGGGCCGAGGTGGCCGCGCGGTTCCTGGCGGCGCAAGGCATCTCTCCGCGCCACGCCGCACCGCACGCGGCGCTCCCGCCCGAGGACCTGGCCCAGCGGGCCGCCGCCTTCACCGCCTTCGTGGAGTGCGATCCGCGCTGACCGGCAGGGCCCGGCCCCACGCCCTTCCGCGAAACGCTTGCACCCCGACGCGCGGCGCCCTACCTCGGGACAACGACCGACGAAAGGCTGCAGATGTCCCAGACCCCGACCGAGCTGACCCAGGCCCTGCTCGACGCCGCGAAGAAAGCCGGCGCCGATGCCGCCGACGCCATCGCCATCGAAGGCACGTCGCTGTCCATCGACGTGCGCGCCGGGACGCTGGAACAGGCGGAACGGGCCGAGGGGCGCGACCTCGGGCTGCGGGTCTTTGTCGGCAAGCGGGTCGCCAGCGTTTCCACCTCCGACACCCGGGCCGAGGCGCTGACCGCCATGGCCGAACGCGCCGTCGCCATGGCCCGCGAGACACCCGAAGACCCCTACGCCGGCCTTGCCGACCCCTCGCAGCTTGCGCGCGACTGGGACATGGACGCGCTGCAACTGGCCGACCCCACGGCCGAACCCGCCCCGGCAGAGCTCGAGGACGACGCCCGCCGGGCAGAGGCCGCGGCGCTGGCCCATAAGGGCATCACCATGGTGCATTCCGCCTCCGCCACCTACTCGGCGCAGAACGTGGCGCTGGCGGCGTCCAACGGCTTTGTCGGCGGCTACCGCCGCACCGGGCGCTCGCGGTCCTGCGTCGCCGTGGCGGGCACCGGGCTGGCCATGGAACGCGACTACGACGGGGACAGCCGCATCTTCCAGTCCGACCTGCGTTCTGCCGAGGACATCGGCAACACCGCCGCCACCCGCGCGCTGGAACGGCTGAACCCGAAACGTCCGAAGACCGGGGCCTACCCCGTGCTTTTCGACGAACGCATCTCCTCGTCGCTGATCGGCCACCTCGTCGCCGCGTCGAACGGCGCATCGGTGGCGCGCGGCGCGTCCTGGCTGCGCGGCGCCCTCGGCGAAGAGGTCCTGCCAAAGGGCCTGTCGCTGATCGAGGACCCGCACCGCCCGCGCACCTCCGCCTCCCGCCCCTTCGACGCGGAAGGCCTGCCGACGCGGACCCGCAAGCTGATCGACGACGGCGTGCTGACCGGCTGGACGCTCGACCTCGCCAACGCCCGCAAGCTGGAGATGGAGAGTACCGCCAACGCCGCGCGCTCCGTCTCGGGCGGGATCTCTCCGACCGTCTGGAACCTCGAACTGACGCAGGGCGACAAGACCCGCGAAGAGCTGATGGCCGAGATGGGCAGCGGCCTGCTGGTGACCTCGATGATCGGCTCCACCATCAACCCCAACACCGGCGACTACTCGCGCGGGGCGGCGGGCTGGTGGGTGGAGAACGGCGCATTGGCCTACCCGGTCTCCGGCGTCACGCTGGCGGGCAACCTACGCGAGATGCTGCGCGTCATCACCCCCGCGAACGACGCCCGCCCGTGGCTGTCCCGCGTGGTGCCGTCGCTGCTGGTCGAGGGGCTCACCCTTGCCGGAGACTGAGGCAGACGCCGACCTGCGCCTGCTGACCGATGCCGCGCGCCGGGCGGGCGAGATCGCGACCGGCTTCATCGGGCAGGACCTCGATATCCGCTACAAGGACGACGACGCGGGCCCCGTGAC
This sequence comes from Sagittula sp. P11, assembly GCF_002814095.1. NCBI lineage: Bacteria > Pseudomonadati > Pseudomonadota > Alphaproteobacteria > Rhodobacterales > Roseobacteraceae > Sagittula > Sagittula sp. P11. Next base: position 1,024,367 of record NZ_CP021913.1, read on the forward strand.
CCGCGCCGACCTCGCCGTGGACACGGCCCTGAAGGAGATCCTGCGCCCCGCCCGCCCCGATTACGGCTGGCTGTCGGAGGAAACGCCCGACGGCGACACCCGGCTTGGAAAGCAGCGCGTCTTCATCGTCGACCCCATCGACGGCACGCGCTCCTACATCGAAGGCTCGCGCGCATGGGCGCATGTGCTGGCGGTGGTCGAGGACGGGATCGTGCAGGCGGCGGTGGTCTTCCTGCCGATGCTGGACGCGCTCTACAGCGCCCGGCTGGGCGGCGGTGCCCGGCTGAACGGCGACACGATCGCCGTCTCGCCCCGCGGCGCGCTGGCCGATGCGGAGGTGCTGGCCACACGGCCCAACCTCGACCCGCACCACTGGCCCGGCGGCGTGCCGCAGGTGAAGCGCCACCACCGCCCCTCGCTGGCCTACCGGCAGGCACTGGTGGCGGAGGGGCGCTACGACGCCATGTTCACCTTCCGGCCAAGCTGGGAATGGGACATCGCCGCCGGCGCGCTGATCCTGTCGGAGGCAGGCGCCACCGTCACCGACCGCCGCGGCCTGCCGCTGCGCTTCAACGGGCCGCATCCGCAGGTCGACGGGCTGGTGGCGGCCAATCCCGGCCTGCACGGCGCGCTCATGGCGCGTCTCAGCGCCTCGGCACCGGGGACGCCCGGTTCGGCGGCAAAGGCCCGCAACCGGTAACGAAGTATTTGGCACGACACCCGAAACGCCCCGTGGGAAGCTTGACCCCGTCCCCGCGATGACTACGGTCATGGCCCGTCACCCCGGCTCCCACCCTTCAGGAGAAGCGCATGCAACGGCTCCATCTCGTCTTCGGCGGCGAACTCGAAGACCCCACAAAGACCGTGTTCCGCGACGTGAACGACCTGCACATCGTCGGCATCTTTCCGAACTACGAAGAGGCTTTCAACGCATGGAAGGCAGAGGCACAGCGCACCGTGGACAACGCCCACATGCGCTATTTCATCGCCCACCTGCACCGGCTGAGAGAGGAAGGCAAGGAAGCCTCCTCCACCGAAGAACTGGGCTGACGCCTTGAGCAGTCGCGCGTTGTCGCTCCAGGCCTATCTGGCCACGACGCGCGGCCCGGGCGCGGAAAAGCCGCAACCGCTGCCGCCGCGCCCGCCGGGGCCGCTCGTCTGGGCCTGGGCCTCGGGCGAGGAACGCGGCCGCGCGCTGGCCAGCCTCTGCGCCCGCCTGAACGGCCACCACCCGGACACCGAGATCGTGCTGTCCGGCGACACGCCCGCCACGGGCGAGGCGCTGCACCTGCCCGCGCCCGCCGAACGGCTGCCCGACTGCACCGCCTACGCGCGGCACCTGAAGCCGGACGTGGTGCTCTGGGCCGGGTCCAACCTGCGCCCCGCCCTGCTGCACGCGCTGTCGGAGGAGGGCGCGCATCTCGTCGCGCTCGACCTCGCCGACACGCCGCCCGTGGCGCCCGCCGCCGCGCGCTGGCTGCCCGATCCGGCCCCTGCGGCGCTGGCGCTGTTCGACACGCTCTACGCCACCGACGAGGCCGCCGCCCGGCGCCTCAGGCGGCTGGGGATGGAGGCCGCGCGCATCCATGCCGCAGGCCCGCTGATGGACACGGAGATGCCCCTGCCCTGCGCCGACACCCAGCACGAGGAGGTCGCGGGGCTGATGGCGGGCCGCCCCGTGTGGCTGGCCGCCCGCCTGCGCGGCGCGGAAACCCACGACATCCTCGCCGCCCACCGGCAGGCCGTGCGCCTCAACCACCGCCTCCTGCTGGTCATCGTCCCCGCCTGCGCGCAGGACGCCGAGCGGATCGTCCGCGCCGCCCGGCAGGCGCAGCTCCGGCTCTGCCTCTGGGACGAGGGCGACACCCCGGACGAAAACACCCAGGTCATCATCACCGAAGGGCCGGAGGCGCTTGGCCTGTGGTATCGCATCGCGCCGCTGGCCTTCCTCGGCGGCTCGCTCCTGACCGGCGTCGGCGGCGAGGACCCCTACGAGGCCGCGACGCTGGGCACCGCGATCCTTTACGGTCCGAACGTCGGCGGCCACCTGCGCAGCTACACCCGGCTGGTGGAGGCCGGGGCCGCACGCATCGTCCGCGATGCCGATTCGCTGGCGACGGCGGTGCTGCACCTTGTCGCCCCCGACCAGGCGGCGGCCATGGCGCATGCCGGATGGGACGTGATCTCCTCCGGGGCGGAACTGGTCGACAAGGTCATCGCCGAAGTGGCCGAGGTCCTCGACGAACGCGGGGCGGTCTGATGCAGGCGCCGCGCTTCTGGTTCACCCCGCCCGACGCCCCCGCGTGGCAGGCCCGCGCGCTGGCCCCGCTGGCCGCGCTCACCGCCCGCGCCACCGCGCGCCGCGTGGCCCGCGCCCCGGACCATGCCCCCGGCATCCCGGTGATCTGCGTCGGCAACGTCAACGCGGGCGGCACCGGCAAGACCCCCGCCGCCATCGCGCTGGTCCAGCGCCTGCAGGAGCGCGGCCTGACACCGCATGTCCTGTCGCGCGGTTACGGCGGCACGCTCGACGGCCCGGTGCAGGTCGATCCGCTCCGCCACACCGCAGACCAGACCGGGGACGAACCGCTCCTCCTCGCCGCCTTCTGCCCGGCATGGGTGGCAAAGGACCGCGCCGCGGGCGCCCGCGCGGCCGAGGCTGCGGGCGCCGACGTCCTCGTGCTCGATGACGGGCTGCAGAACCCGGCTCTGCGCAAGGACCTGACGCTGGTAACGGTGGACGCACATATGGGCTTCGGCAATGGCCGCTGCCTGCCCGCAGGCCCCCTGCGCGAACCCGTGGCGGCGGGCCTTGCCCGTGCCGACCTGCTTCTCTCCATCGGCCCCTCCGCCGCGCAGCAGCGCTTTGCTGCCACATGGGGCGCGCAGGTGGGCATTCCCCACCTGACCGGCGCGCTGGAGCCGTTGCAGACCGGCATGGACTGGCAGGAAACGGCCGCCTTCGCCTTCGCGGGCATCGGCCATCCGGAAAAGTTCTTTGCCACCCTCAGGGGCCTTGGCGCCGACGTGAAGGGCACCGTGGCGCTCGGCGACCACCAGCCGCTGACCGCCGCCATCCTGACCCGTCTCGTGCAGGACGCGCGCCGGATGAACGCACAGCTCGTCACCACCGAAAAGGACGCCGTCCGCCTGCCCGCCGACATGCGCCGCCACGTGCTGACCGTCCCTGTCAGGCTGAAGATCGACGATCCCGCGCCGCTCGACGGCGCGCTCGACCGGCTGTTCGGCTGAGCGGCACAGCAGCCGCCCCGCGAATCGCGTCAGGCCCGAAGGCCCCCGTCACTCCGCTGCGAGCTGGCCCTGATCGCGCGCGCCCATCGCGGCCAGTTCCGCCACGACGCCGCGCAGCACCCGCCGCACGTCCTCGAAATCCGCGCTCGGGCAGATGTTCCTCTCGTCCATGTAGAGCGAGCGGTCGATCTCCACCTGCACCGCGTGCTGGTTCCGCAGCGGACGCCCGTAGGCCTGCGTCGAATAGGCCCCGGCAAAGGGCGTGTTGCGCGCCACCACGAAGCCGGCCGCGCGGAAGGCCGCCTCCACCCGTTCCACCACGTCGGCCGCCGAAGAGGCGCCGAAGCGGTCGCCGATCACGATCTCGGGCCGGGGCACGCCGTTGCGCAGCGCGCCGTCCAGCGCCTCGCGCGGCATCGAATGGCAGTCGATCAGGATCGCCTCGCCAAAGACCGCGTGCGACTGCGCCAGCAGCGACGCCAGCTTTTCGTGATAGGGCCGCCAGATCTGCTGCAGACGGCGCTCCGCCTCCAGCCGGGACAGCTTGCCGCGATAGATCGCCCGTCCGCCCGCCACGACCCGCGGCACCACGCCAAGGCCAGAGGCGACGCGCGGATTGTGCCCCGAACGGCGCACCCCCTCGATCAGCGCCGGGTCCAGTTCGTCGACCGCGCGGTTGAGGTCGACGTAGGCGCGCGGCGCACCGGCGCGCAGCAGCGGGGCACCATGTTCGGGGGCGGAATCGAACAGCCGGTCGACCCAGGCATCCTCTGACGAGCGAATCGTCCGCTCGTCCAGCTGGGTTGTCGCAAGGAAGCTCGGCGGATAATCGCGCCCCGAATGCGGGGACGCGAACACAACGCAACTCGACAGCGTCTCCGGAAGATGAAGATGGTAAGCTGTGCTGGGCATTGGCGCTCCTTTGCAGCAAATCATAGACCGAAAACTTTCGACTCCAAAAGCCCTTGATCCCGCTCCGGAACCTATTTATAGACCCCTCCACCGGCGCGGACCTCCCGCGCCCCTTTCTTTCGGAGGGGGCACGGACCAAGGGGAACCGATCGGCCATACGGGCGGTTAGCTCAGCGGTAGAGCACTACGTTGACATCGTAGGGGTCACTGGTTCGATCCCAGTATCGCCCACCAGATTTCACCCCCCGGGGGTTGCGGGCGCGTCCTGAACAGGACCGCGCCCGAGATGTTCCGGGGACCTGCAACGCAGGACGCTCACGCGTCTGGCACAACCCATGGCGCTCGCGCGCCGCGAAAGACGAAGGAGAGACCGATGAAGGTCGCAAACTCGCTCCGCTCGCTCAAGAATCGCCATCGCGACTGCCGCGTTGTGCGCCGCAAGGGCCGCGTTTACGTGATCAACAAGACTCAGCGCAAGTTCAAGGCGCGTCAGGGCTGATCGCACGACCCGACCTTCGGGCCGGGATCGACGCAAGAAAGAACCCCCGCAGGCACATGCCTCGGGGGTTTTTCCGTGTTCGGGTACTCTTCAAAGACTACCCTCCGCCTGCGCGCCCGCCCCTTGTGAGGGCGTGGCGTGGCGAATGGGGCCACCGGGCCTGTCACACTGGCCCGGTAGGAGCGTCCACAAGGTCCGGCTGATTCTCCGCCCCCGTCTCTCCCGCAGGTCAGCCGCCGCGCATCCGTTCGATGACCGCCAGCATGTTGCGGGCCTGCGTGGCGCGCGCGCCGTTCGGGTAGGCCCGCAGGTAGCGCCGCACCTGCTCCTCGGTGCCAAGCCGCTCCACCTCGGCCCACATCGCCGCATCGGAAGGCCCGCGGCGCGGCGCAGGCTCGGCCCTTGCCGCTTCCGCCGCTGCGGCAGCCTCCTGGGCGGCCCGCTTGCGCTGCGCCTCCGCTGCGGCGGCCTGCCGGGCCCGCTCGCGGGCGCGCTGCGCATCCGCCGCCTGCTCCTTCGCCGCGGCGTCCGCCTCGATCTTCGCGATCTGGTCGAGGTCGAGATAACCGGTCTCTTCCATCCCTGCGTTCTTCTGCCAGCCGCGCACCGCCTCGCGGGTGCCCTCGCCGAAGATCCCGTCCACCGCCCAGGTGTAATACCCCAAAAGGTCGAGATCGCGCTGGATGTCTCGCCGTGCCTCGCGCGTCAGGCCAAGGAAGTCCTCCGCCCGCCGCAGGTCATAGAAGGGATCGGACCTGATCGCCTTGATCCGCTGGTTGGCGGCGTTGGTATAGGCGCCGTCCGGCTGCGCCTTCAGGTAGGATGTATAGCTGGCCTCGGTGTTCTCGATCCGCGCCGCCCGCCAGGCCGCGTCGTCGGCTGCGATCTCCACTTCCGAACGGGTGTCTTCCGGCTCCGCCACCGGGGCGGTCTCGGCCACTTCCGGCGCGACCTCGTCCGCCGGAGCGGGTTCCGCGGTCTCCGCCATCACCGGCTCCGGCGCTTCGGCAGGTTCCGGCTCCGCGGCCACGACCGCCTCCGCCTCGCCCGTGTCCGCAGCCTCCGGCGCATCCGCCACCTCGGCCTCCGGCGCTTCGGTCACTTCGGCCACAGGTGCTTCGGCTGTATCGGCCTCGGGCGCTTCAGTCACCTCCGCCACGGGCGCTTCTGCTGTATCGGCCTCCGGCGCCTCGGTCACCTCCGCCACCGGCGCCTCTGCGGTGTCGGCCTCCGGCGCCTCGGTCACTTCCGCCACGGGGGCATCAGCCGTCTCCGCCTCGGGCATGTCCTCCGCCGGGGTCTCTGCAACCTCTGCCGCGGGGGCGTCCGCCTCCGTCTCCGGCTCGATCACCTCGACCACCTCATCGGACGGCATCTCCGACGCATCGGTCCCTTCGGCCTCGGCCACCTCCGCCTCAGCGACCGGCGCAGGTTCAGGCGCGGCGCTCTCCGCCACGTCCGGCGCCTCTTCGACCGCCTCGGGCTCTGGCTCCACCGCAGCGACCGGGCCGTCGTCCGGCACGCCGCCCGGCGCGCCGCCCACGTCGTCCACCGGCTCGCGCTCGACCACCACGAGGTCCGCGCCGCCGTTGCCGCTGACCGTCAGGCCCGCCGCCCGCGCCGCGGCCACCACCGGCACGCCGACCTTCACCAGATCGCCCGCCGCGAAACGCGCCACCTTGGCCTCCTCGCCGCGCAGCACGGTCACACCCTCGGGCACGCGCAGCTCGCCCAGGCCCGGTTCGAGGAAATCGCCGAACTCGCCTGCCACGCCGCTTTCGGCCAGCACGAGGAACGAACGCCCCGGCGACTTCGCCAGCACGCTCAGCACCGCCTCCACCGGGAAGGCCTCGACCATCACCGCCGCATCGGCAAGGCCCGATCCGTCCGCCGCAGGCAAGAGCCACGAACCGTGGTCGGCATGGGCAAAGGCCCCGGCCAGGATCACCACCACCGGGCCGTCATCGCCGTCGATCGCCGACACGAAGGTGCGGAAGCCGTCCGACATCGCCGCTCCGCCCGCGTCGCGCGCCTCGGTCACGTCGAAGCCCTTGTCCCTCAGCGCCTGCGCCGTCTCTGCCACCTGTGTCGCGGCAAAGAGCGTCTGGACGCCGTTGTAACTGCTGTTGCCGATCACGAGGGCGTCGCCCTCGGCTGCCGCAACATTGGGCATCAATACGCCCGTGATCGTTCCGGAAACGAGTCCTGTAAAGGCAAGTGCAAGAATCCGCATGACAAATCCTCCTTTGTCCACAAGCCTACCGCGCTTGGCCCTTCCGACAAGACACGATTCTGCCAGAGCCGAAAACTTCTGCGGCGTGACAAACCCGCGCGCCCCGGAGGGCGCGGGAATTTTTTCCGGATTCTCAGGAAGATGCCCCGTTGCGGGTACAACCGTCAGTCGTAAGTCCGCTGATCCTCGATCACCAGCCCGTCGCGCGGCAAACCGCCGGGGGCCACCAGTTCGACCCGTCCCTTCATCTTCAGAACGCCTGCCACGCTGTCCTCGACGCCCGGGACGGCCTCTGCCCCGGTTTCGATTCGCACCGTCATCACGTCCATCTCGCCCTCGCGGCTGGCGACCACGCGGGCGCGGTCGATCTCGGCATGGCGGGCGACCAGTTCGGCCACCTGCTCGGGGCGCACGAACATGCCCTTGATCTTCGTCGTCTGGTCGGCGCGGCCCATCCAGCCCTTGATCCGGGTGTTGGTCCGCCCGCAGGGGCTTTCCCCCGGCAGGATCGCCGACAGGTCGCCGGTGGCGAAACGGATCAGCGGGTAGTCGGGGTTCAGCGTGGTCACCACGATCTCGCCCACCTCGCCCTCCGCCACCGGATCGCCGGTGCCGGGGGTCACGATCTCAAGGATCACCCCCTCGTCGAGGATCATCCCCTCCTTCGCCGAGCTCTCGTAGGCGACGTTGCCCAGATCGGCTGTCGCGTAGCATTGCAGGCAAAGGATGCCGCGCTCCTCGTACCAGGCGCGGAGCGAGGGGAACAGCGCCCCGCCGCCCACCGCCGCGCGGGCGATCTGCAGCTCCAGCCCCATCTCGTCGGCCTTTTCCAGGATCACCTTCAGGTAATCCGGCGTGCCCGCGTAGGCCGTGGCGCCCACGTCCTTCGCCGCCCGCACCTGAAGCTCCGTCTGGCCGGTACCGGCAGGCAACACGGCAGCGCCCACCGCCCGCGCCCCGTTCTCGAAGATCATCCCGGCAGGCGTCAGGTGGTAGCCGAAACAGTTCTGCACCACGTCGCCCACGCCGATCCCGCAGGCATGCAGGAAGCGGCCCACGCGCCACCAGTCGTGGCTCACGCCGCCCGGCTCGTAGATCGGCCCCGGCGACTGGAACACATGCGCAAGGTTGCTGACCGGGAGGCCGCCGAAGGGCGGCGCCTCCTTCTGGCGCGCCACGAGGTCCGCCTTGCGCAGCACCGGCAGCGACTTCAGGTCGGCCAGCGTCTCCAGCGCATCCAGCCCGTGCCGCGCCAGTTGCGCGTTCAGGCCCTCGAGCTGCGCCGCCTCCCGTTCGTCGCGGCTGCGCGTTTCGAGCGCGTCGAAATAGGTGCTCATCGGGTTGTCCCTCCCCTCGGGCAATCTGCATTTATCCGGATAGCTATTTTCCGGCGTTCTGATATTTTCCGTGCCGAAGGGGACAGTCCGTGATCACCCAACTGGAACGACGCCTGCGTTTCGATCATGACCGGAGGGTCATGCACCTGGATGTCTCCGGGCTGCGCTTCGAGCATCCCGTGGACGTCGATATCCACTTCGACGCGATCGAGGACAGCATCGCCGCCTCCGGCGAACGCCACTGGTATTTCCTGATCGACCTCACCGGCACCGCCATCCTGCCCGCGGCCTGCAAGGCCTACACGGGCCGCGTGCACGCGCTGAACCTGCATCACGCCCTGGGGTCCGCACGCTACGGTGCCACGCCGGACATCGCCGCCGCGCTGGCCACGATCTCGCAGCAGTCCGGCTTCAACATGCCCGTCTTTCCGGACGAGGCGACGGCGCTGCGCTACCTTCAGGACATCCGCGACGCCAATCTGCCGCCGCGCGTGGACGAACGGACGCTGCGCTTCCACGACCTCTATCCGCGGGTCAGCTTTGATACCAACCGCCGCATCGTCGAGATCGACATGTCGGACATGACGCTCCACCATGCCCGCGACGTCGCCGACCTCTTCGACCACGTCGAGGCGCGCGTTGTCGCCATGGGCCGCCCGATGCGCTGGTACGCGCTGGTCAACTACCACAATGCGCAGGTCATGCCTGCCGCATGGGTCGAATACGCCCGCCGGGGCCGCGACCTGAACACCAGTTTCTCGCTCGCCACGCTGCGTTACAACGTCGCCGAAGACGAGGCGGAGAACATCCGCGCGCGCAGTGCCAGCGCCGGCTTCGCACCCAACATCTTCGCCACCCGCGCAGAGGCGCTGGCGCAGCTCGACCTCCTGCGCAGCATGCGCGAGGCGTGACAGAGAGGCGCCGCCTTCGGGACAGGTCTTCATCGCACGCCCCTCAGGCCAGCCAGCGTTTGCGGCGCCGGTAGGAACGCACGTCGCGGAACGATTTCCGGCCCTCGTCCGACATGCCGAGGTAGAACTCCTTCACGTCCGGGTTCTCGCGCAGCTCGCTGGCCGGGCCTTCCATCACAACCCTCCCGTTTTCGAGAATGTATCCCGAATGCGCATAGCGCAGGGCGACGTTGGTGTTCTGCTCCGCCAAAAGGAAAGACACGCCCTCCCCCTCGTTCACAGCCTTCACGATCTCGAAGATCTGCTCCACAAGCTGCGGCGCCAGACCCATCGAAGGCTCGTCCAGCAGGATCGTCTCCGGGCGGCTCATCAGCGCGCGGCCAATCGCCGTCATCTGCTGCTCCCCGCCCGAGGTATAGCCCGCCTGGCTCTTCCGCCGCTCCTTCAGCCGCGGGAAATACTCGTAGACCATGTCGAGGTCCGCCTCGATGGCGCCCTTGCCGTCGCGCCGCGTGTAGGCGCCGGTCAACAGGTTCTCCTCGACCGTCAGGTGTTCGAAGCAGTGCCGCCCCTCCATCACCTGGATGACGCCCCGCTTCACCAGTGCCGCCGGGTCGAGGTCCTGCACCCGCTCGCCCTTGTAGACGATGGAGCCCTTGGTGACCTCGCCGCGCTCCGAATGCAGCAGGTTGGAGATCGCCTTCAGCGTCGTGGTCTTGCCCGCGCCGTTGCCGCCGAGAAGCGCGGTGATCCCGCCCTTCCGGACCGTCAGCGACACGCCCTTCAGCACGAGGATCACGTGGTTGTAGATCACCTCGATGTTGTTGACCTCAAGCAGGGTCTCGGTCTTCCCGGCGTCCAGCATGGCGTTCCTCTCGCAGCCCGCCGGACCCTTGCCCGGACCGCTGCCTCGTCTCTGTGAAAATCCCTTGGATGTCCGGCGGCAGCGGCCTGCGCCGCCGCCGGACGTATCATCACGCGAAGGCCGTCAGCCGCCGCAGGTCTCGTTCACCGGCCAGGGCTGGTTGGCCTCGGCGTATTCCGCCGCCGACGACGCGATCAGGTCGGCATAGCCTTCGGTGTTCGGCACCAGGTGGTCGGACGCCTTCACGAACTTCTCGCCGTCCCACTCCAGCATCCAGCCGCCGGACTTGCCGGTGTGGTCGTCGCAGGAGGTCTTGAACGGCGGCACCATGCCGGTCAGGCCCAGCTCGTCGATGCGCGCCTCGGTCATGTCGATGTTCTCGAGACCCCAGCGCAGCTGCGCCGCGTCGATCTCTGCCGTGCCGTATTCCTCCTGCGCCATGCGGATGCCCTCCGCGAGGATGGCCGAGATGATGATGCCGCGGTTGTAGAACACGCCTTCCATCTCTTCCGGGTTCGACTTCGTCAGACCGGCGTCGACCACGTGCTTCTTGATGTCCGCGATCACCGGCGCATCGGCGTTCGGGAACGACCACGAGATCGACTTGTAGCCCTTGCCGTCCTCGCCGACGATCTTGAGGTCGGCGTCATGCCCGGCCCACCAGACGCCGATGAAGTTCTCCATCGGGAACTTGGTCTTCACCGCCTCGGTGATGGCCCCGGCGTTCATCGCACCCCAGCCCCACATGATGACGTAATCCGGGCGCTCGCGGCGGATCTGAAGCCACTGCGCGGACTGGTTCTGCATCTCCTTCAGGCCGACCGGGATCGGCACCAGCTCGAACCCCTTTTCCTCGGCCAGTTTCTCGAGCACCGGCAGAGGCTCCTTGCCGAACGGGTGGTCGAGGTGCAGGTGCACGATCTTCTTGCCCTCCAGCGACCCCTGGCTTTCGAGGTACTGGATGATCATGTCGGCGCCGTCCCAGTAACCGGCAGGCGTGTTGAACGCCCACTGGAAGGTCGCGCCGTCCATCATCGGGCTGAAGCCGTAGCCCGAGGCGAGGATCGGGATCTCGTCCACGTTGGTCTTCGGCAGCACCTGCAGGGTGATGCCGGTGGACCACGGCTGGGTCACGATGGCCTGCCCCTTGGTCTTCTCGTAGCACTCGACGCCCTTCTCGGTGGAATAGCCGGTCTCGCATTCCTCGAAGTTGATCTTCGCGCCGCCGATGCCGCCGTCCCGCTCGTTGAGCATGGTCATGTAGTCGGCCTGACCGTTCATCAGCGGAATGCCCGTCGCGGCAAAGGGGCCGGTCCGGTAGCTGAGGTTCGGGGTGTACAGTTCCTGCGCCATGGCAGCGCCTGCGGTGACACCCGCGACGACCGCGGCCACCGCCAGTTTCGTGAAGTGTTTCATTGGTTCTCCTCCCTGAAATCTGTCACTTCGTTTCTTGCGTCGTCTTTCGGGCCCACCCTTCGCGGGACCCCGCGCAGGGCGCAGATCCTGCCCCCGCACGCGCGTCACCGGCCGCGCCCCGTCAGTGCGGGAACGGCCAGAGGATCATCTTCTCGCGGATCAGCCGCCACAGCTGCGCCAGCCCGTGCGGCTCCACGATCAGGAAGAACACGATCAGGCTCCCCACGATCATGATGTTGAGGTGCTCCACCAGCGCGCTGTCGATGGAAATCCCCAGCGCGTTCGGCAGCAGGTTCAGCACCACCGGCAGGCCCACGATCAGGATCGCGCCCAGGTAGTTGCCCATGATCGACCCCAGCCCGCCGATGATCGCGATGAACAGGATGCGGAACGACAGCGGGATGTCGAAGAGGTTCGGCTCCGCCGCGCCGCGCCACATGAAGACGAACAGCGCCCCCGCCACGCCCACGATGTAGGACGAGATCGCGAAGGCCGTCAGCTTCGAGCGCATCAGGTTGATGCCGATCAGCTCGGCCGCGATGTCCATGTCCCGCGTCGCCTTCCACGTCCGCCCCAGCGTGCCGCGCGTCAGGTTGATGCAGAGCATCGTCAGCAGGCAGACGATGAACAGCACCACGTAATACTGCACGATGCTGCTGGCCTGCGGCCCCGCCACGTAGACCCCGAACATCTCGAGGTTCGGCACCTGGATCGCGCCGCTTGCGTTGTAGTTGTAAAGCCAGGCCCACTTCTCGAAGAGCCACACGAGGAAGAACTGCGCCGCCAGCGTCGCGATGGCGAGGTAGAACCCCTTGATCCGCAGGCTGGGGATGCCGAAGGCCACCCCCACCCCGGCCGAGAACACCCCCGACAAGAGGATCGCGATCACCGGGTTCATCCACGGCATGAGCGTGATCAGCTTGTAGCAGGCATAGGCGCCGACCCCCATGAAGGCCGCGGTGCCCAGCGAGAGCTGCCCGGCATAGCCCGTCAGGATGTTCAGCCCGAGTGCCGCCAGCGAATAGATCAGCACCGGGATCAGCAGCGTCTGGAAGGCGAACTCGCTCGCCGTCAGCGGAAAGATCACCCAGGCGCACAGCAGGATCACCCCCAGCAGGATCGCGTCCTGCCGGACCGGGAACAGCGCCTGGTCCGCCTCGTATGTCGTCTTGAACTGTCCGGCGGTGCGATAGAGCATCCGCGGTCCTCCCTCTTCATCGCCCGGACCGGTCTTGCCGCCGGTCCCCGGGCGCTTTCACGTTTCAGTCGTTCCCGCGCCGCCGTGCGCCCGGGATGGCCGACGCCCAGAAGGCCGCCATGGCCTTCAGCGACGTCGTGGTGGCATTCATCGACGCCGACATCATGGTGTTCATGACGTCCATCTGCGCCTTCATCACGCCCTGCACCGCCTCGTGCTGCGTGTCGTAATATTCGCTCAGCCCGTTCGCCGCGCGGGCGATGTCTGCGGCCTCCTCGCTGGCCGGCGACCGTGCGCGCGACGTGCGGTCCCGTTGCGGTGCGCCGGTCTTCTGGGCGGTCTTCCGGGCAGTCTTCTGGGCGGTCTTCGGAGCGCGCGTCCTGTCCGTCCCGGCGGGGGTCTTCTGTGTGGCCATCAGGCATCCAGTCCTTCGTCTGCATCGTGACGCGCCCGGCTGCTGGCCGGTCGCGCATAGCCGGTCGCCTCGGTGTGCCGCACGATCCGGAACCACGCCCAGATCCCCAGTGCCGCCCCGAAGGCTGCCAGCAGCAGCGCAACGACCATGCGTCCACCCTGCTCCACCGGCGTCGTCAGCGCCAGATAGCCAAAAGACCAAAACCCCGCCCAGGCCACCACGTTGAGAACCGCGATCAGTTTCGTCATGCCGTCCACCTCCCGGACACCCGCCGCACCGCGCGGCCCGCCCGCCAATCCACTCGTCACGCCCCGCCCGTCCGGGACCGCCCGCGGCAACCGTGAACGCCGCAGGCCCTCTCTCGCCGCAGGCCCGCTAGACCCGCTCGATGATCCGCTCGCCGAACAGCCCCTGCGGCCGGAACAGCAGCACGATCAGCGCCAGCACGAAGGCGAACCACGTCTCGGTATTGCCGCCCAGCAGCGGCTGGCCCCAGTAGATCTCGAACAGCTTCTCCAGCAGGCCGATCATCAGCCCGCCGATGATCGCCCCGGTGATCGACTCGAGCCCGCCCAGCATCAGCACCGGCAGCGCCTTGTAGGCGATCACCTCCAGCGCAAAGCTGACCCCCGCCCGCGCCCCCCAGGCGATGCCCGTGACCAGCGCGATGATCCCCGCGATGAACCACACCAGCACCCAGACCGTCTGCAGCGAGATGCCCACCGACAGCGCCGCCTGGTGGTCGTCGCCCAGCGCCCGGATCGCCCGGCCCATCCGCGTGTAGTTGAGGAACGCCAGCAGCGCCGCCACCAGCGTGCAGGCCACCAGCACCACCGTGATGTCCAGATGCTGCAGGATCAGCAGCCCGCCCCAGGGCTCCAGCACCGTGTCGCCGGTGGGAATGCTCAGCTCCTCGGTGATCATCACCTTGTTCTCGCCGCCGAAGATGATCTCGCCAAAGCCGATCAGGAACAGCGTGATGCCGATCGTCGCCATGAAGAGGATGATGTCCGGCTGCCCGACCAGCGGCCGCAGCACCACCCGCTCGATGGTCACGGCGAGGACGAACATCACACCCAGCGTCAGCGCCACCGCGATCCACGCCGGCACCCCGAAGGCATGCAGACCCACCAGCGTCAGCGCCGCAAAGACCACCATGATGCCCTGCGCGAAGTTGAAGATCCGCGACGACCGGAAGATCAGCACGAAGCCCAGCGCGATCAGCGCGTAAAGCACCCCCGACACCAGCCCCTCCCAGAGCACCTGCAACAGGAAGTCCGGCGCGTCGATCATGTCCGCGAACGGCTTGATGAAAATATCGTTCAGCATGAACCTTCCCCCTGCGCCCATAGGGCTTCTCTGCTTTCCAAGTACTCCGGGGTGAATGCGCGCCAGCGCAGAGGGGCAGCGCCCCTCCCCCCGTCCGCGCGCACCGCGCGCGGACCCTCCGTTGCCGCCGCCCGCATCAGTGCGCCACGCCCAGGTAGGCGTCGATGACGTCCTGGTTGCCGCGCACCTCGTCCGGGCTGCCGTCGCCGATCTTCTTGCCGTAATCCATCACCACCACCCGGTCGCTCAGGTCCATGACCACGCCCATGTCGTGCTCGATCAGCGCGATGGTCGTGCCGAACTCGTCGTTCACGTCGAGGATGAAGCGGCTCATGTCCTCCTTCTCCTCGACGTTCATGCCCGCCATCGGCTCGTCGAGCAGCAGGATCGAGGGCTCCGCGGCCAGCGCGCGCGCCAGCTCCACCCGCTTCTTCAGGCCGTAGGGCAGCCGCCCCACCGGCGTCTTGCGGATCGCCTGGATCTCGAGGAAGTCGATGACCTTCTCCACCACCTCGCGGTTGGCCATCTCCTCGTCGCGGGCCTTGCCCCACCACAGCGCCTGCGCGGCGATCCCGGCCTTCATGTGCGTCAGCCGCCCGGTCATCACGTTGTCGAGCACGCTCATCCCCTCGAAGAGCGCGATGTTCTGGAAGGTCCGCGCCACGCCCATCCGCGCCACCTCGTAGGGCTTCATGGGGGGCCGCTTCGCGCCCTTGTACCAGACCTCGCCGATGGTCGGCGTGTAGAACCCCGAGATGATGTTGAGCATCGACGACTTGCCCGCGCCGTTCGGCCCGATGATCGCCCGGATCTCGCCCTCGCGGATGTCGAAGGAAATGTCCGAGATCGCCGTCACCCCGCCGAACTTCAGCGTGATGTTCTTCATCTCCATCAGCGTCCCGCCGATCTGCCGCCCGTCCGCGGTTGTGTAGCCTTCGGTCTGATCGAGCATCAGTTGCCCCCGTTTCCACAGGGCGCGTCGCCCGTTTCATCCACCGCGAACAGCACCGTCCCGGTCCCGGCGGCCGCCATGAAGCTGACCCGCATCCCGCAGCCCCGGGCGTTTCCTTCAAGCGAAAGCTCGGTCATCAGCACGCCCGGCTCCGGGCGGATCCTCCGCTGCGGCGCGATGACGTAGCCCGCCTCCTGCAGCACCGGCAGCAGGTCGGCGAAGCGCCCGGTGATCTCCGCCAACTCGCCCGTCGTGGCATGGCGCGTCACCGTCACCTCGCAGGACCGCGCCGCAAGCGTCCCGCCCAGGGCGCGCGTGCCGCGTGTGCTCAGGACCGCACCGCGCGTGTCGCCGCCCTCGGCAAACCCCTCCGCGTCGTGCACCGCCGACAGGCAGCCCTGCGCCGCCGCCTGCCAGTCGTCGGCCAGCGCCGCCTGCGACGGCCCCGCCAGTCCGAGCGCCACCAGCGAGGTCACGGCACCGGGAAGGAACTCCAGCGAACCCGTCATTCCGCCGCCATCGCCTTGGGGGTGACCGGCACCACCTTCGCGTCGACGATCTTCAGCGTCGCCTTGATGCTGCCCTTGCGGCCGTCCTCGTAGGTCACCTCGGTCTCGGTGTAGATGCTGTCCGATCCGTCGTACAATGCGGTCACCAGGTCGTCGTATTTCTCCGAGATGATCTTGCGCTTCACCTTCCGGGTCCGCGTCATCTCGCCGTCGTCGGCGTCCAGCTCCTTGTGCAGGATCAGGAAGCGGTGGATCTGGCAGGCCGACAGCATCTCGTCCTCCGCGACGGAGGCGTTCACCTCCTCGACATGGGCGCGCACCGTCTCGATGACCTGCGGGTGCTGCGCCAGTTCCTGGTAGGACGCATAGGCGATGTTGTTGCGCTCCGCCCAGTTGCCCACCGCCGAGAGGTCGATGTTGATGAAGGCGCAGCAGCGGTCGCGGCCCGCCCCGAAGACCACGGCCTCCAGGATGTTGGGATAGAACTTCAGCTTGTTCTCGACGTATTTCGGCGCGAAGAGCGCGCCCGACGCCATCTGCCCCACGTCCTTCGCCCGGTCGATGATCCGCAGGTGGCCCGTCGCCTCCTCGAAGAACCCGGCATCCCCCGTCGCCACCCAGCCCTCCGGGTCCTTGGTCGAGGCGGTGCTCTCGGGGTTCTTGTAATACTCCACGAAGGTCCCCGGCGAGCGGTAGAAGACCTCGCCGTTCTCGGCGATGCGGATCTCCACCCCCGGCGCGGGCACGCCCACGGTGTCCGACCGCACCTCGCCGTCCGGCTGCACGGTGATGAAGACCGAGGCCTCCGTCTGCCCGTAAAGCTGCTTCAGGTTGATCCCGAGCGAGCGGTAGAAATCGAAGATCTCCGGCCCGATGGCCTCGCCCGCGGTATAGCCCACCCGCACCTTCGAGAAGCCCATGGAATCCTTCAGCGGCCCGTAGACCAGGAACTCCCCCACCCGGTAGCGCAGCCGGTCCAGCAGTCCCACGGACTTCCCGTCGAGGATGCGCGGCCCGACCTTTCGGGCATGGGCCATGTAGTGGTCGAACATCCGCTTCTTCAGCGGGCTCGCGTCCTCCATCCGGATCATGATCCGGGTCAGCAGCGTCTCGAACACCCGCGGCGGGGCGAAATAGTAGGTCGGCCCGATCTCCTTCAGGTCGGTCTGCAGCGTCTCCGCGCTTTCCGGGCAGTTCACGCAGAAGCCCTTCCAGTAGGCCTGCCCGATGGAAAAGATGAAGTCGCCGACCCAGGCCATGGGCAGGTAGGCCAGCACCTCGTCGTCGCGCTTGAGGTGGTCGAACTCCGCCGAGGACTTCGCCGCCTCGATGATGTTGCGGTTCGACAGCACCACGCCCTTCGGCTTGCCCGTCGTCCCGGAAGTATAGAGCATCACGCAGGTGTCGTCGTAGCCCAGCGCGCCGCGCCGCCGGTCCAGCTCGCCGATCAGCTCGTCGCGCGCCGCGCGGCCCTGCTCCTGGACGTGGGCATAGTCGTGCAGCCGTGTGTGGTCGTATTTCCGCAACCCGCGCGGGTCGACGTAGATCATGTGCTCGAACTGGTGCAGGCTCTCCTGCACCTCGATCACCTTGTCCACCTGCTCCTGGTCGGCGACCACGACAAAGCGCGCGCCGCAGTGCGACAGCACGTATTCCATCTCTTCCGCGACCGCGTCCTGATACAGCGGCACCGGCACCGCGCCGCACATCTGCGCCGCCACCATCGCCCAGTAGAGCGTCGGCCGGTTGCGCCCGATGACCGCCACGTAATCGCCCGGCGCCACCCCGAGGTTCAGCAGCCCCAGCGCAAAGGCCTCGATCTCGGCCTCGGCTTCCGCCCAGGTCCAGCTCTGCCAGATCCCGTATTCCTTTTCACGGTAAGCCGGTGCGCCGGCAAACTCTCTGGCGTTCCTGCGCAGAAGCGCAGGCACAGAGCGCAGGCCTTCGATGCCCTCGACGAGTGCAGCCAAGTGTGTCCTCCCCGGGCGCCCGTTCCGGCACCCCTCCCTTGTCTTGCCCCTTTCGGGACCCCGATCGCGTTCATCACGATTCTGCGGCCAATTAGGGCGGCTCTCAGGCTCGCGGTCAACTTTTTCCTGAGGTTTTCCAGAATGTAACAAATCCTTTCAGGGCCACATTCGGGGAGGCCGGGAAGGCGCCCGGAAGGGATGGCAGGGGTGGGCGGACCGAGTTTCGAAGAAAGAGGTACGCCCGCCCCGGACCGGCACACCGGCCCGCATCAGGCACGCATCAGGCACCGGCCCCCGCGCCCCCGACCCCTATCGACCCGGCGCCCGCCCGCGACTAGGCTCCCGCCATGACCACACGCGCCGACACCGCCGCCTTCACCCTCGCCGGGCTGAACCTGATCCAGCAGGCCCTGTCGATCTTCGACCGCGACCTGCGCCTCGTGCTGGTCAACCGCCCCATGCAGGCGATGTTCGACCTGCCCGACACGCTCTGCGCCCCCGGCACCACCTTCGAGGCGGTCATCCGCCACCTCGCCACCACCGGCGAATACGGCCCCATCGACGACCTCGACACCTTCATCGACGCCCGCGTCTCGCTCGCCCGCACGTTCGAGCCGCATTACATGGAACGCCAGCGCGCCAACGGCCGCACCATCGCGGTCGAGGGCGCGCCCCTGCCGCAGGGCGGCTGGGTCACCGTCTACACCGACATCACCGCGATAAGGCAGCAGGAGGAACTGCTCCGCAGCCGCTCGGAATCGCTGTCCGAGGAGGTGCTGCAGCGGTCCGAGGAACTCGCCCGCACCAACCGCCAGCTTGCCGCCACCATCACCGCACTCGAGGAAACCCGCCGCCAGCTGATGGAGACCGAGGCCCGCACCCGCACCACGACCGAGATGATGCCCGCCCACATCGCCCGCGTCGACGCCACCGGGCGCTACACCTTCTCCAACAACCGGCTGGCCGACGTGATGCCCGGACGGCCCGCGTCGATCGTCGGGCTGCACATCTCCGACACGCTGGGGCCGGAGGCCTACGCCCGCGTGCAGCCGCATCTCGACGCCGCCTTCGCCGGGCGCGCCTCGACCTTCGAGTTCAGCGACGAGGCGTCCTCCCGCCGGATCCGCGCCGCCTTCACCCCCGACCCGCTGGAACCGGGCGTCTACATCCTCTCGCAGGACGTGACCGAGGAAACGCAGGCCCGCGCCGCGCTCCAGCAGACCCGCCGGCGCGAGATCGCGGCGCAGCTCACCTCCGGGCTCGCGCACGACTTCTCCAACCTCCTGACGATCATCCTCGGCCAGCAGGCGAAACTGGCCCGCCTCGACCTGCCGGGCGAAGCCCCCGCCTGCGTCACCGCCACGCTGCAGGCGGCGCGGCGCGGCGGCACCCTGCTGGAACGCATCGCCGACATCACCAGCCCGCGCACCTGGCAGCCGAAGCCGATGCGCCTCGCCCCTTTCCTCGACGACCTCGCCAACCTCGCGGCGCCGACCCTGCCCGAAGGCCTGACCCTGACGATGGAGGACAACACCACGGCCCCCCTCATGGCCGATCCCGGCCTCCTGCAGGACGCGCTCCTGAATCTCGTGCTGAACGCCAGGGACGCCTGCGCCGGGCGGGCCGAAGCGCAGATCACCATCGCCGCCCACGAACTGCAGGGCACATGGCTCGAGATCGCCGTGACCGACACCGGCCCCGGCTTCTCGCCCGACGCGCTGGCCCACGGCACAGCACCCTTCTTCACCACCAAGGGCGGCGAAGGCTCCGGCCTTGGCCTCGCCATGGTCTACGACATGACCAAGCTGGCGGGCGGCGCGCTGCGG
Organism: Sagittula sp. P11; assembly: GCF_002814095.1. Classification (NCBI taxonomy): domain Bacteria; kingdom Pseudomonadati; phylum Pseudomonadota; class Alphaproteobacteria; order Rhodobacterales; family Roseobacteraceae; genus Sagittula; species Sagittula sp. P11. The sequence goes on from NZ_CP021913.1 coordinate 1,043,991, forward strand.
CTCTCGAACGGGGCAACCGGCGCCCGCGTCACCCTGCGCCTGCCGCTGCGCCACGCGCTCAGCCTGCCCGCCTCAGGCCTCGTGCTGCTGGTCGAGGACAGCCCCGACCTGCGCGCCCCCATCCGCGACATGCTGACCGGGCTGGGCTACGCCGTGGCCGAGGCCAGCTCCGTCCCCGAGGCGCTGGCGCTGGCCGAAACGCTGGAGGTCGCGCTGATCCTGTCGGACATCACGCTCGAAGGCAGCGAACCCGGCCACACGCTGGCCGACCACCTGCCGCAGATCCCGCTGCGCCTGATGACCTCGCTGCCGCCCGGCGACCCGCGCCACCGCGCCGCCCGCGCCCGCGCGCCGGTCATCGCCAAGCCCTTCACCCCCGAAACCCTTGCCAACGCCCTCCGGGACGGCGAAAGGACGCCATGACCGACGCCCCCCTCGTGACGATCCTCGACGACGAACCCGCCATCCGCGACATCCTGACGGAGGCGCTGCAGGACGCGGGCTACCGCACCCGCGCCTTCTCCCGCGCGACGGAGTTCGAGGCGGCGCTGCGCTCCGTCACCCCCGCCGTCTGCCTCGTCGACCTGTCCCTGCCGGACCGCGACGGGCTGACGCTGGTGCACCGGCTGGCGCTGGAACAGGGGGCCAAGGTCATCATCATCTCGGGCCGCGCGCAGGTCCAGGACCGGGTGACCGGGCTGGAACTCGGCGCCGACGACTACGTGACCAAGCCCTTCGATCCCGCCGAGGTCGTGGCCCGCGTCCGCGCCCGCCTGCGCACCCCGCCCCGGCCCGCGCAGACCTCCGCCCGCTTCGGCGACTGGACGGCACACTTCGACCACTACGCGCTGGAAAAGGACGGGGTGGAGACGCCCTTCAGCCAGGCCGAGGGCGAGGTGCTCAGGCTCTTCCTCGAAAGCCCCAAGCGGCTGATCACCCGCGCCCACATGCAGGAAGCGCTGGGCGGCACGGCGGGTGACAGCTTCGACCGGGCGATGGATGTGCGCATCTCGCGGCTCCGGACCAAGCTCGGCGAGGACCCGAAGAACCCGCGCCTGATCAAGACGATCTACGGTGCGGGCTACATCTTCCTCGGCGACGTCACCTGGTCCTGACCGCCGCCCGCCACGGGACCCGCGAAGGCTTTTCGGAAGAAAAGCCTTCACCCCCAAAGATCTTTCGTCCGAAAGATCTTCTCCTCACACCGCCGCGCGGCGCAGCCGCCGCATCCGCAGGAGCCGGCGCAGGCCCAGCGCCATGCCGGTCCAGACCAGCACCATCGCGGCGAGCGAGGCGAGCCCCGCCACCGTCTGACCGATGATGCCGTAATACTGCCCGGTGTGCGCGAACCGCGCCCACATCCGCGCCCGCGTGCCCGCGCTGCCCGTCACGGCATCTTCGGACAGGATCTCGCCCGTGGCCCGGTCCAGCACCAGCTCCGACCGCTGCGCCGGCGCCACGCCGTTGCCCCCGTCCAGCGTCACCTGCACCGCGCCAGCACCCGTCTCAGGCAGGACGATCGCCGCCGTCGTCCAGTCCGGCCGCGCCACCCCCGCGGCGTCCAGCAAGGCGGCATAGCCCAATGGCGCGCCCGACAGCTTCCGCGCCGCGAATTCCTGCGTCACCGCCCCGCGGCCCCGGCCCTGCGGCACCTCCTCGCCCAGCGCGGCGAAAAGCGCGGCGTTGGCCCAGCCGTAGCTCATGATGACGCCGGTCAGCACGATCACGAACAGCGGCACCAGCGCCCAGAAGCCCAGCACATGGTGCCAGTTGTAGTCCCGCGCCTGCGCGTTCGGCAGGCCGCGCCGGAAGACCAGGTTCATCTTCACCCGCCGCCACTTCCACGTCTTCGGCAACCACAGGTATAACCCCGACACCACCAGCCCGAGGAAAAGCAGGTTGGCCGCATCGACCAGCCAGCCGCCGACCTCCGTCGGGCCGCTGAACGACAGCCAGCGGTGCAGCGCCGTCACGCCACGGAAGAAGGCCGCGACGCCGTCCCCCGCGCCGTCCAGTTCCGCACCGCTGTAGGGATCGAGCGCGACGGAGGACCGCCCCTGCCTCAGTTCCACCAGCCCGCCGGGCTCCCGCGGGAGGACCAGCGACTGGCCGGGCACGGCGCCCGTCGCGGCAACGATCTCTTCAGGAGACAAGGCCACGGCCCCCGCCGGGACCTCGATGGCGCGGGCCGTGGCCCAGTGCACGATCTGGCTTTCGTACGTCAGCAGGACGCCGGTCACGCTCATCATCAGGACGAAGACCCCGGAAACGAGCCCCGCCGTCAGGTGTCCCCAGAAAACAACCGTGCGAACCATGTCTGAATGTCCCTGAATATTTTTCCGTTTCAGGGTTTCACGCAGGTGCCCGCCCGCTCCGTCGCAGGAAGTGCCGCGCCGCGGCAGAATTCTCAGGGCAGGCCCAGCGCCGCCCGGAATGACGGCAGGACCGCCACCGCCACGACACCGACCAGCGCACCGACGATCAGCCGGGCCGGCGCCCGGCCCAGTCGCGGCCCAGCAAGGCTCAGAAGCCCGCAGACCGCCGCATAATAGCCGAGGGACACAGGATCCATGGCACATCCTCCTGCGCCCATCCTGCCACGTCCCGGCCGATCCTCACAGCCTTTCGGCCAGCCCGGGAGAAACCGGCGCCGCCAGCCGCGGCGGCCCCCTCCCGGCCCGGGCCCGGCCCCGTCCCGGCACAGACGTTAACGAAAAAGATTTCCGCGCAACGCTTCGGCGCATGCCGGCGTTAACGAAGGTTTCCAACCGGCCGGGAATCGGGGTCAAACCGGCCGGTTCGCCCCTTAACACGCGCCACAGGCAATCAACGTTCCGGTAACCCGTTGTGGTGCTCGCGGCGCCGCCGGGCACATCCGGTGGCGCGCGCTGCGTTTACCCGGGGCCCGCCCCGTTAACCGGGGACCGGCGTCGCGGCCCCGTTGCGCAAACCGCCCGGGACCGCACTCACTCCGCGGCAAGCGCCCCGTCGGTGACCTTTTCCACCCGCACGGCAGAGTACTTGAACTCCGGGATCTTGCCGAAGGGGTCGAGCGCGGGGTTGGTGAGGATGTTGGCCGCGGCTTCCACGTAGGCGAAGGGCAGGAACACCATGTCCCGCGCCACCGACCTGTCGGCACGGGCCATCACCTCGAGCGAGCCGCGCCGGGTGATCAGCCGCACCAGCCCGCCCGGCTCCACGCCCAACTCCCGCAGGGTGGAGGGGTGCAGCGAGCAGTTGGCCTCCGGCTCCACCGCGTCCAGCACCGTTGCGCGGCGGGTCATCGACCCGGTGTGCCAGTGCTCCAGCTGCCGGCCCGTGGTCAGCACCATCGGGAAGGTCTCGTCCGGGACCTCCGCCGGGGGCGTGACACGTGCCGGCGTGAACTTCGCCCGGCCCGCCCGGCGCGGGAAGCCGTCGCCGAAGACCACCGCCTGGCCCGGATCGTCCGGGCCGTTGCAGGGGTAAGTCACTGAATTCTCGGTCTCCAGCCGCTTCCAGGTGATGTGGTGCAGCGACCGCATCGACATCTTCATCTCGTTGAAGACCTCGCGCGGGTCGTCGTAATCCCACTTCAGCCCGATGCGCCGCGCCAGGTCGACGATCACCTTCCAGTCCTCGCGCGCCTCGCCCGGGGCCTCCACCGCCTTGCGCATCATCTGCACCTGCCGGTTGGTGTTGGTGACGGTGCCGTCCTTCTCTGGCATCGCCGCGGCGGGCAGGATCACGTCGGCGAAGTTCGCCGTCTCCGTCAGGAAGATATCCTGCACGACGAGGTGGTCGAGCTTGGCCAGCGCCTTGCGCGCGTGTTCCACGTCCGGGTCCGACATCGCAGGGTTCTCGCCCAGCACGTACATGCCGCGGATCTCGCCGCGGTAGACGCGGTCCATGATCTCGACGACCGTAAGTCCCGGCGTGGCCTGGATTTCCGTGCCCTGCCAGATATGCTTGAACAGCGCCCGGACCTCCGGATCGGCAACCGACTGGTAGTCCGGCATGACCTGCGGGATGAGCCCCGCATCGGACGCGCCCTGCACATTGTTCTGCCCGCGCAGCGGGTGCAGCCCGGTCCCCGGACGGCCCACGTGACCGCAGAGCAGCGCCAGCGAGATCAGGCAGCGCGAGTTATCGGTGCCGTGGATGTGCTGCGAGATGCCCATCCCCCAGAAGATCATCGCCCGCTGAGCCGTGGCGAAGGTCCGGGCCACGTCGCGGATCACCTCCGGCGCGATCCCGCAAAGCTCCGACATGCGCTCCGGCGTGAAGGCGCGGATGTGGTCGCGGAATTCGAAGAAACCCTCGGTAAAGCCTTCTATGTACTGGCGGTCATAGAGCTTTTCCTCGACGATCACGTTCATGATCGCGTTCAGCAGCGCCACGTCGGTGCCGGGGCGGAACTGCACCATGTGCTTGGCAAAGCGCTTCATCGCGGTGCCGCGCGGGTCCATGATGATCAGCTCGCCGCCGCGCTTGGTGAACTGCTTGAAGTAGGTCGCGGCAACGGGGTGGTTCTCTGTCGGGTTGGAGCCGATGACGATCGCCACGTCGGCGTTCTCGATCTCGTTGAAGGTCGCGGTCACCGCGCCCGAACCCACGTTCTCCATCAGCGCCGCCACCGAGGAGGCGTGGCACAGCCGCGTGCAGTGGTCGACGTTGTTGTGGCCGAAGCCCTGCCGGATGAACTTCTGGAAGAGGTAGGCCTCCTCGTTGGTGCACTTGGCCGAGCCGAAGCCCGCCACCGACTGCCCGCCGTAGTAGGACCGCAGGTCGGCCAGCCCGTGGGCGGCCTTGTCCAGCGCCTCTTCCCAGGTCGCCTCGCGGAAGTGGGTCCAGGGGTTCGACGGATCGACGTTCAGGCCCTTCTCGGGCGCGTCTTCCCGCCGGATCAGGGGTTTGGTCAGCCGGTGCGGGTGGTGGATGTAGTCCATCCCGAAGCGGCCCTTGACACACAGCCGCCCCTCGTTCGCGGGGCCGTCGATGCCCTCGACGTACTTGATCTTGCCGTCCTTCACCTTGATCGAGACCTGGCAGCCGACGCCGCAGAACGGGCAGACCGACTTGGTTTCCTTGTCGAAATCGGCCCGGTCGCCTTCCTGCGCGTCGTTCACCACCGACGACGGCATCAGCGCGCCGGTCGGGCAGGCCTGCACGCATTCGCCGCAGGCAACGCAGGTGGAGGCGCCCATGTCGTCGCCAAGGTCGAACACCGGGTAGGCATCGTGCCCGCGCCCGGCCATGCCGATCACGTCGTTGACCTGCACCTCGCGGCAGGCGCGCACGCACAGGCCGCACTGGATGCAGGCGTCGAGGTTCACGGACATCGCCACGTGGCTGTCGTCGAGCAGCGGGATGCGCTCCGCTTCCAGCGTCGGAAAGCGGCTTTCGGCGACACCCTGCTCGGCCGCCATGTCCCAGAGGTGAGAGGACTTGTCATGCGCCGCCGCCTGCTCCGGCTGGTCGGCCACCAGCAGTTCCATGACCATCCTGCGCGCGGTCTTTGCCCGGGCAGAGGCGCTCTTGACCACCATGCCGTCCTCGGGTTCGCGGATGCAGGAGGCCGCCAGCACGCGCTCGCCCTCGATCTCCACCATGCAGGCGCGGCAGTTGCCGTCCGGGCGGTAACCCGGCGCAGGCTTGTGGCACAGGTGCGGGATCTTCAGACCGCGCCCGTTCGCCACCTCCCAGATGGTCATGCCCTTTTCGGCTTCGACTTCCTCGCCGTCGAGTGTGAATCGGATCCTGTCGGCCACGCGCGCCTCCTCTCGTTTCCGGCTCTTGTAGACCATGCGCAGTCCGGGCGGCGTGGATCAATGCCGACCTTCGGTCACGTTTTTGCGTCGCCGGGTTTCCGATGCGCGCCGCCGTGCGTCCCAAGTGCCCCGTTACGCGACTGCCCTAGGCCGCGCATCGCCCGCCGCCCGGCCCGCAGGGCCCGTACGTCCTCCTCTGCAGCGCCTGTGCAGCCGCGCACGCGGAACACGCGCTGGCGGCGATAGACGGCTGGCCCGGCCCGCCCATATCTCTGTCATGCAAAGGAGGCGTCCCATGCCCGCACATCCCGAAACCCGCATCGGCCACGTCCACCTGAAGGTCACCGACCTCGACCGCTCCGTCGCGTTCTACCGCGACGTGATGGGGCTGGAGGTCATGCAGACCTACGGGCGGCAGGCTGCGTTCCTCTCCGCCGGCGGTTACCACCACCACATCGGCCTGAACACCTGGCACTCGAAGGACGGCCCCCGGGCCGATCCGCGCGCGCCCGGGCTCTATCACACCGCCTTCGTCTTCCCAGACCGCCCGGCCCTGGCCGACGCGCTGGCCCGCGCCCTGGACCACGGGGTGGAGATCGAGGGCGCCGCCGACCACGGTGTCTCCGAGGCGATCTATTTCTCCGACCCCGACGGCAACGGGATCGAGATCTACCGCGACCGCGCGCCAGAGGACTGGCCCCGCAGCGGCAACGGCACGCTCCTGATGACCAACGCACCGCTCGACCTGCCCAACCTCCTGCTGGAAGCGACGGAAGACCGCGCCGGCTGAAACCGCCGCGACCGGACGGCGCAACACCTCCCCGCCCGCGCAGCCGCCACGCAGGGCGGGGCTCTGCGCCGCCTCGCCCTCTGGACCTTGCCGTCCGCCGGGCCTAGGCTCCGCGCCAAAAGGAGATCCCGATGGCGACCGGCAAGAACATCCGCACCTATTTCAACGGCACATGGCACGAGGGCGACACCATGATCATGCGCGCCGCGGACCATGGCGCCTGGCTCGGCAGCTCGGTCTTCGACGGTGCACGCTACACGCAGGGCGTCACGCCCGACCTTGACCGCCACTGCGCCCGGATCAACGCCTCCGCCCGGGCGCTGATGGTCAACCCCACCGTCGCGCCCGAAGACATGGTCGAGATCGTGCGCGAGGGCCTCTCTGCCTACACCCCCGACGCCGCGGTCTACATCCGGCCGATGTACTGGGGCATCAACGGTGACGTCACCGCCATCGTCCCGCAGCCCGAAGAGACCGGCTTTGCCATCTGTCTCGAGGAAATCCCCATGGCGCCCGCCACCGCCTCCACCACGCTGGGGCGCACCCGCTTCCGCCGCCCGGTGCTGGAGGACGCGGTGGTCAATGCCAAGGCCGGCTGCCTCTATCCGAACAAAGCCCGGATGCTGACCGAGGTCCGCAGCCGCGGCTTCGGCAACGCGCTGGTGACCGACGCCATGGGCAACGTCGCCGAAAGCGCCACCGCCAACGTCTTCATGGTCCGCGACGGGGTCGTGTTCACGCCGATCCCCAACGGGACCTTCCTCGCCGGGATCACCCGCGCACGCCACATCGCCAACATGAAGGCGGACGGGATGGAGGTGGTCGAGGCGGTGCTGACCTTCGCCGATTTCGAGGCCGCGGACGAGGTTTTCCTCTCCGGCAACATGAACAAGATCACCCCCGTGACCGCGTTCGAGGACACCTCCTACCAGGCCGGTCCGGTGACCAGCCGGGTGCGCGACCTCTACTGGGACTGGGCGCTCAGCGCCTGAGGCGGCCCGCGCCATGTGGCTGAAACTGCTGGTCATCGGGATTGTGCTGGCGCTCTTCGCGCTGGCGATCCGTGCGGTGATCCGCGCCAACCGGCCTGCCGCGCGCCCTGCCCCCCAGCGCGAGGCGCCCTCCCTCGACGAACAGCTCGACCTGCTGGCGGAGGCCGGGCTCACGCTCTCGCCCGGCGTGACCCGCACCGACCTGACCGACTTCGGGCCGGAGGAGACCTACCGCCACGATCCTTGGCGGCTCCTCCTTCTGACCTTTGCCATCCGCATCGACCGTCCGCCGCACACGCCCTTCTGTCCGCGCGCCTGCCTGCTTCAGCGCGACGCCCTCGACACGCCTGAGGCCCTCGCCGCCGCGCTCCGGGACCTCGCCCGTGCAGCCGGCGTCGACGACAGGCTGCACGTCACAACGACAACCGACCGCCTGTCCTACCGCCTGGGCGACACGGCCCGCGACATCTCCCCCGACACGGCGACGGACGACATCCTGCACGCCCTGCTGGACGACATCGCCGCCGCGCTGCCCGCCGGCCGCCACCTCGCCTTTCTCGACCACGATCCGCAGGTTGCGGTCTTCTGCCTGTCGGCGCAGGGCCATACCCTCATCGACACCGCCGCCCCCGGCCTACTCCTCAGGACGCCGCCGCTCTGACGCCCACGTCACTGCAGAGTGGACAGCCGCCTGCCCCTCTGCCAAGGTCGCGCGACAGGAGAGAGACCCAATGCGCAAGTTCCTCGTCGTGCTCGACGATTCCAGAGAATGCCTGAACGCCATGCGCTTCGCCGCCATGCGCGCCGCGAAGTCCGGCGGCGGCGTCGCGATCCTGTCGATCATCGCCCCGGAAGAGTTCAACCACTGGATCGGCGTCGGTGACATCATGCGCGAGGAGGCCCGCGAACGCATCCACGCGCATTTCGAGGTCTTCGCCAAGTGGATGCGCGACAAGCAGGGCGTCGATCCGGAGCTGGTGATCCGCGAGGGCGACGCCGTGACGGAGATCCTCGCCCAGGTCCGCGAGGACCCGGAGATCGGCGTGCTGGTGCTGGGCGCCGCCGCCGACAAGAAGGGCCCCGGCCCGTTGGTGACGCAGATGACCCGCAGCGCCGGATCGCTGCCCGTGCCGGTGACCGTGGTCCCCGGCGATTTGTCGAAGGAGCGGCTGGAAGCGATCACCTGATCGCTCCGCGTCCACGCGCCCCAAGACACCCCATCCTCCTCCGGAAAGGCCGCCCGCCCCGCCACCTGCGGGCTTCACAAGTCACGGCGCAGGCGACATTCTGGCCGGGCACCCGTTTTCCGATCCTGCCTTCCCAAGAGACCTTTCATGCGTGCCCTTCTTGTCTTCTTCGCCGTCCTGACGGCCCGCCCCGCACTTGCAGAGACGCTGATCCAGAACGCCTGTCTCGGGAACGCGTACGAAAGCTGCTTCGTCCTGATCGAAGGGCAGATCGAGCCCGGACTGACCGACAGGCTGCGCAGCCTGATCGAGACCGAGGGCGTCGATGGCGGTGTGATCTACCTCAACAGCCCCGGCGGGACGCTGGGCGAGGCGCTGCGGCTGGGCCGCTACATCCGCGAACAGGGGTATGACACGGCCATCGGCGGCTCGGACGGCATCCCGCGCCACACCGACGGGAAACCGATCTTCCTCGGCAGCGAAGGTCCCTCGCCGGGCCGCTGCGAAAGCGCCTGCGCCTATGTCTTCATGGGCGGCGTGCGGCGTTTCCTCTCCGAAAGGGACAAGCTGGGCCTGCACCAGTTCTTTGCCCCCGGCCAGCAGATCGGCGGCGAGGTGGCGCAGAAATTCTCGGGCGACCTCGTGGCCTACATGGTCGAAATGGGCGTCGACGCCCGGATCTTCACCCTCGCCTCGGCCCAGGACAGCACGGGCATGTACTACGTCACCCAGCCGCAGGCAGAGGAATACGACCTTGTCACGCGCGTCGGCTACGACGCCTTCTTCCTCGAACCCTACAAGGACGGGCTGATCGCCGCGTCCAAACGGATCGACCCGCCGCAGCCCTATGACGGCGTCGACCAGATGTCGTTCTACTGCCGGGCCGGGCAGCCTTACGCGCTGCTGCACGCCTCTGTCCACGCGCTGAGCCCCGAAGAGCGCGGCTCGCCGATCTTCTGGACCGACAACATCGAGCAGAAGCTGCCGGAGGATGCGGTCTCCGTTCGGGTCGACGGCGACGACGCCTACCTGACGATCCGGATCTCGCCGCCGCAGGCGCAGGCGATGGCGGCCGCCGGGACCTTTGCGATCGGCGCGGGATACGGTCGCGTGATCGGTGGCAACTACGTCGCGGCCAAGAAACCCACGCCACTCGACCGCAGGATGCTGGACGCTGCGTTCCGCTTCTGCATCGACTGACAGCCTGTTTAGAATCGTTCCAATCCTTGACGCCGCCGCGCTCGGCGCGCATATAGGGAAGAGGCCAGAAAAGGTACGCTCCAGATGTTCATTCAGACCGAATCCACGCCCAACCCGGCCACGCTGAAATTCCTGCCCGGCCAGACCGTGCTGGAGATGGGCACCGCCGATTTCCCCTCTGCAGACGCTGCCGGGGCGTCCCCGCTGGCACAGCGGCTGTTCGCCGTGGACGGTGTCACCGGCATCTTCTTCGGCAACGACTTCGTCACCGTGACCAAAGCCGACACCGTCGACTGGGACCACATGAAGCCCGCGATTCTCGGCGCGATCATGGAACACTTCCAGTCCGGTCAGCCGGTGATGTCCGATGGCGCGGCGCAGGCCGGCGGCCATGCGGAACACGACGGCGAAGACGGTGAGATCGTCGGCCAGATCAAGGAACTGCTGGACAGCCGCGTGCGTCCGGCGGTGGCCCAGGACGGCGGCGACATCACGTTCCACGGCTTCGACCGCGGCGTCGTCTACCTGCACATGCAGGGCGCCTGCGCAGGCTGCCCCTCCTCCACGCTGACGCTGAAGATGGGGATCGAGAACCTGCTGCGCCACTACATCCCCGAAGTGACGGAGGTCCGCCCGGTCGCCGTCTGACCCTTCGGACGGCATGACCCACGGATCGCACACCGGGCGCTGCTGTTGCGGCGCCCTTTCCGTTTCAGCCGCGGCGCAACCGCCATCCCCCCACTGACCGAAAAAGCGCCGTTTGCGCGACGTTCAGGCACCGTGGAGCGGTCCACCGTTCACGCCCGGTTGCAGACTCCATGTGCACGGAGTCATACAGGGACATGATCCTGTCCTTCGACACCTCCGGTCCCTACTGCGCCGCGGCGCTTCTCGACGGCGACACCGTGCTTGCCGCGCGGGCAGAGCCGATGAAACGCGGCCAGGCAGAGCGTCTCCTGCCGCTGCTGGAAGACCTCCTGGCGGAGGCAGGCACCGGCTGGAAAGACGTCACGCGCATCGGGGTGGGCACCGGGCCGGGCAACTTCACCGGCATCCGCATCGCCGTGGCCACCGCGCGCGGGCTGGCGCTGGGGCTGAAGATCCCCGCCGTGGGCGTCACCACCTTCGAAGTCATCCGCGCCACCAGCGACGCCGCCATCGCGGCCGTTCCGGCCACCGGCGGGCTGTTCTACCTTCAGCACGCGGACGGCACGATCACGCAATCGGCCGAGATCCCCCCGGGCAGCGCCTCCGCACCCGACGACGCGGCGGCCAATGCGGCCACCATCGCCCGCGTCGCCGCAGGCAAACCGACAGACACCCGTCCGGCCCCGCTTTACGTGCGGGCGGCCGACGCAGCGCCGTCTTCCGAAGCAGCCCCGGTGATCCTCGATGACGCTTGACCTCATGTCCGAACAGACGATGACGCCCGAAGACATGGCCGCGCTCTGCGCCCGTGCCTACACGCATTCGCGCCCCTGGGCGGCGCATGACTTCGCCGACAGCCTCGACAGCCCGCACGCGCTGGTCACGGCAACCTCGCACGCCTTCGTCTTCGGCCTCGTGGTCGCCGGAGAGGCGGAGATCCTCGCGCTGGCCGCCGACCCGGACGTGCAGCGCAAGGGCGAGGCCAGCCGGGCGCTCGCGCTCTTCCACGCGCTGGCCGTGGCGCGCGGGGCCGAAAGCGCCTTCCTCGAAGTGGCCGCCCGCAACGTCCCCGCCCGCGCCTTCTACGAGGCGAAGGGCTATACCGTTTCAGGGCTGCGCAAGGGGTATTACCATCTGGCGGACGGCAGCACGGATGACGCCGTGATCATGTCGCGCGTTTTGCCCTGACGGCATCCTGCTGCGCAGGCAAAAACCGCCTTGACCCCTACCCGCCCCTGCGTCTTCATTGATAAATCACAAGAAGGGGCCACAGCGCCCCAACCAACCGGGAGCATTTCTATGACCTTCATGCAGAAGACACTCGGCACTGTTGCCGCGCTCGCATTGTCCGCAGGCGCCGCCCTTGCCGATCCGGCCCTGATCTACGACCTCGGCGGCAAGTTCGACAAGTCGTTCAACGAGGCCGCCTTCAACGGCGCCGAGCGTTGGGCCAAGGAAACCGGCGGCTCCTACCGCGACATCGAGCTTCAGTCCGAAGCACAGCGCGAGCAGGCCCTGCGCCGTTTCGCGGAGGCCGGCTTCAACCCGGTCGTGACCACCGGCTTCTCCATGTCCTCGCCGATCGCCGCCGTGGCCGCGGACTACCCGGACACCAAGTTCGTCACCATCGACGGCTTCGTCGATCCGGCCGAGCACCCGAACGTCCTGTCCATCCTGTTCTCCGAGCACCAGGGCTCCTACCTCGTCGGCATGATGGCGGCGATGGCCTCCGAATCCGGCACCGTCGGTTTCGTCGGCGGCATGGACATCCCGCTGATCCGCAAGTTCGCCTGCGGCTACGCGCAGGGTGTGAAGGCAGTGAACCCGGACGCGACCGTGATCTCCAACATGACCGGCACCACCCCGGCGGCCTGGAACGACCCGGTGAAGGGCTCCGAGCTGGCGAAGGCGCAGATTTCGCAGGGCGCGGACGTGATCTTTGCCGCGGCCGGCGGCACCGGCCTCGGCGTGCTGCAGACCGCCGCCGACGAAGGCAAGATGGCTATCGGCGTCGACAGCAACCAGAACTACCTGCACCCGGGCAACATGCTGACCTCGATGCTCAAGCGCGTGGACGTCGCCGTCTATGACGCGATGACCGCGGGCGGCGACCTGGAAACCGGCGTCAAGACGCTGGGCCTGGCCGAGGACGGCGTGGGCGTCGCCATGGACGAGAACAACGCAGAGCTCGTCTCCGAGGAAATGACCACCGCCGTCGAAGAGGCCAAGGCCGCGATCATCGCGGGCGAGACCGAGGTGCACGACTACTCCTCCGACGACTCCTGCCCGGCGCTGAACTTCTGATGACGCCCGGGGCCGCCTGACGGCCCCGCAACCGGCTCACCCCGCCCCGGGGTGGGCCGTTCTACGTTCCGAAGGCTCCCCATGACAGCGCCCGCCATCGAACTCAAAGGCATATCCAAGGCCTTCGGCCCCGTGCAGGCCAACAAGGACATCTCGATCCGCGTGATGCCCGGCACGATCCACGGCATCATCGGCGAGAACGGCGCGGGCAAGTCCACGCTCATGTCGATCCTCTACGGCTTCTACAAGGCCGACGCGGGCGAAATCTGGGTCAACGGCCAGAAGAAGGACATCACCGACAGCCAGGCCGCCATCGCGGCGGGCATCGGCATGGTCTTCCAGCACTTCAAGCTGGTGCAGAACTTCTCCGTCCTAGAAAACGTCATCCTGGGCGCCGAGGATGGCGCGCTCCTCAAACCCTCGCTCGCCAAGGCGCGCGGGTCGCTCAAGCACCTCGCGGAGGAATACGAGCTTCAGGTCGATCCCGACGCCCTGATCGAGAACCTCTCGGTCGGCCACCAGCAGCGCGTCGAGATCCTCAAGGCGCTCTACCGCGAGGCCGACATCCTGATCCTCGACGAGCCCACCGGCGTGCTGACGCCCGCCGAGGCGGACCACCTGTTCCGCATCCTCGAAGGGCTGAAGCGTGAGGGCAAGACGATCATCCTCATCACGCACAAGCTGCGCGAGATCATGGAGATCACCGACACCGTCAGCGTCATGCGGCGCGGCGAGATGACCGCCACCGTCAAGACGGCGGAGACCTCTCCGGAGGAACTCGCCGAGCTGATGGTCGGCCGCAAGGTGCTGCTGCGCGTCGACAAGAAGCCCGCGACCCCCGGCGCGCCGATCCTCGAGGTCGAGGACCTGCGCCACACCGACAGCCACGGCGTCGAGCGCCTGAAAGGCGTGTCCCTGCATGTGCGCGCGGGCGAGATCTTGGGCATCGCGGGCGTATCCGGCAACGGCCAGTCGGAGCTTCTGGCGGTGCTGGGCGGCATGATCAGCGCCACCGGCACGATCCGCGTCAACGGTGACGAGATCGACCTGACCGGCAAGTATTCCGACGGGCAGAGCCGCCGCGCCCGGGGCATCGCCCACGTCCCCGAAGACCGCCACCACGAAGGGCTGATCCTGCCCTTCACGGCGTGGGAAAACACCGTCTTCGGCTATCACCGCGCGCCGGAACTCCAGTCCGGGCTGCTGATGAACAACGCCGCGATCAAGGCCGAGGCGCAGGCCAAGATGGACCGCTACGACGTCCGCCCGCCCGATCCCAACCTCGCCGCCAAGAACTTCTCGGGCGGCAACCAGCAGAAGATCGTCCTCGCCCGCGAGATCGAGCGAGACCCCGACATCCTGCTGGTCGGCCAGCCCACCCGCGGCGTCGACATCGGCGCCATCGAGTTCATCCACCAGGAAATCGTGCGCCTGCGCGACCAGGGCAAGGCGATCCTGCTGGTCTCGGTCGAACTGGACGAGATCTTCTCGCTCTCGGACCGCATCGCGGTGATGTTCGACGGCCAGATCATGGGCGAACGCCTGCCGTCAGAGACCGACCAGACGGAACTGGGCCTGCTGATGGCCGGCGTCACCGACACCCGGGGCAAGGCGCCGATCGAGGCCATCGACGAAAGGCTCGAGGCCAAGGAAGCCCGCGAGGCCGCGCAGCATGACTGACCGTTCCGCCGCCCTGCCCTTGGCCACCCCCCTTTCCGCCGCCGCCTCAGGCGTCCCGGCATGGCCCGAAACGACCGGAGCCCACCATGGATAAGATGCCTGCCTGGGCCGATGCGGTCCTCGTTCCCCTGATCTCCATCCTGATCGCCGCGGCGCTGTCGGCGCTGGTGATCCTCGCCATCGGCGAAAACCCGGCCGAGGCGCTGTCGCTGATGATCGACGGGGCGCTGATGCGGTCGACGGGCTGGGGGTACACGCTTTACTACACCACCAACTTCATCTTCACCGGCCTCTGCGTCGCCGTGGCCTTCCATGCCCGCCTGTTCAACATCGGCGGCGAGGGGCAGGCGATGATCGGCGGGCTGGGCGTGGCGCTCGCCTGTCTCTACATCCCGTGGCCGCACTGGTCGATCGCGCTGATCGGGGCGACCTTTTCCGCGGCGCTCTTCGGGGCGGCATGGGCGTGGATTCCCGGCTACCTGCAGGCGCGGCGCGGCAGCCACATCGTCATCACCACCATCATGTTCAACTTCATCGCCTCCGCGGTGCTGAACTACGTGCTGGTGAACCTGCTGCGGCCGCAGGGCGCGATGGACCCGGCCACCGCCCGCTTTCCCGAAGCGACGCACCTGCCGACCTTCCAGGACATGTTCGCCAGTGCCGACAACCCGCTGTTCCGCGGCTCTCCGGCGAACGTCACCTTTTTCCTCGCCATCCTCGCCTGCATTGTCGTCTGGCTGCTGATCTGGCGCACCAAGCTGGGCTATGAGATCCGCGCCTTCGGCCATTCCGAATCCGCCGCGCGCTATGCCGGCATCTCGCCCGCACGGACCACCGTCGTCGCCATGCTGATCTCCGGCGGGCTGGCGGGCATGATGGCGCTCAACACCACCATGGGCGAGGCCGAGCGGCTGGTGATGAACGCCACCGAGGGCGCGGGCTTCATCGGCATCGCCGTGGCGCTCATGGGCCGGTCGCATCCGCTGGGCGTGTTCCTGGCCGCGCTGCTCTTCGGCTTCCTGTACCAGGGCGGGGCGGAACTGGCGCTCTGGACCAACATCCCGCGCGAGCTCATCACCGTGATCCAGGCGCTGGTGATCCTGTTCACCGGGGCGCTCGACAACATGGTGCGGATGCCGCTCGAACGGCTGTTCCTGACGTTCGGCAAGGGGGCGCGCTGATGCAGGCCTACCTGCCCGGTTTCCTCGCCTCCTACGCGATCCTGCTGGTGGCGGTGCTGTCGCCCGGCCCCGCCGTCGCGATGCTGCTGGGCGTGGCGCTGTCGCGCGGGCGGGCCTCTGCCGTCATCGCCTCGGTCGGTGTCGCCGCCGGGGCCGCGACGCTGGCCGCGCTGACGCTGGCGGGCGTGGGCGTCCTGATGCAGCAGGCCGCCTGGGCGGTGACGATCCTGCGGATGGTCGGGGCGGCCTACCTGCTGTGGCTGGCATACGGATCGTTCCGGAAGGCCATCCACCCGCCCCGCGTCGTCCCCGACGAGATGCCGCCGCTGTCGCCCCTGCGGGCCTTCGCGACCGGCTACCTCATGCAGGTCACCAACCCCAAGGCCATCGTCTTCTGGATCGCCATCGCCTCTGTCGGCGCGACCAACGGCGCCCCCGCCGCCATCGTCGCGCTGTTCCTGCTGGGCGCCTTCCTGATCTCGCTCGCCGGGCACGGTGCCTATGCGCTGGCGCTGTCCGCCGCGCCGGTGCGCGCGCTTTACGCCCGCGCCCGCCGCACGATCGAGGCGACGCTCGGCCTGTTCTTCACCCTTTTCGCCATCCGGCTCGCCACGGCCAGGAGCTGACCCATGGATCTCGACACCATCCTGCAAGTGCTCGACAGCACCGTCCGCCTCGCCACGCCGCTGCTGCTGGCCTGCCTCGCCGGTCTGTTCTCGGAACGCTCCGGCGTGATCGACATCGGGCTCGAGGGCAAGATGCTGATCGCGGCCTTCTTCTCCGCCGCCATCGCGGCCATGGTCAGCACCGCTGAATCCTGGGTCCTGCTGGGCATGGACCTGACATGGCTGAGGAACCTGTTCCCGGCGGTGATCTGGGGCATGTTCGCGGGCATCCTCGCGGCGCTGTTCCTGTCAGGCCTGCACGGGCTGGCCTCCATCACCTTCCGGGGCAACCAGCTCATTTCCGGCGTGGCGCTGAACTTCCTCGCCTCCGGCCTGACCGTGCTGATCGCGCAGGTCTGGTTCAGCCAGGGCGGGCGCACGCCCTCGCTCATGGCCGGCGGCCGGTTCGAGAACATCGCCCTCCCCGGCGCCGAGGCGCTGCGCGACGTGCCCGTCCTCGGCCCGATCTACGCCGACCTGATCTCCGGCCACTCGATCCTCGTCTACGTGGCCTTCCTGGCCGTGCCGCTGACATGGTGGGTGCTGTTCCGCACCCGCTACGGCCTGCGCCTGCGCGCCGTGGGCGAGGCCCCCGAGGCCGTCGACACCGCCGGCGTCTCCGTCATCGGGCTGCGCTACTCCTCGCTGGTCATCACCGGCGTGCTCTGCGGCATGGCGGGCGCCTACCTCGCCACCGGGCTGCAGGCGGGCTTTGTCCGCGAGATGACTGCAGGCCGGGGCTACATCGCGCTGGCGGCGCTGATCTTCGCCAAGTGGCGGCCGTGGTACGCGCTTGGCGCCTGCCTGCTCTTCGGCCTCCTGCAGGCGGTGGCGCTGCGCTACCAGAACATCGACCTCGGCGCGTTCACCGTGCCGGTGCAGGTGATGGACGCCCTGCCCTACATCCTGACCGTGGTCATCCTCGCGGGCTTCGTCGGCAAGGCCATTCCCCCGCGCGCCGGGGGCGAACCCTACGTGAAAGAGCGTTGAGCGCAGGGCCGGAGCACGCCGCTCCGGCCCCCGCCTTTCCCGGCGTGACGCAAGGAGGCGCACAGGCCATCACCGGGCATGAGAGGCCATCCGCCCGGCGTCACGGATTTTCCGGATTGCCGCACTTGCACAGTCGCGCTCAATGCGACTACGAATATACATGCAGGTCTACCTTCCCATTTCCGAAGTCGCGGTAAACGCTTTCCTTCTGCTGGGTCTCGGCGGTCTGGTCGGTGTGCTGTCCGGCATGTTCGGCGTGGGCGGCGGCTTTCTCCTGACACCGCTGCTGTTCTTCATCGGCATCCCGCCCGCCGTCGCCGTGGCAACCGGCGCGAACCAGATCGTCGCGGCCTCCTTCTCGGGACTTCTCGCCCACCTCAGGCGAAAGACGGTGGACCTCCGAATGGGCACCGTCCTGCTGCTCGGCGGCCTCGTGGGCGCCGGGTTCGGCGTGATGCTCTTCAACTACCTGAAATCGCTGGGCCAGGTCGATCTGCTGGTACGGCTCTGCTACGTGGTGTTCCTCGGGATCATCGGCGGGCTGATGTTCATCGAGAGCCTCAATGCCCTGCGCAAGGCCCGCGCCGGCGCCCGCCCGAAGCGGCGCAAGCACAACTGGATCCACAACCTGCCGCTCAAGATGCGGTTCCGCACCTCCGGCCTCTATATCTCGGTCATCCCGCCCGCGCTCGTCGGCACAGCCGTGGGCGTGCTGGCCGCGATCATGGGCGTCGGCGGCGGCTTCATCATGGTGCCTGCGATGATCTACCTGCTGGGCATGCCCACGAAGGTCGTTGTCGGCACCTCGCTGTTCCAGATCATCTTCGTCGCGGCCTTCACCACGCTTCTGCACGCCACCACCAACTACACGGTCGACGTGGTGCTGGCGGTGATGCTGATCCTCGGCGGGGTGATCGGCGCGCAGTTCGGCACCATGCTGGGCACCCGCCTGAAGGCCGAGCAGCTGCGCATCCTGCTGGCGGCGCTCGTCCTGCTGGTCTGCATCAAGCTGGGCCTCGAACTGGTGATCACGCCGTCCGAGCTTTACGTCATCGAACGGCCGACGCGGCCATGACCCGGCTCACCGCCCTTCTCGTCCTGCTGCTGGCCGCCCTGCCCGCCGGTGCCGAAGACGTGGTGCTGGGCCTGTCGCGCGACCAGGTGTCGATCTCCACCGATTTCGACGGGTCGGAGATCCTGATCTTCGGCGCCGTCAAGCGCGAGGTCCCGATCGCCGAGCCGCCCCTTCAGGTCATCGTCACCGTCGAAGGACCCGACCAGCGCCTGACCGTCCGCCGCAAGGAGCGCCGCTTCGGCATCTGGGTCAACGCCGACGCGGTAGAGGTCGACGCAGCGCCCTCGTTCTACGCCATCGCCACCTCCGCCCCCTGGGAAGAGGTCATCACCCATACCGAGGACCTGCGCCACGGCATCTCCATCCCGCGCGTCATCCGCTCCGTCGGCGCGCCGATGACCGTGCTCGACAGCCAGAACTTCACCCGCGCGGTGATCCGCATCAACGAGAACAGCGGCACCTACGCGCTGAACGAGGACACCGTCACGCTGCGCGAACAGACGCTGTTCGACACCAGCATCTCGATGCCCGCCAACCTGACCGAAGGCGCCTACCCGACCCGCATCTTCCTGACCCGCGAGGGCAAGGTCGTGTCGTCCTACTCGACCGAGATCGAGGTCCGGAAGGTCGGCCTCGAACGCTGGCTCTTCACGATGTCGCGCGAACAGCCGCTGATCTACGGTCTGATGTCGTTGGCCATCGCCATCGCAGCCGGCTGGGGCGCCTCCGCCGCGTTCCGCCTTGTCCGCGGCAACTGACTTTCATATACAGCCGCAGCGCCAGTACCGACAGAGAACCCGATCAAATGCAGAAAGAGGTACAGTGCATCGAGCACGGCCCCCTTCGTTTCCTTTCGAACCATCAGACCCTGATGCAGGTGGCCGCAAACCTCCGTCGTAGCCTCCCCGAAGACCTGCCGCCCCTGCCAGAGACGGACATCTGGGTCGGGGCTCACCGCTTCGGCAGGACGACCCGAACCCCCGGCCGCAAACTGATCGTGCTGCAGACGGAGCAGGTCAAGTACCTCCATGGCCACAAGATCAACCGCAAGCTGCGGCTGTCGAAACTGCTGCGCATCATGCTTCACGCCGATCTGGTTGTGGACTGGTCGCCGGCGCAACGGTCGGTCTACGGGCTGCTGCCCCGGCTGATGCCGCGCCGTTTCCTCTTCGGACCGTATGTCTTTCCGACCATCTGCCCGCCCCGCAGCGGCGGAGAGGGGATCATGAGCCATGGTGCGATCGACGAAAGACGCGCCCGCATCGTGGCCCGCCACCCCGAGATCGAACTGCGCCACAACGTCAGCCACTCCGAGGCGATGAAGGAAATCGCCGGGGCTGCCGCCGTCGCCAACCTGCACAGGCTCGAAGGCGTCTACACCGAGGTGCCGCGCATGCTCATGGCGTTGCAGAGCGGCAAGCCCGTGGTGTCGGAACCGCTCGCACCGCCGTTTGACGAGGCGTACCTGCCGCTGGGCGCGACGCTCGATCCGCAGACGCTGGACGCAGCCTATGCGTCGCTCTGCGACGTGGCGCGCGCCTATCCGATCATGGCCATGTTCGACCGGCTCGGCGGCAAGGCCTGACGCCCTACCCCCGCTCGTGGAAGAAGGCGTAGATCCGTTCGGCCAGCGCCTCCGACACGCCCTCCACCGCCTTCAGATCCGCGAGGTTGGCGCGGCTGACCGCCTTTGCCGAGCCGAAGTGCTGCAGCAGCGCCCGCTTGCGCGCGGCCCCCACGCCCTGCACCTCGTCCAGCGGATTGGCCATCTGGGCCTTCGCCCGTTTCGCCCGGTGCGTGCCGATGGCAAAGCGGTGCGCCTCGTCGCGCAGCCGCTGCACGAAGTACAGCACGGGATCGTTGTGGCGGAGGGCAAAGGGCCGCTCTCCGGTGCGGTGGAACTCTTCCTTGCCGTGGTCGCGGTCCACACCCTTGGCGACACCGACGAAGGGCACGTCCTGCACCCCCTGCTCGCGCATGATCTCTGCCACGGCGCTGATCTGCCCGGCGCCACCGTCGATCAACATCAGGTCGGGCCACAGCCCCTTCGAACGGTCGGGATCGTCCTTCTTCAGCCGCACCAGCCGTCGGGTCAGGACCTCCTTCATCATGCCGAAGTCGTCCCCGGGCACGAGGTCCTCGCCCTTGATGTTGAACTTGCGGTACTGGTTCTTCATGAACCCGTCCGGGCCCGCGACGATCATCGCGCCCACCGCGTTGGTGCCCTGGATGTGGGAGTTGTCGTAGACCTCGATCCGCTGCGGCGGACCGTCCAGCCCGAAGGCCTCCGCCAGCCCGCGCAGGAGCTTCGCCTGCGTCGCGGTCTCCGACATCTTGCGGCCGAGGCTTTCCTTGGCGTTGCGCAGCGCGCCCTCGACCAGCTCCGCCTTCTCGCCGCGCTGGGGCACGCTGATCTCGACCTTGCGGCCCAGCTTGTCCGAGAGCGCCTGGCACATCAGGTCCTCGTCCTCGATCCCGTGCGACAAGAGCAGCAGACGCGCCGGTTCTTTCTGGTCGTAGAACTGGCCGATGAAGGCCTCCATGACCTCCGCAGGGCCCACGTCGTCGCCGACCCGCGGGTAGAAATCCTTGTTCCCCCAGTTCTGGTTCGCGCGGATGAAGAACACCTGCACACAGGCCTGGCCGTTCTCCATGTAAAGCGCGATCACGTCCGCCTCCGCGGTGGTCTGCGGATTGATCCCCTGCGCGGTCTGCACCTGCGTCAGCGCGCGGATGCGGTCGCGCAGGGCGGCGGCGCGCTCGAACTCCATCGCCTCGGAGGCCTCCATCATGTCGGCGGCCAGCTTCTCCTGGATCTCGGTTGACTTGCCCGACAGGTAGCGCGCCGCGTCACGCACCGACGCCGCGTAGTCCTCCTCCGAGATCTTGCCGACACAGGGCGCAGAACAGCGCTTGATCTGGTGCAGCAGGCAGGGCCGCGTGCGTCCCTCGAACTGGCTGTCGGTGCAGTTGCGCAGCAGGAAGGCTTTCTGCAGCTGGTTCAGCACCCGGTTCACCGCGCCCGCACTGGCAAAGGGACCGAAGTACTGGCCCTTCTCCGACTTCGCGCCGCGGTGCTTCTTGATCTGCGGAAAGGCGTGGTTGGTGACGATGATGTTCGGGAACGACTTGTCGTCACGCAGCAGCACGTTGAACTTCGGCTTGAGCTGCTTGATGAGGTTCTGCTCCAGCAGCAGCGCCTCGGTTTCCGTCCGGGTGGTCAGGAACATCATCGAGGCGGTCTCGCGGATCATCCGCTCGATCCGCCGCGAATGACCGTTCAGCCGCGCATAGTTCGACACCCGCGCGCGCAGGTTGCGCGCCTTGCCGACATACAGCACCCGGCTCTGCTCATCGAGCATCCGGTAGACGCCCGGGGACGTCTCAAGCGTCCTGAGATAGGATTGGATGACCTCGACCCCGCGGGGCGAGGTGGCGCTCTCCGGACTGTCGTTCATGTCACTCTGCCCATTCGGCTTCAACCTGTGTCGAATCCCCGTCTGCTGCAATGCCGGCGCCGCCGTTTCAAGCGGTATTACATCCACCGTTTCTGTGGATAAGTCTGGTGGCAAATTCGGGGCAGTGGCAAATTTCCATTGATTTCAGCCCACTTCGCCGGGATGCACAAAAATTAATCGCATTTTCAACCTATTGAAATCGCGATAAAATTTTTGGGTCACCCTACAAGTGGCTGAGACTCTTAGCATTTTCGTAACGCTTCCGTGACAGTTCCGTGAACCGTGCAAAACTTTCGCCGCCGTTGCTCACTCTACTTCCGTCACGTCAGGGGTCTGCCATGCCAGGTGCTGCCCGCCGTCGACGCACAGAAGCTGCCCCGTGACGGCCTTTGCCGACAGCAGGTAGACCAGCGCGGCGGTGATATCCTCACTGTCTGAGCCTCGTTCCAGCACCGTCGCGGCCCGCTGGGCGGCGAAATCCTCGTCCGACTGGCGGCCGCCGCGCAGGGTCGGCCCGGGGCCGATCCCGTTCACCCTGACACGCGGGGCAAGCGCCATCGCCGCCGTCCGGGTCATCGCCCAAAGCCCCATCTTCGCGATGGTGTAGCTTGCGAATTCCGGCGTCAGCTTGCGCACCCGCTGGTCGATCATGTTGACCACCATGGCCTGCGCCACAGGCTCGCCGCGGGCGTCCTTCAGCGGCTCCGGCGCCTGCTCCGCAAAGTTCTGGATCAGCACGAAGGGGGCGCGCAGGTTGCTCTCGATATGGCGGTCCCAGCTTTCGCGCGTGGCCGTGCCGTAGTCGTCATGCTCGAAGATGGAGGCGTTGTTCACCAGCGCCGTCAGCGGCCCGCCAAGGGCCTCCTGCGCGCGGCCCACCAGCGCCTGCACCTCGTCCTCGACCAGCAGGTCGGCCTGCAGCGTGGCGGCCTTCTGCCCCAGCGCGCGGATCTCCGCTGCGGTCTCCTCGGCGGCATCGGCGGACCCGCCGTAGTGCACCGCCACATCGTATCCCTGTTGCGCAAGCGTCAGCGCCATGTCGCGCCCCAGCCGCCGCGCGCCGCCTGTCACAAGCGCACGTTTTCCCTGTTCAGACATCAGGCCTCCGTTCAGACGATCACGAGGATGACATAGCCCACGTAGAGCGCGGACAAGATGACACCCCACATCCGGTTCAGGTCGCGTTTGAGGAACACGAAGGGCAACAGCAGCAACGAGGCGCCCAGCATCACCGCAAGGTCAAAGGTCAGCTCCGGCAGCTCGAACGGCATGGGTGCGATCATCGAGGCCACGCCGATGATGGCCAGCAGGTTGAACATGTTCGACCCGATCACGTTGCCCAGGGCCACGTCCGCCTGCCGCCGCAGCGCCGCCATGACGGTGGTCGCCAGTTCCGGCAGCGAGGTCCCGACCGCGACCAGCGTCAGGCCGATCACCTCGTCGGAAACGTCGAACATGCGCGCGATCTCGGTCGCGCTGTCGACCAGCAGGTCCGCCCCCAGCGGCAGGCCGATCAGGCCCAGCACGATGTAGAAGGCGATCTTCCACCACGGCATGTCCGGGTCCGCGCCTTCCGGTTCTTCCAGTTCCTCGTCGAGCTCGCCCGCCCGCCGGTGCGCCAGCGCGTCCTTGATCTGATCGGCGAGGATCCACGCCAGCACCGCCAGCAGCACGATCCCCGACTTCCAGTCGAAGACCTCGCGCACCGCCAGCCCGATGAACAGCACCGACGCGCAAAGCATCTGCACATAGCTCTTGCGGGTGTCGTGGGCAGAGGTGTGCATCACCGTGATCAGTGCAGGAATGCCCAGCACCATCAGCACGTTGGCCGTGTTGGAGCCGATCACGTTGCCCAGTGCGATGCCCGGCACGTTGCGCATCGCCGCCTGCACGGAGATCAGCATCTCCGGCGCGGACGTCCCGAAGGCGACGATCGTCAGGCTGACGATCAGCGCGGGGATGCCCACGCGCAGGGACAGGTTGACCGCGCCCTTGACCAAAGCGTCGCCCGCCAGAAGCAGGATCAGCAAGCCCAGCAGGGCATAGAGGAATACCATGTCAGCCTTTACCTTTCCGGCAGGCGCAGGGGGCGTCGCCGATGCTGTAGCCCCCGCAGTGCGGGCACTTCTTGGCGCTCAGCATCGCCTTCTTGCGCAACTGTCCGATCTTCTTCGCCCCCGGCATGCGCCATTTGCCGAACACGCCCAGAAGGCCCATGACCAGCAGGAACAGGAGGACGATCTTTGCGATCACGAGAGGCCGAACCGTGCATAGTCGGCACGCTCCTCGATCTCACTC
Organism: Sagittula sp. P11; assembly: GCF_002814095.1. NCBI lineage: Bacteria > Pseudomonadati > Pseudomonadota > Alphaproteobacteria > Rhodobacterales > Roseobacteraceae > Sagittula > Sagittula sp. P11. The sequence goes on from NZ_CP021913.1 coordinate 1,068,209, forward strand.
AACGCGCCCTGGGCGATCTGGACGCCCACGCGCGGCAGCAGGGGCCGCCTGGCCTCGTACCGCTTGAAGCGCACCTTGTCGCCGAAGCGCTGCTTCATCACCGGCACGAGGTGCCCGATGCCGTCGGCCAGACCCTGGTCGACCGCCGCCTGCCCCACCCAGATTTCGCCGGTGAAGAGGTCGGGGTTCGACGCCAGCTTCTCGCCGCGCCGGGCCCGGATCTGGTTGATGAAGGTGTCGTGCAACTGCCCCAGCAGCCGGTTCAGACGGGCCACGTCCTCTTCGGTCTCGGGGCGGAACGGGTCCATCATCGACTTCGACTTGCCCGCCGTGTGCACCCGGCGCTCGATCCCCTGCCGCTGCAGGAAGACATGCGCCCCGAACCCCGAGGAGATCACCCCGATCGAGCCGAGGATGCTGCTCGCGTCGGCCCAGATCTCGTCCGCGGCAGAGGCGATCCAGTAGCCGCCGGAGGCCGCAACGTCCTCGACGAAGGCATAGACGGGAATGTTGTGCTGCTCGGACAGGCGGCGGATGCGCGCCCCGATCAGCGAGGACTGCACGGGCGACCCGCCCGGAGAGTTGATTTCAAGCGCCACGGCCTGCGGTTTCGACCGGAAGGCCTTCTCCAGCAGGGGGGCTGCGGTCCTGTCGCTCAGGTTGCCTCTGGCGGGAACGGAAATCGCGCCTTGCAGGCGCACGACCGACACCCGTGGCCGGCTCTTCACGAAAGGGATCCATCGTTTCATGCAAAGGCATGTAGAGGCCGCGAAGAAGTCAGACAAGACGGCCGACCCAAGAACACCGGGGAAACCACAGGTTTATGCGCCCTGATCGCCTAATGGATGCGCCCGCCTGCCCTTCCCCAGCGGAAAAGGCGGGGGGGGGCAACGGGCGGCCGCGGTCAGAAGCCGGTCAGAAGAACGACTGCGGGTCGATATCGATGGCCAGCCGCAGGTCGCCCTTCAGCTTCACCGGGCGCACCCAGTCGGCCAGCGCGCCCTGCAGCGCCACGCCCTTCTCGGCCCGCACCAGCAGACGCACGCGGTGCCGCCCCCGGACCCGGGCGATGGGCGCGGGCGCGGGACCGAAGACCTGTGCCCCCACCCGCCGCAGCGCGCCGTCGTTGCGCGCCAGCCAGTTGCCGAGGTCGAAGACCTCCTGCACGTCCGGCCCCGACAGGATGATCCCCGCCAGCCGTCCGAAGGGGGGCATCCCGCCCAGCCGGCGCTCGTCGGCCTCCGCGCTCCAGAACGCCTCCTCGTCACCGGCAAGAATCGAGCGGATCACCGGGTGCTCCGGCTGGTAGGTCTGCAACAGCGCCTCGCCGCGCTTCTCCGCCCGCCCGGCGCGCCCCGCAACCTGCCGCATGAGCTGGAAGGTCCGCTCGGCCGCGCGCAGGTCCGACCCCTGCAGCCCGAGGTCCGCGTCGATCACCCCCACCAGCGTCAGCAGCGGGAAGTTGTGCCCCTTCGCCACAAGTTGCGTGCCGATGATGATGTCCGCGCCGCCCGCCGCGATCCCCTCGATCTGCGCCTTCAGCTCGCGCGCCGTGCCGTAAAGGTCCGAGGACAGCACCGCGATCCGCGCCTCGGGGAACTGCGCCTGCGCTTCCTCAGCCAGCCGTTCGACACCGGGGCCGACCGCGGCCAGCTTGTCCTCCGCGCCGCAGGACGGGCAGACCTCCGGCATGGGCTTCGTCTCGCCGCACTGGTGGCAGACCAGCCGCTTGAGAAAACGGTGCTCCACCATCCGCGCATCGCAGTGGTCGCAGCCGATCTGCTGCCCGCAGGCCCGGCAGAGCGTCACCGGCGCATAGCCACGGCGGTTGAGGAACAGAAGCGCCTGCTCTCCCCGTTCCATCCGCGCATTCACCGCCGCGGCCAGCGCGGGCGAGATCCAGCGGTTCGAGGGCACCTCCTGCCGCCGCATGTCGATGGTACGCATCTCCGGCAGCACCGCCTCGCCGAAGCGCGAGGTCAGGACCAGCCGCCGGTACTTGCCCGCATCCGCATTGGCCCAGCTTTCGAGGCTCGGCGTGGCGGAGGCCAGCACCACCTGCGCGCCGAGGATGGAGGCCCGCAGCACCGCCATGTCCCGCGCGTTGTAGAGGACACCGTCCTCCTGCTTGTAGGAAGTGTCGTGTTCCTCGTCGACGACGATCAGCCCAAGCCGCTGGAACGGCAGGAACAAGGCCGAGCGCGCGCCAACCACCATCTGCGCGCGGCCCTCGCCGACCATACGCCAGACGCGGCGCCGCTCCGTCATGGTCACGCCGGAATGCCACTCCGCGGGCCGCGCGCCGAAGCGGGCCTCCACCCGGGCGAGGAACTCCGCCGAAAGCGCGATCTCCGGCAGAAGGACCAGCGCCTGCCGCCCCTGCCGCAGGCATTCGGCGACCGCTTCGAGGTAGACCTCCGTCTTGCCGGAACCGGTCACCCCCTTAAGCAGCACGGTGCCGTATGTGCCTGCCCGCTGACCGTCGCGCAGGACATCCGCCGCCGCCGCCTGGTCCTCTGTCAGGTCCTTGCCGCCATAGTCGGGGTCGAGCGCGGGGAAGGCCGTGTCGCGCGGGCTTTCCTCCTCGCGGATGGCGCCGCTCTTCACCAGCCCCTTCACCACCGAAGAGGTCACGCCCGCCGCCTCCGCCAGCTCGCCCAGCGTCAGCGCGAGGCCGCCCAGCTCTTCCGAGGCCGCGATCACCCGCCGCCGGGCGTCGGTCATGCGCTCCGGCTCGCCCTCGCCCCGGCGGTAGACCTTGCGCATCGACGGCCCGTCGCCCAGCCCCGGCGCGCGGGTCGCCAGCCGCAGCATCGCGGGCATCGGCGTCAGCGTGTAGGCCCCGGCCTTTTCGAGGAAGGCGCGCATCTCGGCCCGCATCGGCGCCGCGTCGAGCACCCGGATCACGCTGCGCAGCTTGGCGGCGTCGAACTGGCCCTCGCCCGGCCCCCAGACCACGCCCAGCACCTTGCGCGGGCCCAGCGGCACCTCGACATAGGCACCAAGGAAACAGCCGCCCTCGGGCGCGCGGTAATCCAGCAGCCGGTCCAGCGGCTGCGCCGTCAGCACGCCGACGCGCGCGCCCTGTTCGAAGAACTCCTGCATGCCCGACAGATGGCGCAAACCGGGGGCCACCGCAATAACCCGCGCCTGCCAACCGCACAGCGGAAGGTCTTGCCGACTGCCCGACGAGGCGGGGCGGCGACCCCTGCAACGCTTGTCCGGGGACCGCGCCGAGACCCGGCGCGACCCGGCTTTTGCCCCCGGTGACGTCGCCGGGACACACAGCATCGGCCCTCCTGCCGGTCTGCAAGGATCCGGCGGCATTCCGTTAGCGCAAACCTAACTCTTTCGGAGGCGCCCGTCATGGGGTAAGACACGCGGGACTCTCATCAGGCCGCGCAAGGGGACCGATCATGAAATTCTTCGTAGACACCGCCGACATCGACGCCATCCGGGAACTGAACGACCTCGGCATGGTCGACGGCGTGACCACCAACCCCTCCCTCATCAAGAAATCCGGCCGCGACATCCTCGAGGTGACGAAGGAAATCTGCGACCTCGTCTCCGGCCCCGTCTCGGCCGAAGTCGTCGCCACCGAGGCCGACGCGATGATCGCCGAAGGCCGCCGCCTGGCCGAGATCGCCGAGAACATCGCCGTGAAGGTGCCGCTGACCTGGGACGGCCTGAAGGCCTGCAAGACGCTGTCGGACGAGGGCCGCATGGTCAATGTGACGCTCTGCTTCTCCGCCAACCAGGCGCTGCTGGCGGCCAAGGCCGGCGCGACCTTCATCTCGCCGTTCATCGGCCGTCTCGACGACCTGAACCTCGACGGGATGGAGCTGATCGCCGACATCCGCGAGATCTACGACAACTACGGGTTCGAGACGCAGATCCTCGCCGCGTCGATCCGCACCGCCAACCACATGAGCGACGCCGCCAAGATCGGCGCAGACGTGGCCACCGCCCCGCCGGCGGTGATCAAGGCCATGGCGAACCACATCCTGACCGACAAGGGTCTCGCGCAGTTCGTCAAGGACGCCGCGGACGCGGGCATCAAGATCGTCTGACGCCCTCGCGGGCGGGGCGGCGCCCCGCCCTGCGGGACCGTCGCGACGACATGTAGGGTGGGGCTTTGCGCCACCCTTTTTCCTTGCGGAACGCGCGGACCGGGGCGCTGCCCCGGACCCCGAGGTATTTCGGCCAAGATGAAGGGCGGGCGGCGTGCCCGGGGCTCAGACGTTGGGTTCGCCCTGCAGGCCGAGGATCTTGCGGAACCCCGTCCAGTATCCCGGCAGGCGCGGCGCGTCCTGCAGACCCGGCAGAGCCTCCCCGGCCCAGGGCGCCATTTCCCGCGCGACGAACTCCCGCCCCCAGGCGAGGTAGGCCTCCGCATCGTCGGGGCGCAGGCGGCAGGCCGAGCCCACCAGCCCGACCAGCGTTTCCGCCGGCGAATACCATTCGTCCTGGATGCCGGTGACGCGCGCCTTCAGGAACGGCCCCACCACGCGCATCAGCCGCTTTTCGGAGAACTGGAGCAGCATCCTGCCCATCTCGTCGCGGCTGTAGTGGATCAGCGGCGGGAAGGTGTCGAAGAACACCGCCTCCCCGTCGACGATGGCGAAGTTGCGGATCGAGGGGTGGAAACCGATGCGCCCGTCGAAGCCTTCGGCCCAGTGCCAGAAGCGCGCGATGACCTGCCCCGCCGCCTCCATCATCTGCACGGTTTCGTCGAGTGGGCGGCTCTGCATCAGCGGGCGCATCAGGCCGGCGGGGTCGAGCGCCTCCTGCACGATCACCGGCACGCGCGCCTGTGCGCCCATGTCGACAAGGTGGAATTCCGTTTCCGGCAGCGGCACGCGGGCGGCGTGCAGCGCCGCCACGTAGTCGTCGTGGCAGGCCGCGAGGCGGTCCATCACCGCCGGGTCGGGCAGGCCGCGGTAGACCTTGATCACCCGGTCGGCCAGCGGGCCGTTGGCCGGGCGGAAGGGGGCGCAGAAGTAGCCCAGCCGCGAAACCGGCTGGCCCTCCGCTTCGCCATGGGCGCGCCACGCCGCGAGGATGTCTGCGTGATCGGTCGTGCGACCTGTGCTTTTGCCTGCCATGAGGGGGCACCTCCGTCATCTGGCCCGGGCGGGCCGTCCGGTGCCCTTAGCGCGGTTTCAGCCGCTCCGCCACCTCTGCGACGAGGGCGGCGATCTCTTCGCGGGCCGGGCCCCGGGTCTCCATGGCGCCACGGCCGTGGCCCATCGCCTCGGCGTAGCCCACCCGCTGCGCCACCGCCGCGTCGGCCAGCGGCGCGCCCAGCTTCCTGGCCGCCTCCATCACCTCGGCGCCGAGGCGCGTGCCCGACCGCGTGCGGTTCAGCACCAGGAGCACCGGCTTGTTCTCGCGGTCGGCGAGGTCCATCACCCCTTCGGTCGCCCAGAGGTCCATGTGCCCCACCGAGATCGGCACCACGACCAGATGCGCCACGCGGAGTGCAGGGCGCAGGTCGCTGTCCACCTTCGGCGGCGTGTCGATCACCACCACATCGCAGACGTTGACCATCTTGCGCACCTCCATCGAGATGCCCCAGGCCGAGGATGTCGCGAATTCCAGCCGCTCGCAGGCGGATTCGTCCGCCTCGAAGCGCGTCATGTACCAGCGACCCAGGCTGCCCTGCGGGTCGAGGTCGATCAGCCCGACGGTCTTGCCCTCGGCCCGGAACCCCAGCGCCAGATGCGCCGCCAGCGTCGTCTTGCCCGATCCGCCCTTCTGCTGGGCCACGGTTATCACTTGTCCTGCCATCGTCCATCCCCCCGGGAGCCTGCCGCGATTGTGCACCTGCAGCATGGCCGGTTCCAGCCCCTTCCGCGGTCCCGGCACCGCGACACTTCGCGCCGACGGTAAACCGCCCGCACCCGGGCCTTTACGGCACCTTAACCAACATTGCGCCAGGATTACCACGTCTGCCGTATCCGGAGTGTCGCGCCATGCGCCTTTGCGCCGCCGTCCTCGCCGTGACCATCCTTATCCTGACCTGCTTCGGCTGCGCCCCGGCGCAGGCGGGCGCCTGGCAGCGCGAGAAGGGGGCGGGGTTTGCCATGGTCTCGGCGCAGGTGTCCTGGCCGCAGGACCTTCTGCTCGCCACGGCGTTCGGGCCGACGGAGGATTACCAGACCTTTTACCTCGAATACGGGCTGACACCGCGGCTGACCCTCGGGCTCGACCTCGGGCGCTCGGTGTCGGGCGGCGACAAGACCATCGTGTTCTTCCAGACCCCGCTGCGCAACCGCGACACGGGGCCGAAGGTCGCAGCGCAACTGGGCCTTGGCCGGATCGACTCCGACACCGTGGTGCGGCCCGGTCTCTCCGTCGGCTGGGGGCTGGAGCGGGGCTGGGTCTCGGTCGATGCGCTGGCGGAGATGCACACCGGCACCGGGCGCAACGACCTGAAGCTGGACGTGACATGGGGCCGGAACCTCAAGGACGACCGCAAGCTGATCCTGCAGATGCAGAGCGGCCTCAGGCAGGGCGACCCGGCCTTCGCCCGCCTTGTGCCGTCCTACGTGGTCCCGCTCGGCCAGCGGCTGAAGGCTGAGGTCGGCGGCACCTACGGGCTGACCGGCGACAGGTCCATGGGGCTGAAGTTCGGCCTCTGGACGGAGTTCTGAACGCGACTCCCCGCCCCGCCCGAAAGACCCACCACCTGACCGGTATCCGGACAGCCTGCGCCACCTCCGGTTTTCCTGACTTTCGCCTTGCGCGCAAAGCGGTAGACAGGAGAGCAGGACAAAGTTCATGCGATATGCCCTTTCAGACCCCTGTTCGGATTCTGGCCCGGGCCGCGCTTGCGGCCCTCATCCTTTTTCATGCGGAGACGGCGATGGCCCGCGCTGACGAATACCTCTGCTCCCCGATGAGCGGTCAGCTTGTCGACGCGGACGGTGCGCCCGTCCCCGACACGCCGGTGCGCCGCGCGTGGTTCTGGCGCGGCAAGCGGGGCGAGGACAGCACCGTGACCGACGCCGAGGGCCGGTTTTCCTTCGGAGCCGTGCCGCCGAAGCGCGGGATCTTCGAGATGATCCCCGCGCGCGAGGCGGTGACGCAGGACTTCTACGCCGACCTTCCCGACGGCGCCTTCCAGTTCCTCTACCTGTCGACCCGTGGCCTGACGCTGAATGCCGAAACCGATGGCCGCCCCTTCAACGTCCGCTGTGCCATCGGCGTGGAGCCCCACGCCGACGACATCCACTTCGGCACCTGCACCCTGATCGAGTGAAGGACACGCCATGACCCTCCTGACCGGCAGCCAGGCCGCCACCTTCGCCGATCTCGCCTACGACACCGCCGCGGCGACAGACGACGCGGCGGCCACGTGGCGCGCGAAGGGGTCGCTGGCGGCGGCGCAGAAGAAGAAGGGCCGCGGTACGGCGGACCTGTCGGAGTTCTCCACCCTCACCGGCTTCACCGGGCAGTCCGGCGCGTTCTCTCTGCGCGACACCTCGGGCTTCGGCGCGGTGTTCGAGACGCGGAACGGCGGCGGCGGGCGCGACCTCGTGGTGGCGTTCCGGGGCAGCGTGTCGGCCAGCGACTGGGTGTCCAACTTCAACTTCGGGATGGACCGCGGCCCGGGCGACTGCATCGTGCATTCGGGCTTCAACCGGATCTACAGGACCTTCCAGGACGACCTGCACCACATCGTCGACGCCGCTAAGCCCGAGACGCTGCACTTCGTCGGGCATTCGCTGGGCGGAGCGATGGCGACGCTGGCCATGGCGGACTACGGGCTGAGGGGCGGCGCGGCCTGCCGGCTCTATACCTTCGGCACGCCCCGGATCGGCGGCTTCGGCCTGTCTTCGCAACTACGCCGGGTGCTGACGCCGGGCACCGTGCGGCGGGTCTACTCAGTGTCCGACCCGGTGCCGATGCTGCCCGTCCTGCCCTTCCAGCACTTTGCCGCCGGGGCGACCGGGCTCGACTTCGGCTTCACCTACATCACGCCCCGCGCGCACGACCGCATCCAGTACCGCAACCGGATGCCGTCGTCGGGCTGGCCCGCCGCCACGCCGCTGGCGCAGAAGAGCGACCCGGACTACTGGCTGGGGTTGGCGGAGAAGGCGCAGGGGTTCTCGGCGCTGGGCTACCACGCGCTGTCGATGGCGCTGCGCGGCATCATGCGGATGGTCAACATGGCGGGGCTGGCGCTCTCGGCCGGGATCACCGTGCTCGACCGCATGGTGGAGGCGATCCACCAGGGCGCGCTCCTGTCGAAGAAGATCGCCGAGACCACGCTGCGCTTCGTCAAGGCGGCGCTCAGGATGTGCGGACGGCTGGCCCTGCGCGCCGCCGTCACCGCCGCCGACCTGACGGTGGAGTTCCTGCAGACCGTTTTCGACATGATGCTGGCGCCGGTGCGCCGCTCTGCCCTGCTGGCACTGAGCGCGGCCTGAACGCGCAAAGGCCGCGCCCCCGGCAGGGAACGCGGCCTATCACCCCCGAAGAACGGCTCACACGTCGGAGCGCATCGTCACCGCCACGTCGCCCAGCACCGGCACCGGCCAGACCAACTGCACCCTGTCCTGTTTGCTGCCGACAGCGCCCCGCTCAGGCCGCCACGTCGGGCGTCTGCAGGAACTGCACGCCGGAAATCCGCCAGGCGCCGTCCACCTCCAGCATCCGGTAATCCAGCGCAAAGTTGCGGCCGCGTCCGTCGGTGACATAGACCTCCTGCCACAGCGCGCCGTCGATCATCCGCAGATCGCCGAACAGCACGCCCGAGGGCTTCCAAACCATCGGGTAACCGTTGCGCACCATGTCGCCGAAGATCTTCGGCGTACGGAACATGCTCTGGATGTTGGGGGCCGCGAACTCGAACGCGCTTTCGACGTCCTCGGCGATGAAGGCATCCATCTGCTGGCGGATGACGCCCTCTATGGCGGGATCGCGGGGCTGCACCTCCTCGTCGGCGCTCACCGCACCGACCAGCAGCATCCCCGCCAGTCCCATCAGCATGACCAATTTCAGCAATCCGCGCATGACGTGCCTCCCCTGCATGTGTCGCAAGGTAAGGCACGCAGGCGGCCGGTCAAAAGTTTCAACCGCCCGCCGTCACGCGTCGGAATGCCGGACTGCCGCTCAGGCGGTCAGTTCGCCCGCCAGTGCCGTCTCGATCAGCGAAGCGGTTTCCGACACGCCGTAAAGCGCGATGAACCCGCCGAAGCGCGGACCCTGGCTCTGGCCCAGAAGCACCTCGTACAGCGCCTTGAACCAGTCGCGCAGGTTCTCGAACCCGTGCTCCTTGCCGACGGCAAAGACCAGCGACTGCAGCGCCTCGTCGTCGGCGCCGCCGTCCCAGCCGCGCAGCCGGGCCGCGAGGTCCTCCATCGCCGCGCGCTCCTGCGCGTCGGGCGCGCGGAAGACCTTCGACGGCTTCACGAAGTCCTCGTAGTACTTCACGGCAAAGCCCGCCGCCGCGTCGAGGTCGGGATGCGTCTCGGGCGTGGCATCGGGCGCGTAGCGGTTGATGAAGGCCCACATCGCCGCCTTGTCCTCCGCCCCGGCCGCCGATGCGAGGTTCAGCAGCATGGAGAACGGGACGACAAGCGTGCTTTCCGGGACGTCGCCGCCGTGGATGTGCCACACCGGGTTGTTGAGCTGCGCCGCCGCGTCCTGCCCGTGATAGGCCCGGAGCTGCTGGTGATACTCGTCCACCGCCTTCGGGATCACGTCGAAATACAGCCGCTTCGCCGTCTTCGGCTTCTGGAACATGAAGTAGGACAGCGACTCGGTCGAGGCATAGCTCAGCCACTCGTCGATCGAGATGCCGTTGCCCGACGACTTGGAGATCTTCTGCCCCTTGTCGTCGAGGAACAGCTCGTAGGTGAAGTGCTCGGGCGCACGCGCCCCCAGCGCCCGGCAGATGCCGTCGTAGATCGGCGTGTTGGTCGAATGGTCCTTGCCGTACATCTCGAAATCGACGCCAAGCGCCGCCCAGCGGGCGCCGAAATCCGGCTTCCACTGCAGCTTCACCTGCCCGCCGGTCACCGGCAGCGTCCATTCGCGCCCGGTCTCGTCGTCAAAGGTGATCTCGCCCTTCGCCGCATCGACGTTCTTCATCGGCACGTACATCACGCGGCCCGTCTCCGGGTGGATCGGCAGGAAGATCGAATAGGTCTGCTGGCGCTCCTCGCGCAGCGACTTCAGCATGATCTTCATCAGGTCGTCGTACCGCTCCGCCGCACGCAGCAGCGTCTCGTCGAACTGGCCCGACTTGTAGAACTCCGTGGCCGAGATGAACTCGTACTCGAACCCGAAGGTGTCGAGGAACCGCCGCAGCATGGCGTTGTTGTGGTGGCCGAAGGACTCGTGCGTCTCGAACGGATCGTAGACCGAGGTCAGCGGCTTCTGCAGGTCCTCCCGCAGGCGCTCCTGGTTCGGGACGTTGCCCGGCACCTTGCGCATCCCGTCCATGTCGTCCGAGAAACAGATCAGCCGCGTCGGAATGTCCGAGATCTCCTGGAAGGCCCGGCGGATCATCGAGGTCCGCGCCACCTCGCCGAAGGTGCCGATATGCGGCAGGCCCGAGGGGCCATAGCCCGTCTCGAACAGCACGTAACCCTTTTCCGGCGGCGTCTTTTCGTAGCGTTTGAGGATCCGGCGCGCCTCTTCAAAGGGCCAGGCCTTTGCCGTCATGGCGGCGTCACGCAGATCGGACATGTCCGGAACTCCTCGGGATCATAAGGGGGTGGATACCGCGCGCTTCCTATTGCCCCGGCGCGCCGGGGTCAATAAACAGCGGATATACGAGACTTGCTGACCAGACGAAGGCTTCGACCATGACCGACGTGACACACCCGCTCAGCCCGCAGGACTGCCTCGTGGCCCTGATGATCGCGGTCTCCGCCTCGGACGAGAACGTCCGGACCTCGGAACTGGTCAAGATCGACTCCGCGGTGAACCTGCTGCCGGTCTTCGCCGACTACGACAACGACCGGATCGGCGCCATGTCGCGGCTGGTGTTCGAGCTGTTCGACCAGGAAGACGGGCTTGACGCGCTCTTCGGCCTGATGCGGGACAACCTGCCCGAACGCCTGTTCGAGACCGCCTATGCGCTGGCCTGCGACGTGGCGGCTGCCGACGGCACGCTGCGGGAAACCGAACTCAGGCTGCTCGAAGAGATTCGCTACGAATTGAACATAGATCGCCTGCACGCCGCCGCGATCGAGCGCGGCGCCCGCGCGCGTCACCTTTCCCTCTGATATCGCCGCAGAAAACGCGCCCGACCGCGGCATTTTCGCATCGGTCGGCGCGAATGTCGCCGTGAAGCCCTCAGGGGTCAGGATTCCCGGACTGACCGGGCGTTAACGGCATTGTATCCTCTGGATCGGCATATTTTCGCCAATTGCGCTGCCCGCGTTTTCCTGGAGGGACAATTATGAACCGATTTCTTGCTGCCGCCTTCGGTGCGGTGATGACCTGCCTTCTGCCGCTGGGCGCGCTTGCCGCGCCGCTCGTGGCGCAGGTCGATATCTCGTCGCAGACCATGACGGTGATCTACAACGGCCAGGTGGCCTACCAGTGGCCGGTCTCGACCGCGCGCAGCGGCAAGTACACGCCGCGCGGCGCTTGGTCGGCGAAGTGGCTGTCGCGCCACCACAAGTCGAGCCTCTACAACAACGCGCCGATGCCCTACGCGATCTTCTTCAACGGCAATTACGCGATCCACGGCACCGACCAGATCTCGCGCCTGGGGCGTCCGGCCTCGGCGGGCTGCGTGCGGCTGCACCCGGAACACGCCGCCGTGCTCTTCGGCCTGACCCAGCAGGTCGGCAAGCAGAACATGCGGGTGGTCATCACCAACTGAGCCGGAGGCGGGGCGGCGCAAAGCCCCGCCCTACCCTGCGTTCCGCGGGCGGACGGGCCTTGCAACGTTCCGCGGACAGGCGCCCGTGGCACGCGAAGCCGTTGACTTTATCGGAAAAGGCCGCTGCGAGGTACGCTGCGGGCCGTGGTGCCAACCACAAGCCGAGAGGATCAGCCCCCACGGCTCAGGTCTCGTAAAGCACGCCCCAGCGTTCGATCAGCGCCTGCTGCAGCATCTTCGCCCGGACGTTCCAGGACGAGGCGCCGTCAGGGCGTTCCCGCTCTTCCACCGTCAGCTTGGCGCGGCGGTCGAGATCGGCGGTGAAGATCGCAAAGGCCAGTTCCCGCCCCTTCGGCAGATCGGCAAAGCCCGCCAGCCCGCTGACGAAGTTCAGCGTCCCGGTCTTCGCATGGACCGCGATCGGGTGGTTGTCCATCACGCGGCGCTGGGCGTCGCGCATCAGGAAGGGTTTCATCAGCGGTTTCAGCTGCTTGTCGCGGTGCAGGGCGACAAGCGCCTCCATCATCCGCGCGGCAGGCACACGGCTCAGATCGCCCAGCCCCGAATGATCGACCAGCCCGATCTCCGGCACGCCCAGGCTCTCCTTCGCCCAGTCGTTCAGCGCGCCCGCGGATTCGCGCAGGTCGCGCGGCAACCGCCCCAGGCGCGCCCGGCTGGCCGACAGGCCCACGACCTCCGCCGTCAGGTTGGTCGAATAGGTCATCATGTCGTGCAGGATGTCGGTCAGCAGGCCGCTTTCGATACGGGCCACGGGCTCTGCCCCCTCGGGCAGATCCTCGATCACCTGCGGCGCGCCCAGCTTGATGCCCTGCGCGCGCGCGAAGCTCTGGAACACCTCGCCGGCGTAAAGCTCCGGCTTGCGGACCGGCAGCCAGCGCGCCCCGCCAGAGCCCAGCGCGCCCTTCGCCACGGTCCAGGCGTCCTGCCCGTTGGCGTCGTTATAGGTGTAGACCGGCATGCTCCGGGCCTCGACGGCCATGCGCGCCATGCGCACCTCCGGCCGGTGCGCGCCCGACCGCGCGTCCATCGTGACCTCGTACTCGGCCCCGGCCCGGCGCCACTCGAAATGCACCCGGTTGTAGTTCAGGCAGAGGCCGGACACCGCCGGGTTGTAGCCCACGTGGTCGGGCTGGGCGGTGTCGATGTCGTGCTGGTAGGGCAGCGCGCCGCCCCAGACGCGGAAGCCGCCGGTCGCGCCGGTGACGCCCGCCGCCTTCAGCCGCTGCGCCAGCGTGGCGAGGTGATCGGTCTCCAGCGTCGGATCGCCGCCTCCGGCGAGGATCACGTCGCCCTGCACCACGCCGTCCGTCACGGCGCCGGTCACAAGCACCCGCGTCTCGAAGCGGTGATCTGGGCCCAGATGGGCCAGCGCGTAGCCCGATGTCAGCGCCTTGGCGACGCTGGCGGGCGGCAGGCCGATCTCGGCATCATGGCTTTCCAGCACCTCGCCGGTGGCCGCGTCCGAGACGCAGAACCCCACGGTGCCGTCGAGCTTCGCCCGCGCGATGATCTCCTCGATGGAGGGCAGGTTGCGCAGCCGCAGGTCGTCGCCCCGGGCCACCGGCCTGAGCGACACCTCTGGCGGCCGCGCCATGGCTCCGCCTGCGGAAAGCGCCAGGGCGCCCGCGCCGAAAAGAAAGGAACGTCTTGAAACCCCGGTGGTCATGACGGCGATCTAAGCCAATCCGACAGCCCGCCGCAACCGGGCAATTGGGCCCGGGCGTTCACGTTTTCGACCCCCAGCGGCCGTCCGCCCGAAGCGCGCTCGAACTGTCCGGGCGCATCGGCATGTTGACGAAACACCACGCCGGCGCCGCCACCGACCCCAGCAGGCGCGAGGCCCGGGCGGGGATGCGGGCATCGGCATAAGTCCGCGCCGCGACCGACCTCTGCGCCGATAGCCTGTGGCCCGGACGGGCCAGCACGCCCACCGGCACGCGGTCCAGGATGTCGTGCCAGTTGTCCCAGCGGTGGAACTGCACGAGGTTGTCGGCGCCCATCAGCCAAGTGAACCGGACACGCGGGCAAAGCCCGGTCAGCGCGGCCAGCGTCTCGGCGGTGTAGCGCGTGCCCAGCCGGTCCTCGATGTCGCTGACGGAGATGGCGGGATGGCCGCCGAGGATGGCCTCTGCCACCACCACCCGCTCGGCCAGGGGCGCGGGCGGATGGGGTTTCAGCGGGTTGCCGGGGCTCACCAGCCACACCACCCGGTCGAGGCCGAAACGCTTCAGCGCCTCCCGCGACAGCTGCACGTGCCCCATGTGCGGGGGATCGAACGATCCGCCCAGCAGTCCCACGCGGGCGCCGGGCCGGAACGCGGATGGCATGTCCGACGGTCTCAATCGCGGGTCCTGTTCCTGCGTGGCTCCTGTTTTCAGGCCTACGCATTCCCGGGGCCCGGATCAAGCGGATCGCCGTCAAGCCGCTGCCGTTTCTCAGAAATCCTGCCACAGCGGCGCGGCTCCGCCGGCGGCTGCACGGACCGGGGACGCGCTTTTCGCAGGCAGGGGCCGTGCATCGGCGCGGTCCCAGCCAAGGTCCGCGGTGTCGGCATGGCCGCCCCCGGACGCGGCAGGCCGGGCGGCCCTGGGCTGGGTCTTCTGTGCGGCGCGCTTGGGCGCGGGCGCCTTCTCGGACACGGCTGCGGCCGGACCTGCGTCCCTCGCCACCGGCCGGGGCTTTGCCCCCGGTGTGCCCTGGGTGCGGAACCGCGCCACGAGGCTGCGCAGCCCCACCGCCTTGTCCTTCAGCCCGCGGCCCGAGGCCACGCTCTCCTGCACCATCGCGGCGTTCTGCTGGGTCACCTGGTCGAGCATGGAGATGCCGTTGTTGATCTCGCCGATGCCCTGCGCCTGCTCTGCCGCGCCGACCGCGATGTGCTGCACCCGTTCGGAGACCGAGACGACCTCGTGCAGGATGCCCTCCATCGCGGTGCCCAGTTCCGACACCAGCCGCACGCCGTTCGACACGTTCTCGCTGGAGTTGGTGATCAGGCTGCGGATTTCCGACGCGCTGTCCGACGACCGCTGCGCCAGTGCCCGCACCTCGGAGGCGACCACCGCAAAGCCGCGCCCGACCTCGCCCGCCCGCGCGGCCTCGACGCCCGCGTTCAGCGACAGAAGGTTGGTCTGGAAAGCGATGTCCTCGATCACCCCGATGATCTGCGCGATCTGCTTCGAGGAGCTTTCGATCGCGCTCATGGCGTGCACCGCGCGGCCCCGCACCTCTTCGCCGCGCTCCGCCTGGTCGCGGGCGACCCCGATGGCGCCGACGATCTCCTTCGCGCCACGCGCGGTGGAATTCACACTGGCCGAGATCTGGTCCATCGCGGCTGCCGTCTCTTCCAGCGTGGCGGCCTGGTTCTCCGTCCGGGAGGAGAGCTGTTCCGCCCCCTCACCCAGCCGGTCGATATCCGTCTCCATGGAGATCGCGCTGGAGCGCAACTCCTCGATGATCGCCGACAGCGACTCCGCCGTGGCGTTGAAGTGCTCCTTCAGCGGCGCGTAGTCGCCGTCCAGCGTCTGCCGGATCGCACAGTCCAGATCGCCGTCCGCCAGCTTGACCAGCGCCTCGCGCAGCGCCTCCATGGCCTTCGCCTGCTGAGCCGCCTTCTGCTGTTCGCGGGCATGCGCCGCCTCGACCTGGGACAGGTCCTCGCGGAAGCCGTTCAGCGCGCGGGCGATGTCGCCGATCTCGTCGGTCGTGCCGGCCTGCGCCACTTCCGTATGGTAGTCGCCGTCTGCAATGCGGCGCACGCTCTGCAGCAGGTCGCCGATCCGGCCGGTCAGCATCCGTGCCACCACGATCGCCACGCCCATCACCATGACAAGCACGATCAGCACCTGCGCCACGGTCGTGACGAACAGCCCGTTCTCGGTGGCCATCGCCTCCTCCCGGTCCTGCTCCATCACGATGTGCCAGTCCGTGCCGTTGACCTCGAAGCTGTCGGCCAGCGCCAGCGCCGGATTGCCCGACAGCCCCGTGACGTCGTCCGAAAAGAAGGTCTCGTTCTGGCGCGTCGCAATGACCTGCGGCAGGTCCGGCAGCGGGTCGAGGATGCCGTGCCCGCCCGGGTGCTGCGATGCGGTCAGCGCCAGCCCCTCGCCATTGACCGCGTAGATCAGGCCGGTCCGGCCAAGGAACGGCGTCTGTCCGAGGATCGTGCCGACCTCCTCGACCCTGATCTGCAGCGCCGCGACCCCCAGGAGAACGCCCTCCGCGTTGAGCACAGGTGCCGCGACGAACTTGGCGGGCAGACCGTCCCTCGGGGCGTAGGCTTCTATCTCGGAGAACACCGCGTCGACGGCCTCCAGCGCCAGGGCCTCCCGGAAGACCCTGCCCAGAGCGCTGTCGGCATAGGGGCCGGTCACGAAATTCGTGGCGAACTCCGGTCCCTTGACGACGGAGTAGACGAGGTTGCCGTCCGGATCGAACAGGAAGAGGTCATTGTAGTCCCGCATCTGCTGAAACCGGCGCAGGTCCGGGTGGAACAGCGCATGCGCCTCCGACCAGAGCGATCCGTCGCGCGCCGTCATCAGCTCGTCCTTGGCCCCCACCGGGTTGGGGTTTTCGTCGATATAGAGCTGGCGGAGCGTCTCGTCCGGGTTCTCCCCCACAAGGCGGCGCGACCGCGTAAAGCGGTTCAGCGCATCCCCGGTGCTGTCGAATTCGGCCATCAGGATGATGTCCGTCTCGATCTGCGCCAGCCATTCCCGAAGCGCCACCTGGCGTTCTTCCATGACCGCCTCCAGCACCGCGCTGCGCCGCTCTTCCAGCGCCCGCGCCGCCTGCCAGTAGGCAAAGGCCGAAACGGCGAGGACGATCGCAAGCGTGGGTATCGCGATCTGCAGCGGAACCTTCCACTTCAGGTTCATCGCCTTGGTCTTGCGGGACAGGGTTTCGGACGTCATCGGCTTCTCCGGCGAAAATGGGTCTGGACGGGCGCGGCCCTCCGGCCCCGTCGGTCCGGGCTATTCATGATCGCGAAGTCTTTAGATCGAATTAATCGAAAACCGATCGCAGGGGCGCCGGGCCGGTTCCCCGCGCGTCGCCCATCAAGGCACTGCAATCGTGGGGAAAAATGCCCGCCGCGCCGCTTTGCCGGCAGGGCGGCCCGCAGGTGTCCCGCCGCTCAGGATTGCACCTTCACGGCCCATGCGATACTGCGCACGAAACCGACACCCTCAGCGGAGCGATGTTATGGCCTCTTACCAGTACGTTTACCACATGGACGGCGTCTCCAAGACCTATCCCGGGGGCAAGAAGTGCTTTGAAAACATTCGCCTGTCCTTCCTGCCGGGCGTGAAGATCGGCGTCGTCGGCGTCAACGGCGCCGGCAAGTCGACCCTGATGAAGATCATGGCCGGCATCGACAAGGACTTCACCGGCGAGGCCTGGGCCGCAGAAGGAGCCAAGGTCGGCTACCTCCCGCAGGAGCCGCAGCTCGACGAGAGCCTGACCGTACGCGAAAACGTCATGCTGGGCGTCGCGGGCAAGAAGGCGATCCTCGACAAGTACAACGAGCTGGCGATGAACTACTCGGACGAGACCGCCGACGAGATGGCCCAGCTTCAGGACCAGATCGACGCCGAGAACCTCTGGGATCTCGACAGCCAGATCGACGTCTCGATGGAGGCGCTGCGCTGCCCGCCGGACGACGCCAATGTGGCGACCCTCTCGGGTGGTGAAAAGCGCCGCGTCGCGCTCTGCAAGCTGCTGCTCGAAGCGCCCGACATGCTGCTGCTCGACGAACCGACCAACCACCTCGACGCCGAGACCATCGCCTGGCTCCAGCAGCACCTGATCGAGTACAAGGGCACGATCCTGATCGTCACCCACGACCGCTACTTCCTCGATTCGATCACCGGCTGGATCCTCGAACTCGACCGCGGACGGGGCATCCCCTACGAGGGCAACTATTCCTCCTGGCTGGAACAGAAGGCCAAGCGGCTGGAACAGGAAGCCCGCGAGGACAAGGCCAAGCAGAAGACGCTTGAACGCGAACTCGACTGGATCCGGCAGGGCGCCAAGGCCCGCCAGACCAAGTCCAAGGCGCGGATCCAGGCCTACAACGAGATGGCCAACCAGTCCGAGCGCGAACGCGTCGGCAGGGCGCAGATCGTCATCCCCAACGGCCCGCGCCTCGGCGCGAAGGTGATCGAGGTGGAGCACCTGAACAAGGCGATGGGCGACAAGCTCCTGATCGAGGACCTGTCCTTCTCGCTGCCGCCGGGCGGCATCGTGGGCGTCATCGGCCCCAACGGCGCGGGCAAGTCGACGCTCTTCAAGATGCTGACCGGGCAGGAAAAACCCGACGCCGGCACGGTCGAGCTGGGCGATACCGTCCAGCTTTCCTACGTCGACCAGTCGCGCGACGACCTGAACGCCACCGACACCGTCTGGCAGGCGATCTCCGGCGGCGCCGAGGTGATCAAGCTGGGCGACGCCGAACAGAACTCCCGCGCCTACTGCGGGGCGTTCAACTTCAAGGGCGGCGACCAGCAGAAGAAGGTGGGCCAGCTTTCGGGCGGTGAACGTAACCGGGTGCACATGGCGCGCCTGCTGAAGGAGGGCGGCAACGTCATCCTGCTCGACGAACCGACCAACGACCTCGACGTGGAAACCCTCCGCGCCCTCGAGGACGCCCTCGTCGACTTCGCCGGCTGCGCCGTGGTCATCTCCCACGACCGTTTCTTCCTCGACCGGATCTGCACGCACATCCTGGCCTTCGAGGGCGAGGCGCACGTGGAATGGTTCGAAGGCAACTTCGAGGACTACGAAGAGGACAAGAAACGCCGCCTCGGCGCCGACGCCCTCGAACCGAAGCGCCTGAAGCACAAGAAGTTCACGCGTTGAGCAATACAGGGTGGGCGGCCAGCCCACCCTGCCCTGCGTTTTCAGCACGACCCGTTTTCAAGTGACTTTCCGCCGCAAAGGACAGACGCCCATGGCCCGCAGACCGAATTCGGCGCGCACGTCCGGCGCATACCCCCTCTGGCGCGTCGTCTCGCGCAGGCCCCACAGGCGGCTCCTCTGCACCGGGATGGTCCGCAACGAGATCGACATCATCGAAACCTGGATCGCGCACATCACGTCGATCTTCGACCAGTGCATCATCTACGATCACCTGAGCACGGACGGCACCCGCGAGAAGCTGGCGGAACTGGCGGCCAGGCACCCGAACCTCGACGTCCGTCCTTTCGAGGAGCCAGAGCTGGCCCAGGGCCGGCTCATGACCTCCGTGAAGAACGAGCTTGTGGCCAGGGGCGAAACCGGCTGGCTGTTCTTTCTGGACGCCGACGAGTTCCTCGATGTCCGCTCCCGCAAGGACCTCAGCAGAACCCTGCGGCGCCGGTCGTTCAGACAATGCGTGCACATGTTCTGGGACAACGCGGTCCTGCTGGAGAAGGGCAAGGTGCAGCCTCATAGCCGTATCGGCCGCTGGAACGACACGGCCATCTGGATCCGCAAGTCCGCGATCAACCTCGCGGTTGCCGACAGGGACCTGACCGTCGCCCAGGGCAATCACCGGTTTCTCGGCAAGCACAAGTACGCCCGGTCCGTGAATTGCGGGATACGTGTCCTGCACCTGCCGATCCGCTCCACCGCACAGCTCCGCGCGAAACTGGCGACGGGACTGGCCGCGAACGACCGGCTCGCGGATGGCGAAGGCTACGCCACGCACTGGCGGCAGATGGCGGATCTGGAGTCCGATCACGACGCCCTGCTGACCACCCTTGTCCATCACTACGGGTCCGAAGCCCTGAACGATGTCGTCCGCCAGCCCGCGCCGCCCCACGACCTGGAAACTAGGCTGTGCGATGCCGTGGCCTTTGGCGCACCGTCTGACGAAGTCCCCGCGCACCCTCAGGCACGCCCGATGCGGCTGGGAAAGCTGCTGTTCGCGAAAGGCGCCCGCCTCGGCAAACGGCGACACCGGATGCCCCCCGGCAGCCCTGGCCCCGAAGAGGAATCGTCGGCAGCCAGCCACTGATCGGCCCCCCGGCGCCGCGATCCCGATCCCCTCGGTCCGCCGACAGCGCACAGATACGCCGCTGACAGGCGACACACCTTCCCCCTTGCGTCCGGGCCCTCAACCTGTCATACGCCGTCTTGCTGCAGTTACCACTATCGCCTCCCTGTCTCCCTCATCCGGCGACAGAGCATCGATTTTGCTCTGACCTACGCCGGACCGTAGCGATTTTGCGTGCGGTAAATCTATCAGGAGACACACGATGGCCACTGGCACCGTGAAATGGTTCAACACCACCAAAGGCTTCGGCTTCATTCAACCGGAATCCGGCGGCAAGGATGTGTTCGTGCACATCTCTGCAGTCGAGCGCTCCGGCCTGACCGGCCTCGCCGACAACCAGAAAGTCAGCTACGAGCTGCAGACCGGCCGTGACGGCAAAGAGTCCGCAGGCAACCTCGAGCTGCTCTGACGACTCTGCCTTCGGGCAGAACCGGACGCAGGGAGAGTGCCCTCTCCCTGCGGCTCGGGCGCAGACCGCCGCGCCCGATGTCTACGCCGCCGAAAAGAACGGCGCCAGACGACGCAGATTTGACGCTCAGGCCGAAAAGCGCCTGTCGCGCTGCGCGTTCAACACAACGTTAACGCAATCTCTCTTGCTCAGAATCACCAGATCTGAGATACGATTGCCCTTGCTACGTTACCAGATCGCCTACCTGTCTCCCTCATACGGCGACAGAGCACCGATTTTGCTCTGACCTACGCCGACCCGCAGCACTCCCGCGTGCGGAACAAGACAGGAGACATCACGATGGCCAAAGGCACCGTGAAATGGTTCAACACCACCAAAGGTTATGGCTTCATCCAGCCGGATGAGGGCGGCAAGGACGTGTTCGTCCACATTTCCGCAGTCGAGCGTTCCGGCCTGACCGGCCTCGCCGACAACCAGAAAGTCAGCTACGAGCTGCAGACCGGCCGCGACGGCAAGCAGTCCGCAGGCAACCTCGAGCTGCTCTGAGCACGCTTTCGGGGCTCCGCGCCGCCCGCGCGACGGGGCCCCTCCCCTTCCGGCACCAGGACTGTCGAGCCGCAGGCTCCGGTCATGCCGGTCCCTTACCGGATGCAGACGATTCGGGGCGCTTTCGGCGCCTCTGAGCCTGTGCGGCAGCGCCTCTCCCGAAAAGGTTACCAACCGGCCGGTTCGGGGGGCCAAACCGGCCGGGACTCACCTTTCGCAAAGGTTAACGCGACAGGATGAACGGCGCGGACGCGCCATTTACACTTGCCAGTTTCGCCGTTCTCGCGCTTCATGGCGCCATGTTGCGCAATATCCCGGCTATCCTGTCCCCCGACATCCTCCACACGCTGCGTGCCATGGGCCACGGCGATGTGCTCGCCATCACCGATGCGAATTTCCCGGCCTATTCAATGGGCTGCAAGGTGCATCGCCTCGACGGCATCCCGGCGACCGACGTTCTGGACGCGGTTCTGACGCTGATGCCGCTCGACAGCTTCATCCCGGATCCCGCCTATACCATGCAGGTCGTGGGCGATGCGGACGCCGTGCCCGAGATTGTCGCGGAATTCCAAGGCATTATCGACCGCGTTTCCGATAATCCAACGAAGATTACCAGCGCCGAAAGATTCGCCTTCTACGACCGGGCCAAAAGTAGTTTCGCCGTGATTCAGACCGGGGAAACAAGACTTTACGGCAACATCCTGCTGACCAAGGGCATCATTCCGCCGGGGTGATCCTGCCACACTCCGGTCACGTATTCCGTACTGGTGGAACCTCCTGATAGAGCACAGGTTAATCTTGTCAAAGGAGGTGCCAAGAATGGCTCGCAAGACACGCAAACCGCAACCCGAACTGCCGGTGGCTCCGAAGCCCAAGTCGTGGCGTTTCACCGACTGGGCTTCGCTGTAAGGCCTGGGTCTAGATCCCGGTAAGTGCCTGGATCTGCTGAACAACGTCATCAGCCCCGGTGCCCTGCCGCAGGCTGGTGAAGATAAAGGGACGACCGTCCCTGACCCGGGTGGCATCCTCACGCATCACGTCGAGCGAAGCCCCCACGTAAGGCGCAAGGTCGGTCTTGTTGATGACCAGCAGGTCCGAGCGCCGGATGGCAGGCCCGCCCTTCCGCGGGATCTCTTCTCCGGCAGCAACATCAATGACATAGACGGTAAAATCCGCCAGTTCCGGCGAGAAGGTGGCGCTCAGGTTGTCGCCGCCGGATTCGATCAGGACGACCTCCACCTCGGGGTGCCGCTCCACCATTTCCGCCACCGCGGCCAGGTTGATCGAGGCGTCCTCGCGGATTGCCGTATGCGGGCAACCCCCTGTTTCCACACCGATAATCCGGTCCATCGGCAGGATCTGCATGCGCATCAGCGCCTCTGCGTCCTCCTGCGTGTAGATGTCGTTGGTGATGACCCCGATCGAATAATCGTTCTTCAGACGCTCCGCGAGGCGGGCGGTCAGCGTCGTCTTGCCCGCTCCGACCGGTCCCCCGATCCCGATGCGAAGCGGCCCGTTCATGGTTGTCACGATTGGAAAATCCTTACGTCCAGTGTCTCGTGTGTCATGGAGGCGATATCCGCCATGAAGCTGTTCGACCAGATCTCGCCGCCCTCTGTCACGACGGTCTCCGCCACCGCGACGCAGGGCGCCGACAGCGCGGCGACGATCCGTTGTGCATCGGTCTGGCCCAGCGGCATCAGCCGTTGTCCGCAGGCCACGAGATTGCTCACAACCCCCTGAAGATAAAGGATGAGCAGCGGCCCAAGCTCCAGCCCCACGCGGCGCGCGGCATGGCCCAGGGCGACCGGCAGCACCACCGCGGGCACCTCGATCTGCCAGACGTCAGAGGTGATCCGGGCAAAGGCCGCGCCCTGCCGCTCCGCCTCCCTCAGGCGGTCGGAGGAGGGCATGTAGGACCGCGCCAGCGCGTCCAGTTCGGCAAGCGGCAGGTCCTCGTGCCACGCACGCGCGATCCAGACCGCGTCCGACCGTCCGCTGCCCACCTCGACCACGTCGCGCAGCCAGGCCTCCAGCGACCGGGCGTCGTGCACTTGGCCGTCCGCGCAGGCGCGCTCCAGCCCCTGGGAAAAGGCGAACGATCCCAAGGGGTAGGACGGCGACAGCCATTGCGCGACCGTCAGGAGGCGGGGGTCAATGTGCATGGGCGGTATGGCCGTGTTCATGGCTGTGGGTGCGGCCATGCCCGTAGGCGCCGCCCTCGGGGGTAAACGGCCGCACGGCTTCGCGCACTTCGGCGCCCACGTGTTCGAGCATGTGGCGGATCACCGGATCACGCTGGATCACAAGATGGTCATCGAGGATCTGGCAGGGCGTGTGGCGGTTGCCGATGTGCCAGGCCAGACGCGCCAGCCGACCGCGGATTTCCAGCACCTCCTCGGCCGCGGCCTTCACCGCCACAAGCCGTCCGTCGCCCAGCTCCAGCGCATCGCCATCGTCGAGCGAGGTGGTCTTTTCCAGGTCGACCACAAAGGCCAGTCCGCTCTCGGCCACCAGCCGTTTGCGCCGCAGAAAGCGGCCGTCATAATCCAGAACCACGGTCTCGGGGGCGCCTGCGCCCTCGCCGCGTTTCAGGATCTGTGCCACGGGGATATCGTTCATTTCACTGCCTCGATCCGGTGATAGCTGTAGAGGTCGGTGGTCCCGTCATAGGTGCTGCCCGCGAAATAGGCGATGCCCAGTTCCGGCAGATAATGCAGCAGATCCACGGTGTTGGAGTCGTCCTCCGAATAGCGGATCTCGATCGGGATCATGTCGTAGGTGCAGGCGCCGAAGGTCGCGCGGGCCTGTGGTCCGAAGTCGTAGGACTGCACTTCGCGCTCGAGGCTGCCGTTCTCGTTGCGCAGCAGCTCGAACTGGGCGGTCGACCCCGGCACGGGCCGCGGCAGGTGCTCGGCATTCTGCGGGAAGGCATAGGTCATGCGGGTCGAGGGGTCCGGTTCCTTGCCCGCCATCTCCACGAGTTCCAGAAGGTAGACCCCCTGCCCCAGCAGCGTACGCGTCGCGCCGCCGTCGGCGTGCGAATAGATCGCTTCGACCACGCCGGGGCGCAGGCTGCGAAAGACCTCGCTGTCGCCCTCGTCCACGTCGAACCGGATGCCTGTCTTGAGGTCCGCGGCCACCGGACACTCCGCCGCCACCGGCCCCGCGACCAGCATCGCTGCCACCAAGCCCAAGATTCGCATCGGTATTCTCCCGCCGCGCGTGCCTCTGGCCGATGGAAAAACGCGCGTCTTGTTCGATTTGATAACCAAGTTTTTACCCCATCGACTTAACCAGTTTCGCATGGGCAACAGGCAAATCATATCCCGCATCTCCACCTCTCTGGATTCCATCCGGGAGCGCATGCAGATGATCAAGGAATTCCATGTCGAGCTGTCCGGGCAAGAGCCAGTCTACTGCCCGCAAGGGTCCGGATCGCACCCTGCAAACGACAGGCGGGACGCAGCGGCGCACATGCCGCCGCGTTCCGCGATGACTGGCAGCGACCGGCGGCCCTGACCTTCCGTCCGGCACGTCAGAACAGGAAATACCTTTGTGCCATCGGCAGTTCGGTCGCCGGCTGGCACGTCAGCAGTTCGCCGTCCGCGCGCACTTCGTAGGTTTCCGGGTTCACCTCGATCTTCGGGGTCGCGTCGTTCAGCTTCAGGTCGGCCTTGCCGATGCCGCGGGTGTTGCGCACCGCCACGGTGGACTTTGCGAGCCCAAGCGACGCCCCGATCCCTTCCGACTGCGCGGCCTCCGACACGAAGGTCACGGCAGAGTTCTCCACGCTGCGGCCGTAGGCCCCGAACATCGGGCGCGAATAGACCGGCTGCGGCGTCGGGATCGACGCGTTCGGATCGCCCATCTGCGCACAGACGATTGTCCCGCCGATCAGCACCATCTCGGGCTTCACACCGAAGAACGCCGGGTTCCAGAGCACGAGGTCCGCGCGCTTGCCTGCCTCGATTGAGCCGATCTCGTGCGCGATGCCATGCGCGATGGCCGGGTTGATCGTGTACTTGGCGATGTAGCGGCGGACGCGGAAGTTGTCGTTGTCGCCCTTTTCCTCCGACAGCCTGCCGCGCTGCTTCTTCATCTTGTCAGCGGTCTGCCAGGTGCGGATCAGCACCTCGCCCACGCGGCCCATGGCCTGACTGTCGGACGCGATGATCGAGAACGCGCCCATGTCGTGCAGGATGTCCTCGGCGGCGATGGTCTCGCGCCGGATGCGGCTTTCGGCAAAGGCCACGTCCTCGGGGATCGACTTGTCGAGGTGGTGACAGACCATGAGCATGTCGAGGTGTTCCTCGATGGTGTTCACCGTGAAAGGCCGCGTCGGGTTGGTCGAGGACGGCAGGACAAAGCTCTCGCCGCAGATCTTGATGATGTCGGGGGCGTGCCCGCCGCCCGCGCCCTCGGTATGGAAGGCGTGGATGGTGCGGCCCTTCATGGCCTTCACCGTGTTCTCGACAAAGCCGCTCTCGTTCAGCGTGTCGGTGTGGATCATCACCTGCACGTCCCAGTCGTCCGCCACCGAAAGGCAGCAGTCGATGGCGCCGGGGGTGGTGCCCCAGTCCTCGTGCAGCTTCAGAGCGCAGGCGCCGCCCTTGATCTGCTCGATCAGCGCGGCAGGCAGCGACGCGTTCCCCTTGCCCGCAAAGGCGAGGTTCATCGGAAAGGCATCCGCCGCCTGCAGCATCCGGCCAAGATGCCACGGCCCCGGCGTACAGGTGGTGGCAAGCGTGCCATGCGCGGGGCCAGTGCCGCCGCCCAGCATGGTGGTCAGGCCGGAATGCAGAGCGTCCTCGATCTGCTGCGGGCAGATGAAGTGGATGTGGCTGTCGAAGCCGCCCGCCGTCAGGATGCGCCCTTCGCCCGCGATGGCCTCCGTTCCGGGGCCGACGATGATGTTCACGCCCGACTGGGTGTCCGGGTTGCCCGCCTTGCCGATGGCCGCGATGCGCCCGTCCTTCAGCCCCACGTCAGCCTTGTAGACGCCGGTCCAGTCGACGATCAGCGCGTTGGTGATGACGGTGTCGACGGCGCCCTCGGCCCGGGTGACCTGGCTCTGGCCCATGCCGTCGCGGATCACCTTGCCGCCGCCGAACTTGACCTCTTCACCATAGACTGCGGCGTTGGCGCCGCTGGCACCGCTGACCGCGGCACCCACGGCTTCGGCGGTCAGGTCGCGTTCGACCTCGATGATCAGATCGGTATCGGCCAGACGCAGGCGGTCCCCGGTGGTGGGGCCGAACATGGCGGCATAGTCGGCGCGTTTGATGGACGTCGGCATTCCTGTAATCTCCCTCGTTCGCCGGTCTGCCCACGCAGGGCGCCCCGGCGGCTTGTTCTTTCCGGCCTCACCGGCCGCAAGGCGTCCCCCTCAGGGCCGCCGGAATCCTCTTCGCGACAGCCGGCGCCGGTTTTCCCGGGCGGTCCTGTCGAACGGCAGCACCACGGCGTCATAGACCGCATCCGGCGCCTCGCCCCGCCACGCCGCCCGGATCATCCCGTGCCCGGCCTCGACCATCGCGGCCTGCTTTTCCGAGACCATGCGCGTGTTCTCGGACGCAGGCACCGACCAGATGCCCATGAAGCCGAGCGTGCGCATGGTGATGACAGCCGACGCCTCGGCCGCCATGAGGGCCAGCATGGCCTGACGTTCCGCGACGCGGAGATAACAGGTGAGCGGGGAAGAGGACTGCACGAAAATGCTCCTGTAGGTAAAGGCAGAGAGGCTGCGGCGCGCGCTCCCTGCATGGTTGACATACCTCCCACTCACGCCCCCGGTCATGCCTTGAACGCCTCGTCGACCGGGACCTGCAACGCGTTGACGATCCCGTTCGTCTGCATGGCCATTCCGATCACCGCCAGAAGCTCGCCATGCATCTCTTCGGTCATGCCCTTCGCTTTGGCGGCAGCGCTGTGCGAATGGCAGCAGTATTCGCAACCGTTCGCAGCCGAGACGGCGACATAGATCATCTCCTTCGTCAGCGGGTCGAGTGCCCCGGGCGCCATCACAACCTTCAGCCGCTCCCAGGTCGCCTGCAAAAGCGGCGGATCGTTGGCCAGCGCGCGCCAGAAATTGTTGACGAAGTCGGTCCCCCGCACGCGGCGGATGTCGTCGAAGACGGCGCGGGCCGTCTCCGACAGGTCCTCGTCGGACAGGAGGGGGACAACCGCCATCAGACGACCGCCAGCACGCGCGCCGGGCCGCCCGTGCCCGCCTCGTGCTTCGGCGCGCCGACAAACAGCGTCGCGCCGGTGGCCGGCAACTGGCCCAGCCCTTTCAGGTTCTCGATCCCGTAGCGCCCGGCGGGCAGCCAGGAATAGTGCACGGCGAAGTCGGCGGAGTTGCCGGGGTCGAGCGACAGCGTGTCCACCCCGATCGAGGCCACGCCCATATCCAGCAGCATGTCGGTCGCGGACTTCGCGAACCCCGGGAAGGCAAAATTCCCTTCGGCGTTGGTGCGATAGGCGTCGCTGCCCATCTTCTCTTCCCAGCCTGAGTTCATCGCCACGCAGGCGCCCTCGGGAATGTCACCGTTGGCCGAGATCCACGCCTCGATGTCCTCGGCCTCGACCATGGCGTTCGGGTCCTCGGCGGCCTTCGCGGTGATGTCGACCACGCAGAGCGGGCACATCAGGCTCTCCGGCGCGAGTTCGTCGACCGAATCTGCGCCTTCCGCGAAATGCGCGGGCGCGTCGATGTGGGTGCCCGAATGCTCGTAGAAGGTGACCTTCCAGATCTTGTAGCCGTCCGCGGCATACTCCTTGTCGGGCTCGAACATGATGCCGGGATTGCCGTCGAAAGTCGGGAACTCGGGCGTCAGCGTCCAGGTGAGGTCAACGACCTTCCCCGACGACTGCGCCAGCGCCGGCCGCGCGGTCACCGCACCGGCGGCGACGGCGGCCACCCCCGCCGCGGCGCTGCGGCGAAAGAAATCGCGTCGGGAAAAGGCGGACTTCCGCACGTTCTCGATCAAGCAGGCGTTGCACATGACTTGGTACTCCCGGTTGGTATGAGGCCGGTTACGCCCCTTCAGAGGGCGCCCATGACCTTCTGGTTGAATCCGTAGACGTGGCGCGACCCGCCGATGGGGATCAGGTTGACCTGCCGCCGCTGGCCCGGCTCGAACCGCACCGCGGTCCCCGCCGCGATGTCGAGCCGCATGCCCCGCGCCGCCTCCCGGTCGAAGTCGAGCGCCGGGTTGGTCTCCGCGAAATGGTAGTGCGACCCCACCTGAACCGGCCGGTCGCCGGTGTTCGCGACCATGATCGTGATCGCCCCGCGGTCAGCGTTCAGGACGATCTCGCCCTCGGCGGGGAACAGCTCTCCGGGGATCATCTGGTCCACCGCGCCACGATGATCGCAGCGACCACCAGCACCGCTGCTGCCGTCATCGCCAGCCAGCCCTCGGACCCATGCGGGTGCATGTGCGCTCCGGCCTCATGTGCCACTGCGGGCGCCGCCACCATCGCGGCCGTTGCCGCCAGTCCCATTACTTTCTTCATCTCGAAGTCCCCTGTTTCTCTGCTTTCCAAATACTCAATCGACGCCCGCCGCCCGCTCAGCGGATCGGGTTGTGCACTGTCACCAGCTTGGTCCCGTCGGGAAAGGTCGCCTCGACCTGCACCTCGGGGATCATCTCGGCGATGCCTTCCATGCACTGCTCGCGGCTGACGACCTCTGCCCCGGCCTGCATCAGGTCGGCCACGGACCGGCCGTCGCGCGCGCCTTCGACGACCGCGTCGGTGATCAGCGCGATGGCCTCCGGGTGGTTCAGCTTCACACCGCGGGCCAGCCGCTTGCGTGCCACCTCGGCGGCCATGGCCACCAGAAGCTTGTCCTTTTCGCGGGGGGTCAGTTGCATGCCGTCAAAGTCTCCATGATACGGGCAGCCCGTGGCCGGACAGCAGGTCCAGCGCGGGCAGAAGGGTCTTGCGCAGCGTGAAGCCGTCCTCGGCCAGCACGCGCGCCACAAGCACGTCGGGGCGCAGGAGGGAAGCGCCGCCGGTGGCGGGCATATGCGACCGGAGCTGGGCCAGCCGCCCCTCCGCATCCGCACCGACGTATACAATGCAGGCCATGGCACCGGCGCCGCAGCCCACCGCGGGCCGCGCCATCTGCAGGGTCAGGTCGCCTTCAAGCCGCACCGCATCGGAATAGATCGGTACGCCGTCGCGGCGGATCTCGATCCGGTCGCGCAGGGCTGCGTCGTGCAGCCGTTCGCCCATGGCCGCGCGCCCGAAAATCACCGGCTCCACCAGTAACAGGCGGGCGTCGCCATGCAGGTCGGCGCGCAGGCTGCGCTGCAGCCGGGCGCCTTCGAAGAGGATCAGTTCCTGCGGCAGCCAGTCGATGCGGCCCCCCGCATGCACCGTCAGCCGCGTATCGACCCGCGCCCAGCCGGAGGCCGAACGATACGCCCGCTCCGCAGCCTGGGTGGTCAGCGTCAGACGGGCGCCGGCGCCCGCCTCCGCGACCTGCGCCAGGCGGTCGCCGCCGGTCAGCCCGCCGGAGGTGTTGATCAGGATGGCTTCGACGGCCTCGGCATTGCGCGGAAACAGCGTCTTCAGGCAGCCGGACGTCCGCAGCCGGTCGATGGCAGAGACACCGCTCCGCGACTTGGCCGACAGCACGAGGTCGCCCACCGCCCTCGGCTGGGCGTTCGGGGCGCTTGCGGGCGCCTCCACATCCTCGCGCTGATAAAATGTCACGCGGGTCCCCCGTCTTCCACTTGCACAATTCGTAGACGCCATCCGGCTGTCAGAACAACGATTCCCCAAAATTTTGGCAACCGACCCCGAAATTCCGCCCATATTTTGATCACTCACCCAATTATCAGGTCATTTCGTGGGCACACCTTGCGATTCACCATGCGTCGCCCGCGCCGTGATTGACCGAACATCGTCTCGCGCCCCCAAGTGACGCTGCCCCTGCAGATGTGACGGATTTCGTCGGGCTTCAGAGGGCGTGCGAAAGCCCAGGATCATCGCCTCGATCACGCTGCCGCACGGGATGCAACAGGAACGCGAGGGACAGGAGCGCGCCTTGCCGCGCCGAGGGACACCTTCGCAGGGAGACAAGAATGAACAGATTCACCAAACTTCTCGCCGGTGCTGCCACCACGGCGATCATTGCCGGCACCGCTTCCGCGCAGGACTGCGCAGAGCCGATCAAGGTCGGCGTCCTCCACTCGCTGTCCGGCACCATGGCCATTTCCGAGACGACCCTGAAAGACACCATGGAAATGCTGGTGGCCGCGCAGAACGAAAAGGGCGGCGTGCTGGGCTGCGAACTCGAAGCCGTCGTGGTCGACCCCGCTTCCGACTGGCCGCTCTTCGCCGAGAAGGCGCGCGAGCTGCTGACCGTTCACAATGTGGACGTGATCTTCGGCAACTGGACCTCCGTGTCGCGCAAGTCCGTGCTGCCCGTGATCGAAGAGCTGAACGGCCTGCTGTTCTACCCGGTGCAGTACGAAGGCGAAGAGAGCTCCAAGAACGTGTTCTACACCGGCGCCGCGCCGAACCAGCAGGCGATCCCGGCCGTGGACTATTTCCTCGAGGAACTGGGCGTCGAGAAATTCGCCCTGCTCGGCACCGACTACGTGTATCCGCGCACCACGAACAACATCCTCGAGTCCTACCTGAAGGACAAGGGCATCGCCGCGGAGGACATCTTCGTGAACTACACCCCCTTCGGCCACTCGGACTGGGCGACCATCGTGTCCGACGTCGTGGCGCTGGGTGAAGACGGCAAGCAGGTCGGCGTGATCTCCACGATCAACGGCGACGCCAACATCGGCTTCTACAAGGAACTGGCCGCGGCAGGCATCTCTGCCGACGACATCCCGGTCGTCGCCTTCTCCGTGGGCGAAGAGGAACTGTCGGGTCTGGATACCTCCAACCTCGTCGGCCACCTCGCCGCGTGGAACTACTTCATGTCCGCCGACACCGAGGCCAACGCCGAATTCATCGAGCAGTGGCATGCCTTCATCGGCGACGAGAAGCGCGTGACCAACGACCCGATGGAAGCCCACTACATCGGCTTCAACATGTGGGTGAACGCGGTTGAGCAGGCCGGCACCACCGATGTCGACGCCGTGCGCGAAGCGATGTGGGGCCAGGAATTCCCGAACCTGACCGGCGGCACCGCCGTGATGGGCGTGAACCACCACCTGTCCAAGCCGGTCCTGATCGGCGAGATCCGTGCAGACGGCCAGTTCGACATCATCTCCTCGACCGAGCCGGTCCCGGGCGATGCCTGGACCGACTTCCTGCCGGAATCCGCGGTGCTCGAGTCCGACTGGAAAGAGCTCCAGTGCGGCATGTACAACACCGAGACCTCCACCTGCGTGCAGATCAAGTCCAACTACTGATCTCCTGACGGCGGCGGCGCCACGCGCGCCGCACGCCCTCCGGACAGTACGCCGGCATGGCGGGGCACTGACCCCGCCATGTCTCCCGATCTTCCCCATATACAGGCGCTCGCCATGCTTCGTGCCCTCCTCGCGGTTCTCCTGTTGCTCGGACTGCCCGCAACAGCCCATGCCCAGGACCTCCAGTCGATCCTGCAGGAGCACCAGGCAGAGCTGGCCAAGCCCTCCCGCACCAAGGTCGGCCCCGCGCTCGAGGCGCTGACCGCCTCCGGGCTGCCCTCCGTTCCGGTGTTCCTCGAAAGCCTGCGGGACAAGCAGGTCTGGGTCGCCGATGACGGCACCTTCTACATCGTCCGCAAGAAGACCGTGCTGGACGTGGCCACCGCCGAACCCGTGCCCGGGGTGGAGCTTGCCTCCCTCGACCAGATCAAGCCCAACGGCGGCGTCCGCAAGGTGATCTCCGAGGCGCTGGTGCAGTTCCAGCTTTCCGATCCCGACATCGTCCGCCGCCGCGACGCGCTCGACGCCATATCGCGCAACCTCGATCCCTCGCAGATGGAGCCCCTCGCCCGGTCCATCGAGGACGAACCCGACCCCGCCCTCAAGCGCCGCAAGGAACGGCTGATGAACTACCTCGCCGCACGTTACGGCGAAAACGACGAGGCCCGGATCGAGGCCATCACATCCCTCTCCGACGACCTCTCCGTCGACGGGCGGGCCGTGCTCTCACAGATCCTCGCAACCCAGACGGAGATCGCGCAGGAGGTGCCCGACGACGCCAACGTCGCCCGCGTCCTGGAGATCGGATCGGACCTCAGCCGCGAACAGGCCTACGCCATGATCGGCGAGGAAACCGACCTGCCGCCGATCCTGAGCGCCTCGCAACTGAAGTCCGCGCTGGAAACGCAGGTCGAGGACAACAAGATCGCCGGTGTCTCGATCAACACGCTGAACACCCAGGCCGCACGCGAAGAAGCCTACGACCGGCTCGCCACCGAAGGCGCCCTGCCGCCGCGCGCCACCCCCGAGGGCATCGACGCCACGCTCGCCAGCTGGACGATCTACGAGACCTACCGCGAGGAGAACAAGGCGATCACCGACGCCGCGAACGAGGCGCAGGCCGGGGTGCAGACCCGTGTCGCCGCCAGCCAGACCGCCGACCTCGCGCTCGACGCGCTGTCCCTGGCCTCCATCTATTTCCTCGCCGCCATCGGGCTCGCCATCACCTTCGGCGTCATGGGCGTCATTAACATGGCCCATGGCGAATTCATCATGATGGGCGCCTACACCGGCTACGTGGTGCAGCAGTTCATCCCGAACTATACCGTGTCGCTCATCGTGGCCCTGCCGCTGGCCTTCGCCATCACCTTTGCCGCGGGCGTCGCCATGGAGCGGCTGGTGATCCGCTGGCTCTACCATCGCCCGCTGGAAACCCTGCTCGCGACCTTCGGGATCTCCATCGCGCTGCAGCAGCTCGCCAAGAACATCTTCGGTACACAGGCCCGCCCGCTGACCTCGCCCTCCTGGCTCGACGGCGCCTGGCAGATCAACGAGGTCATCGCGATCTCCTACATCCGCATCGCGATCTTCGTGCTGGCGCTGATGTTCCTCGGCCTGCTCCTCTTCATCCTGAAGAAGACCCGCCTCGGGCTCGAGGTCCGCGCCGTCACCCAGAACCCGCGCATGGCGGCGTCGATGGGCATCAACCCGGACCGCATCAAGATGATGACCTTCGGCCTGGGCTCCGGCATCGCGGGCATCGCCGGCGTGGCCATCGGCCTTTATGCCAAGGTGACCTCGGAAATGGGCTCCGACTACATCGTGCAGTCCTTCATGACCGTGGTCGTGGGCGGCGTCGGAAACGTCTGGGGCACGCTTGCGGGCGCCGGTCTCATCGGCATCCTCCAGAAGGGCATCGAGTGGTTCAACCCGTCCAACACGCTGGCGGCGCAAACCTACATGATCCTCTTCATCATCCTCTTCATCCAGTTCCGTCCCAAGGGCATCGTCGCACTCAAGGGCCGCGCGGCAGGAGACTGATCACGATGCGCTCCCTCTTCACCTCCGTCCCGCCCGGCTACCCCGTCACCGCGGCCTTCGGCGACGCACCCGAGGACACGCCGCTCCAGGCGCCTTCATCTTGGCTGAAATACCTCGGGGTGAATGCCGCAGGCAGAGGGGCAGAGCCCCTAACGGCCGCGCATCGCGCGGCCGCCCCCGGGCGGCCCGGCCTGCCGGGGCGCAACACCTCCCCCGCCGACCGCGGAGCCGATACATGACCAAAGCCCGACCGACACACCGCAGCTTCTTCGCTCAGAACCCCTCGATCCTCTGGTTCATCGCCATCCTCGGGCTGTTCACCCTCGTCGTGACGGTGACCTCCGAGGCCTTCGGCACCGGCCTGATCTCCACCTCCTTCGTGAAGACGCTGGGCAAGACGCTCTGCCTCTGCCTGATCGCCATCGC
Organism: Sagittula sp. P11; assembly: GCF_002814095.1. Classification (NCBI taxonomy): domain Bacteria; kingdom Pseudomonadati; phylum Pseudomonadota; class Alphaproteobacteria; order Rhodobacterales; family Roseobacteraceae; genus Sagittula; species Sagittula sp. P11. Next base: position 1,101,919 of record NZ_CP021913.1, read on the forward strand.
CATGGACGTGGTCTGGGGCTACTGCGGCATCCTCTCGCTCGGACACTTCGCCTTCTTCGGAATCGGTGGCTACGCCATCGGCATGTGGCTGATGTACGCCCGGACCGAAACCATCGTCGCCCGCTCCATGTCGAACCAGGTCATCCCGCCCACCGGGCAGGAGATCTCGGACGCCATCGCCTCGCAGATCTTCGGCGTCGTCGGCGCGTCGGAATTCCCGCCGATCTGGGCCTTCGCGCATTCGCTGCCGCTGCAGCTCCTGATGGTCATCGTCGTGCCCGGCCTCCTGGCGCTGGTCTTCGGCTGGTTGGCCTTCCGGTCGCGCGTCACCGGCGTCTACCTGTCGATCCTGACCCAGGCGATGACGCTGGCGCTGTCGCTCTACCTCTTCCAGAACGACAGCGGCCTGCGCGGCAACAACGGCCTGTCGGGCCTGCAGAACATCCCCGGCGCGACGGACGTGCCGCAAAGCGTCATCTCCGTTTACTTCCTCTGGGCCTCCGCGCTGGCGCTGGGTCTGGGCTACGTGCTCTTCGCCTTCGTGACCTCGGGCAAGATGGGCTCCGTCATCCGCGCCATCCGCGACGACGAGCGGCGGGTACGGTTCCTCGGCTACCACGTGGAAAGCTACAAGCTCTTCGTCTTCACCCTGACTGCCGTGGTCTCGGGCATCGCGGGCGCCCTCTACTATCCGCAGGCGGGCATCGTGAACCCGGCCGAGATCGCCCCCATCGCGTCGATCTACCTTGCCGTCTGGGTGGCCATCGGCGGGCGCGGCCGGCTCTACGGTGCCGTGCTGGGTACCGTCTTCGTCACGCTCCTGTCGAGCTGGTTCACCGGCGGCGGCGCGCCCGACATCAACCTCGGGTTCTACACCGTCAAGTGGACCGACTGGTGGCTGGTGCTGCTCGGCTTCTCCTTCGTGGCCGTGACCCTTTTCGCCCCGCAGGGCCTTGGCGGGCTGGTCGACAAGATCGTGAGGAAATCATGAGCACCCTTCTCGAAATGTCCGGCGTCTCCGTCTCCTTCGACGGGTTCAAGGCGATCAACAACCTGTCCTTCCAGATCGGCGAACCGGAGATGCGGGCCATCATCGGGCCGAACGGCGCGGGCAAGACCACCTTCATGGACATCATCACCGGCAAGACCAAGCCCGACGAGGGCCGGGTGATCTGGGGCGACAAGAACATCTCCCTGCTCGGCATGTCCGAAAGCCAGATCGCCCGCGAAGGCGTGGGCCGCAAGTTCCAGAAACCCACCGTCTTCGAGGCCCAGACCGTGCGCGAGAACCTCGCCATGGCGCTGAAGAACCCGCGCGGCCCCTTCGACGTGCTGTTCTACAAGAAGACCAGGCAGGGCGCCGAGCGGATCGAGGAGATCGCCGAACGCACCGGGCTGTCGGACAGCCTGAACCGCATCGCGGGCGAGCTGTCGCACGGCCAGAAGCAATGGCTGGAGATCGGCATGCTGCTGGCCCAGGAACCGCGCCTGCTGCTGGTCGACGAACCCGCCGCCGGCATGACCCCGGCAGAGCGCGAGAAGACCACCGAGATGCTGGTCGAGGCCGCCAAGACCCGCGCCGTTGTCGTCGTCGAGCACGACATGGAGTTCATCCGCCGCCTTGGCTGCAAGGTCACCGTGCTGTGCGAAGGGTCGGTGCTGGCCGAAGGCTCCATCGACCACGTGACCTCCGACCCGCAGGTCATCGAAGTCTACCTCGGACGCTGAGGCCGATGCCCCGCCCCGCGCCATACCGCCAAGCCTTCCACGGCCCGCACTGACAGGACAGCCCATGCTCACGCTTTCCGACCTGACCCTGCACTACGGTCACAGCCAGATCCTCTACGACATCTCGATGGAGGCAAAGCCCGGCGCGGTCACCTGCCTGATGGGCACCAATGGGGTGGGCAAGACCTCGCTCCTGAAGGCGATCTCCGGCACGCATCCGCGCTCCGGCGGCACGATGATCCTGAACGGTCAGGACGTGCCGCCCTCCACCCCGCCGCAGGCGCGCGCCCGCGCGGGAATCGGATACGTGCCGCAGGGCCGCGACATCTTCCCCCTGATGACGGTGCGCGAGAACCTCGAAACCGGGTATGCCTGCATCCCAAAGGATCAATGGACAATTCCAGACGAAATCTTCGAGCTTTTCCCGATACTGAAGAGCTTCCTGAACCGCCGCGGTGGCGACCTGTCGGGGGGCCAGCAACAGCAGCTCGCCATCGCCCGCGCGATGATCGCGCAGCCGAAGCTCCTGCTGCTGGACGAACCGACCGAGGGCATCCAGCCCAACATCATCAAGCAGATCGGCGAGGTGATCAAATACCTGCGGTCAAAGGGAGACATGGCCATCGTTCTGGTCGAGCAGTTCTTCGATTTCGCCTATGAGCTGGGCGACCATTTCGTCGCGCTGGAACGGGGCCGCGTGATCCATAACGCCACCCGCGCGGATACGGATCGCGACGAGTTGCTGGCCAAGGTATCGGTCTGATCTCGCGCCGGCATTCGCCTTAAATGCAAGGGACATTGGCGGTCGCGCAGCCGCTCCGGGCGACGGCTTGTTAATGGATTTGGGTTCACCTTGGGTCACCTCCAGCGAAGGGGACGGACAAGAGATGACCCACGATTTTGAAACCAAACTGAAGACTTACCAGCTTGACGGCGAACACCGCGAGATGTTGATCAAGGCTGGCGTGCTCCTCCTGCCGGAACTCGACACGGTGCTGGAAAATTTCTACGCCCGGGCGACGGCCAATCCCGAAACGGCTGCTTTCTTCGACGGGCCCGACCGCATGGCCTTTGCCCGGTCCGCCCAGAAGAAGCACTGGGAACGTATCCTGACCGCGCAGTTCGACGCCGAGTATTTTGCCTCGATCGAGCGGATCGGCCGGACACATGCGCGGATCAAGCTGCCGCTCGAATTCTACATGGCGTCCTATTCACAGGCGACGTCGGATCTGGTGTCGATCTTCCTGAAGAAGTGCCGCATCGGGTTCCGCGGGCGTTCGGTGGACCTGATACGCAACCAGATCGGCGTGCTGGTCCGCGCCTTCTCGCTCGATATCGAGCGTGTGGTGGAGACGACTTTCATGGTCCTCGCCGAGGAACAGACCTGCGCCTTCCAGCACATCAATACCGCCATCGACAAGATGGCCGCCGGCGACCTGACGCATGTGATCCCATCGGCTGAGACAAGCGATTTCCCCGCCACCTTCGATCCGGTGCGGCGCAAGCTCAACGAGGCGACGTTCAAACTCGGGCAGACGCTGGCACAGGTGTCGGCGACGATGGACAGCCTGCTCGGTATGATTTCCGACGTGAACACCGGAACCTCCGACCTGTCGAACCGCACTGCCAGCCAGGCGGCATCGCTGGAGGAAACGGCGGCGGCGATCCACGAGCTGACAGAAAACGTCCGGCAATCGTCCGACAACACAAACCGGGCGAAGTCCGTGGCCGACGACGCGGCCCGCACGGCAGAGGCAGGCGCCGCCACGGTCGCCGAGGCGTCGGAGGCGATGGGCCGTATCCAGACCTCCTCCGACCGGATCACGCAGATCATCGGCATGATCGACGACATCGCGTTCCAGACAAACCTCCTTGCGCTGAATGCAGGGGTTGAGGCGGCGCGCGCAGGCTCCGCCGGACGCGGCTTTGCCGTCGTCGCCGAAGAGGTCCGCGTGCTGGCCGGCAATGCCTCCGACGCGGCCAAGCAGATCAAGGACCTCGTTTCGGCCAGTTCGCAGGAAGTGGGCTCCGGCGTGGACCTGATCCAACGCGCGGCAGAGACGCTTCAGACAATCGTCCAGAACTTCGACCACGTGGCGCAATTGTCCACGGACATCGCCTCTGCCTCTCGCGAGCAGTCGACAGCCCTGAGCGAGGTCAACGCGGCCATCGCGCAGATGGACATGGTCACCCAACAGAACGCCGCCATGGTCGACGAGACGACGACCGCGACGGAACGGATGCGGCAAGAGGCGACCGGGCTGCAGACGATCCTCATCAAGCTGAAGGTGCCGGAACTCGACGCTCCGGCGACGGTCAGCGCAACGTCACGGGCGGCCTGATCCGGGCCGCCTCAGAAACCCGCGGCGTCGAGGAAGTGCAGAAAGCGCATCCAGTCATGGGGCAGCATCTCGTGTCCGCCCGGGCGCAGATGCCACCCCGACGCCCCGCGCAGGATCTGTCGGCCCGGCTCCCACATGGACGCCACATCGGGCCAATCCTCTCCGCCGACCGTGGTGAGCGCCAGGTAACTGCCCACCGGATCGGCCCAGAGGTCGCCGACCGCACCGGACAGGTACAGCCGCCGCGGCGCGCAGAGAGCGAGCAGAGCCTGCTGATCCGGTACGCCAACGACCCCAGGACCACCCTGCCGAAGCCAGTGCGGAAACCTCCCGATCAGTTGCGCGCGGGTTTCGCCGATGCCGTGCGCCTCGGGCGCGGCACCGCAACAGCCGGACGCATTGGCCCAGACAGCCGTGATTCTGGTATCCTGCGCCGCGGCCCAGAGCGCCGCCTTGCCCAACCGCGAATGCCCGGCCACAGCAAGGCGCGTCGGGTCGATCTTGGGCAAGAGCTGCGCCACATCGAGCAACCGCATGATCGCCCAGGCCCAGAGGGAAATCGCACCGGCATCTGTCGCCCCGGTCAGCGGCCTCACCCCGGTCTCGGCCCAGGCAGCCTGCGAATCCGGCACCCACGACCCGTAGCAGCTGGCAAGCACCGCGTACCCCCGGTCGCAGAGCATCTTCACCGGCCAGCGGTAGGCGGTCGCCCCGCGCTGGAACTCCCGCAGCGGGCCATGCCCTCCCAGCGCCTCGGGTGCCTGCACCACGGCGTAGGGATCACAGTGGAATGCGTCAGTGGGCGTGATGCCCACGGGACCAAGGAAGTCCAGCCCCGCCACCAGCGGAAACGGCCCGGCGCCCGGCGGCAACCACAGCCCGGCATCGACACGCAGGCGACGCACCCCGACCGTCACCTGGATGACGATCCGCTCCATGCCGGGTTCGGAGGTTGCGATGCGTTCGAACGACACGGCATCCGGCGGTGCGGGCAACGCACCGTAAAGGGCGTCGAAGTCCGCCACCCCGCCAGCCATCGCCGGCAGGGTTGTCAGCCCGGTCCATGCCTCAGGCGGGCAGCCAGCCATCGTAGAGCGGGAATTCAGGCCCCAGCGGCAGGTTGACCGGCAGGCCTGTGCGGGACGACTGGTAGATCGCGCTGACGAACTCCAGCGACCGGCGTCCGTCGGCCAGAGTCACCTCGCGCCCGCCCTTCCCGGCCAGGGCCTCTCCGACCGCGCGGAAGAACCCGGTGAAGCCGACATCCTGCGGGCCGACCCCGGACAGCACCTCTTCGATCTGCTCGGCCGTGACCGGTGCGCGCGGGGTGAACTGCCATGCGGACTGGGCGGGCTTGTAGGGCGACAGGCCGGTCTCGACCGTCACGCCCTCGAAGACCAGCCGCATCCGCGTGGTGTCCGTCGCCGCGCCCAGAGTGACCGAGGACGTCAGGACCGCGCCACTCTTCATGCGCAGCGACAGGGCGGCGCAGTCCTCCACCTCGATCTCGTTCACCCGGGTCGCCAGTTCGGCGTAGACGCGCGCGACGGGGCCGAGGAACGCCGGAAGGAAATCGTGGATGTGGATCGCGTGGCCGAGAATCGCGCCACCCCGCTCTCCGGCCCATGTCCCGCGCCAGTCCACGGCGTAATAGGCAGCGTCGCGGTTCCAGTGTGTCTCGATCGTGCCGGCGTAGAGCTTGCCCGCCAGCCCGGCGTCGACGATGGCGCGCAGTTGCGCGGTGCCCAGGCCGAAGCGGTACTGGAACACCGGAAAGACCCTGCCCCCGGTCTCTGCCGCCTTGGCGATCAGCTGGTCCGCCTCGGCCAGCGAGGCGACGAGGGGCTTTTCGCAGACCACGTCCTTGCCCGCCTCCAGTGCCCTGAGGCAGGCGGAGAGGTGCAGGTGCGGCGGCAGGCAGACGTCGATCAGGTCGACATCCGACGCCAGCACCGCGTCGAAATCCGCCGTCGCCGGGATGCCATGGGGAGAGGCGACCGCCTCGGCCCGGGCGAGGTTCAGGTCGCAGACCGTCGCCACCTCGAACAGTTCGGGGAGTTCGGCATAGGCGGCGAGGTGTTCGGCCCCGATGCCCGCTCCGATGATGGCAACCCGCGTCACAGTCCGTCCGCCTTCATCTGCGCCCGGATCGCGATCTCCATCGTGCGGAAGGTGTGGGCCTGCTTGGCAGCCGTTTCCGTCCGATCCTGCACATCCGCGATGAGGCGCCCGAAGTAGGGGAGTTCCACCTCGCGGCAGTCGATGTGCACGTTCTCCTCCGCGTTCACGAGATAGAGGTTATCGGTGCGGTGCGGCTGTCCGATGTCGGTGTATTTCCGGCATTCAATAGTGCCCTCCGTGCCGAGCAGGAAGAGCCTTCCGTCGCCCCAGGTGGGCAGGCCGTCCGGGGTGAACCAGTCTAGCCGCAGGTAGCCGTGCCCCTTGTCGCCGACGAGGGTCATCTCGCCGAAGTCCTGGAAGCCGGGATACTCGGGGCGGGTCGTGTTCTCTGCCAGCGCATGGGCGATGGTCACGTCGGTGGAGCCGGTGAAATGCAGGAACTGGTCCACCTGGTGGGAGCCGATGTCGCAGAGGATGCCGCCGTACCGCTCCTTCTGGAAGTACCACTCGGGGCGCGTCTTCAGGTTCTGCTTGTGGGGGGCCAGCGTGACAACCTGCACGACGCGTCCGATGGCGCCCGCGGCCACCAGTTCCGATGCCTTGGCCGCCGCCCGCACCTGAAACCGCTCGGAGAAGTTCACCGACCAGATGCGGCCGGTCCGGGCCACGCAGTCGCGGATCTCGTCGAGCTGGTCCAGCGTGGTGCAGCCCGGCTTGTCGACCATGACATCCTTGCCCGCTTCCATCGCCTCGATCGCCAGTGCGGCGCGGTCGGCGGGCACGGCGGAGATCAGGATCATGTCCAGATCGGCGTCGAGGATCTCGCGACGGTCGCTGACGCGGGCCACCTCCGGGAAGACCTCGTTGAACTTGTCCTCGGTGACGGCAGGGCCGTCGGTCCAGTATTGCGCGCAGGTACACCCCAGCGCCTTCATGCCGCCGAGCATTCCGAAGATATGCCCGTGGTCGATGCCCAGTACGCCCAGCTTCAGGCTCATGTCAGATATCCTTCAGGGAAACGGTCGTGCCGGTGCGCCCGGCCTTTTCGAGTGCCGCGATCAGGCGGTGCACCTCCAGCGCGTCGCGCCCCGGGACAAGCGGCGGACGCTTGTCGGTCAGAGAATACGCGAAGTCCTCGATCACGAAGCGGTGCCAGTCGGAGGTGAAGGCCATGGGGTCCGCCCCCGCGCCCGAGGTCGCAGCCTGTCCCAGCACCTCGGACGTACCGTCGCGGCGGTCGATCTTCAATTGCCCGGCTTCGAGGTGCGCGGAGCCTTCGGCGAAATGCAGGGTGACGGTCTCTCCCCTCCCCGGGAAGCTGGCGGTCGTCGCGAACAGTTGCCCGACCGCGCCGTTGGCAAAGCGCAGCCCGGCGCAGACGAAGTCCTCGGATTCCATGTCGTGGAACCCGGTCGTGGCGGACATTGCTGACACCTCGGCCACCGGGCCGGTCAGCGACAACATCAGGTCCATGGTGTGGATCGCCTGAGAGATCATCACCCCCCCACCGTCACGCGCATAGGTGCCCCGGCCCGGCTCATCGTAATAGGCCTGCGGACGCCACCACGGCACGTTGACCTCGGCCATGCGCAGGGGTCCCAGGTCACCGATCACCGCGCGCAGGTCGGCGACGACAGGACGGGCGCGGTGCTGGAGCATGATCCCCAGCGGCACGCCCGCCGCCTCGCACCGTTCGACCAGAGCGGTGGCGGCGTCCAGCGTGCGCTCCACCGGTTTCTCCATCAGGATCGGCTTGCCCGCCGCAGCCAGCGTCTCGACGATCTCGGAGCGCGCGTTGGGGGGCGTCGTCAGGATCACGAAGTCAACGTCGGAGGCGGCGATCTCGTCCACGTTCGACGCCGCGCGGGCGTTCAGTTGCGGCCAGTCGGAAAGGAATGCCTCGCGCGCGTCAGGGCTGCGCGCGTAGACCAGCGACAGGTCCACCGTCTCGCATTTGGCAATCGCGTCGCCGTAGGTCTTCGAGACCATGCCAAGGCCGATCAGTGCGCATTTCACCGTGTCATCTCCAGTGTCTTTTCGTCTTCCCCGAACAGATGGAACGCTTCGGTGGGGAATGTCACGCCGATCTGTTGCCCGCGCTTCAGCGGGATCTGGTGGGCGTGCTGCACGGTCAGGCGTTCGCCGTTCGCGAAGGCCCCGTAGATGTAGGTCACGGCGCCGAGCTGTTCGTAGTTCTCGACCGTAATGACCTCGTCCCCGTGCCCGTCGAGCGAGACGCCGATCCGTTCGGGCCGGATGCCCAGCGTGACCTTGCCTGCGTGGGCACAGGGCACGTCGCGGACCATCCCGCAGTCCAGCTTCAGCACACCGCCTTCCAGAACCCCGTTCAGAAAGTTCATCTGCGGAGCGCCGATGAAACCTGCGACGAAGCGGTTCGCCGGGGTGTTGTAGAGGTCAAGCGGCCGGCCCACCTGTTCGATCCGGCCGCCGCGCAGGACGACGATCCGGTCGGCCATGGTCATTGCCTCGATCTGGTCGTGGGTCACGTAGATCATCGTGTTGCCCAGCTTGGCGTGCAGGTCGCTGATCTCCACCCGCATCTGCAGCCGCAGCTCTGCGTCGAGGTTCGAGAGCGGCTCGTCGAACAGGAAGATCACCGGCTCGCGCACGATGGCGCGTCCGATGGCCACACGTTGGCGCTGGCCGCCGGACAGTTGGCCCGGACGGCGCGACAGCAGGTGATCGATCTGCAGCATCTTCGCGGCGGCATCCACGCGCTGCGTGATCTCCTCGCGCGGCATGCGCATGTTCTCCAGCCCGAAGGACAGGTTCTGGCGGACCGACATGTGCGGGTATAGCGCGTAGCTCTGGAACACCATGCTGAGGCCGCGCTCGGATGCGGGGATGCCGTTCACCCGCTTGCCTTTCAGCACGATGTCGCCCGAGGTCGGATCGTCCAGCCCGGCGATCAGCCGCAGCAGTGTCGACTTCCCGCAGCCGGAGGGACCGACGAAGACCACGAACTCGCCGTCCTCGATGGCGAGGTCGATGCCGTGGATCACGTCGACGGGGCCAAAGCTCTTGCGGATCTGGTTCAGCTCCAGCGCGTGGGTCGTGTCGGTCATGTCGAACCTGTCATTTCAGCCCGGTCGTGGCGATGCCGGTGGTGATGAACCGCTGCAGCCAGACGAAGACCAGCGTGATCGGGATCAGCGTCACCACGGTCATGGCAAGGATGTAGTGGAAGTCGGAGTTGAACTCTCCGGCGAACTGGGTGAGGCCCAGTTGCAGCGTGTGTTTCGTCGGGTCGGAGATCAGAACGATCAACGGCCAGAGGAAGTCGTTCCAGCGCCAGATCACGCTGAGGATGGCCAGCACGCTGAGCGCGGGCAGAGAAAGCGGCAGCACGATCCGCCAGAAGATCCGCCATTCCGACGCCGCATCCATGCGCGCGGCCTCCAGCAGTTCGTCGGGAATGGTCAGCATGTACTGCCTGAGCAGGAACACCCCCGTAGGCGTGGCGGCGGCGGGAATGATCACGCCCCAGAGCGAGCCGAAGATGCCGAACGACCAGACCACGAAGAACAGCGAAACGAGGATGATCGAGGCCGGGATCAGGAGCGTGGCGACGATCAGGATCGTAAAGGTCAGCCGCCCGGGAAAGCGGTACTTCGACAGGGCGAATGCGGCCATGGCGTTGATCAGCAGCGTGATCAGCGTCGCCGCCACCGTGACGAAGACGGAGTTGGCGAGATAGGTGAAGAAGTTGAAGGTCTCCTGCCCGTTCCGCTTCAGGATCGGGTCGAGGTAGTTCTCTAGCGCGACCCGCATTTCCTCCTTCTCGCGCAGCTGTTCGCGCGGCACCTCGAAGACGTCATCGGGGGCGTCGAGCCGCGCCACCTCCGTGATCTTGCGCGTCGGCCCCGCCTTGAAGACCAGCGCCTCCGTGCCGTCCTCCGCCGTCCAGATCCAGACGGGTTTCTCGCCCACGCCGTCGATCTCCTGCATCACCTGGCTCATCGGCAGGATGCGGGTATCGAAGCTGTCGACGGCGGTTTCGGGCTTGATGGAGGAGAACAGCGTCCAGAGTACCGGCACCAGGATGACCAGCACGCCCAGAACGAGGTAGCCGTAGGCCAGCACGTCCTGGATGCCGATGCGTTCGGCGGTCTCGCGGTTGCCGGAGGTGCGGGAAAGGAAGGCGGAGACGCTCATGCGGGTCTCCGCCCGTGGTGCGGGTGGTGGGGACGGATGCCTCCGGCGGAGGTATTTTGGCCAAGGCGAAGGGCGGGCGCCTGTCTGTGGGTGGGTGGCGTGTGTGTCACAGGTCCGATTGCCTCCGCGTCAGCCAGAGCTGGAAGAAGGTGAAGACGGCGATGACGACCGCCATGAGGATCGATCCGGCGGCCGCCTGTCCGTAATCGGGGTGGTTCGAGGAGAAGGCGACCTCGTAGATGTTCTGCACGACCATGAAGGTTTCGCGCCCGGGGCCGCCGCCGGTCAGCAGGTAGACCTCGTCGAAGATCTGGAAGGAGCGGATGAGCGAAAGCACAAGGACGACGGTCAGGGTCGGCATGACCAGCGGAAGGGTGATGCGGCGGAATGCACGGAAGGGTTTCGTGGCGTCCATCTTGGCGGCCTCGTAGAGGTCGGCTGGGATCGCCTGAAGGCCGGCCAGCAGGATCAGCATGTAGAAGCCCATGTGCGACCAGCAGAAGACGAAGACCAGCCAGAAGAAGGGCCAGCCTGTGTTGGGTGTCACCAACCAGTTCACCGGGCGGTAGCGCCCGAAGTCGAAGACCGCGTCGAACTGGATCGACAGCAGCATGAGGACGGCGGCGATGCCGAAGCCGATCACCGCCGCGCGGGCGATGGCCCGTTCGCTGGCCACCAGCCACAGGAGCAGCGCCGCCAGCGCCAGCCCCAGCCAGCCGCTGCCGGGCAGACCCACCATGGACAGCGGCTGTGCCCATGCGGTCAGGAGTGCGAAGACCCCGCAGAAGACGCCCGCCCAAGCGGTGGAGAGACCGCCCTCGCCGCGCAATGTGCGCTCGGAGACCACCATCAGCACGATGCCGAAGACGACAGTCGCCGCGATGTCGAAGCCCGACAGCCCGGCGAGTGTCGAGAGCGTGTCCTGCGTGCCGCCGATCGCGGCGTTCAGGGCCCCCTTGCGGTGCAGGACCCAGTTCCAGATGTTGGCGATGACCACCGGCGACAGCATCACCGGGTAGAAGAACATCGCCCGCCAAAACCCCCTGCCCCGGATGTTGCGGTTGACCACCAGCGCGGTCAGCAGCGCCACGACGACCATCACGGGCACCTGGATGACCACGAACCAGAGCGTGTTGAACATGCCGGTCCAGAAGTTGTAACCGGCGTTGCTGCAGGTCTTGGGAATGAAGATGTTCGCGCAGTCGAAGATGTCCCGGTACTTCTCCAGCCCCACGAAGGGCCGGTCGAAGAGCGCGATGGACGATCCGCCTGTCATCGAGACATAGACGTTCAGGATCATCGGCAGGAAGGTGAAGAAGCCGAAGATCAGCATGTTTGGCAGAAGCAGTGCGTAAGGCACGCCGATCCGTCCGAACAGGCTTTGCGACAGCTCCACCGGGAACCCCAGCAGATCGGCGAAGAAGCGGGGCACCTGCCGGAGGGTGTAGCTGCGGTGGCTCAGAAGCCACGCCGCGCCCCCCACGACCCAGGCAAGCCCGAGGATGGTCATCGCCAGTCCGGCCGGTGTCATGGTCTCTCCCGTTCCAAGGGGGCTGCGGCGTGACGGGGCGGACCGTAGGCCGCCCCGTGCGCATCCGTCAGCGGGCGTTGGTTTCCAGTTCCTCGGAAATCTTCTCCATCGCCTCGTCCAGCGTCAGTTCGCCGTTCATCGCGGCCGAGAGGTACTGCACGGTCGCGTTGTACATGACGAAGCCGAACTGCGAGCCTTGGAGGTCGTAGGCCTGCGGCGTCTCTTCGGCGGCGGCAGCGGCCATATCGGTGAAGGTCTTGAGCGCTTCGGCCACCGCTTCGGTCGCGCCGGCGCCTTCGTAATCCAGGCCTTCCTTCTGAAGCCCGGCGTGCGCCGGGATCGCGAAGGTGCGGGCGTACCACTCGCGCGCCTGTTCCTCTTCGCCCATCCAGCCGACGAAGGCGGCCGCGGCGGCTTCCTTCTCCGCATCGCCGGACTTGAAGGCCACGAGACCCGCGCCGCCCGGCATCACGCCGCAGCCCTCGGGACCGCAGGGAACGGGAACCACCTTCCAGTCGAAGGCGTCGCCCACGTTGTCCTGCACGTTCGAGGTGTTCCACGACCCGGACATGTAGAACGGCACTTCCTGGTTGAAGAACAGCTCGTTGCCGTTGGTGTACTTGGCGCCCGATGCGGCGGGCCAGATGTCGGCGGGCATCAGGCCGCTTTCATGCCAGTCGAGCATCATCTGCGCGAAGGTCCTGAAGCCTTCGTCGACGATCAGGTTGCCTTCGTTGTCGAAGTACTTGGCACCGTAGGACATGGCCGGCCCGGCGGAGCGGTGGCCGGAGCGGTCCATCACCATCCCGGCGTAGGAGCCCGTCTCGTCCATGACCGCCTGCGTGGCTTCTGCCCACTCTTCCCAGGTCGCGCCCGGTTCCGGCAGGTCCACGCCCGCTTCCTCGAACATGGTGAGGTTCACGTAGGGACCGGTCACCGTCATCTCGGTGTGGAAGCCGTAGATGCCGCCCTCGGTGCCCGCACGGTACCACGGCAGGACCGCGCCATAGGCGGCTTCCCATGCCTCGGCATCGACGTGCGGGGTCAGGTCGACGTAATAGGGGTGCATGCCGCCAAGGTTGGTGACAAACGACAGGTCCGGCCCGGTGCCCGCCTCGAGCTGGATCGGAAGCTGCTCGCGGATCACGTTGTAGCCCACGGCGTTGAGCGTGATCTGAACGTCAGGGTTCTGCTCCTGGTAGCGTTCCGCGAACTCCTGGATGATGGCTGCCTTGCCGTCCACGTCCGAGATCATCAGATCGAGTTCCACGGCCTGGGCCGCTCCGGCGGTCAGGGCAAGGGCCGAAACGGATCCGGCCACGACGGCGCGCAGCGCTCCGCGTCTTGTCAGCATTACGAATTCCTCCCATGTCGTCCCCGCTTTGCCGCAGGGATCTGCCGGGATACTGCGGTCGGTCGCGGCCCGGGTCAACCTGCTACCGACCAGATTGATGCACGATTGCTACTGCCTCTCGATGTGTTGGCCCGCGGAGGATTTTTCGCAAGGGGAAAGCTCTCCTTTACCTTGGCCGCGTTAAGCCTCGGAGTTGGATACCGAAGGACCAGCCCATGAAACTCGGAACGCTTTCCGACAGCCTGCATCAACTGCCGTTCGAAGAGATGCTGGACACCGGCGCCACGCTTGGCCTGGCAGGGGTGGAGGTGAACGTCGGCGGCTGGTCAGCGACGCCGCATGCCGACGTGCCGACGCTTCTGTCGGATGTGAGGGCGCGCGATGCCTACCTCAGGGCATTCGCTGCCCGCGGACTGGAGATCTCGGCGCTGAACGTGACCGGCAATGCGCTCAACCCGTCCACCCGCGACCATGCCGACGCGTTGGTCGATACCATCCGGCTGGCAGGCGCGCTCGGGGTGGGGATGGTTGTGACCACGTCCGGCCTGCCCGCCGCCAATGCCGCCGACACCGCGCCGAACTGGATCACCTCCTCCAACTCGGCCGAAAACACCGCGGCGCTGCGCTACCAGTGGGAGGACGTGCTCTATCCTTTCTGGACGGGCATGGCGGCGCTGGCGCGGGAAAACGGCGTGTCCAGGATCGCGATCACGATGCATGCGGGGCAATGTGTGCACAACGTCTATACGTTGCAGAACCTCCGGGAGGTTATCGGCCCGCAGATCGGCGCGAACCTCGACCCGTCGCAATTGATGTTGATGGGGGCCGACCCGATCAGCTCCATCGATGCGCTGGGGGATGCGCTATACCGGGTCCATGTCACCGACATCATGATCAACCCGCCGGTGCTGGCCACGACCTCGTATATCGACACCGGCTGCCTGACGGACATCAACGCCCGCGCGTGGAGCTATGCCACCCCCGGCTACGGACATGACGCGGACTGGTGGGCACGATTCGCGTATCGGTTGTGCCTGAACGACTACGACGGCTGGTTGTCCCTCGTTCACCAGGACCAGGTGCTCTCTCCCAGGGCCGCACTCGAGAAATCGATCAGCGTCATGCGCCGGGCGCTGCCCGGACCGCTTTGCGCGACACGGACCTGACGGCCGGCGCGCCTCGGGGCAGACCGTGAATGCCCGTCAGTGCGGGCGGGTGTCTCGGGGCGCCTGTCTGCCCAGATGCCCCCGGCAATAGGCGCTCTGGCCAGCGCTAACATTTCCCGAAGAATTTTCTTGTCAGGTCAGGTCCGCCGTGCCAACGATGGTATACCAAAGCCGCAGCGGCACGAAGACCCGCGCAAAATCAGCGGCACTTGGAAGGGAGGAAGACGGACGAAACGACAGCGCCGCTGTCGCTTTTCCGCACGTCGAACGGATCGTTCCCTCCCTGTTCTGAAACGGCGGCGCGCCATACGCCGCTGACGACAAACAAAGCCCGCACCCGGCACGTCAGAGGCCGGGGCGGACAGGGAGGACCAGACCGACATGAGCCTTATCGAATTGAAAGGCATCACCAAAAGCTTCGGCGCCATCCATGCGCTGAACGGGATCGACCTGACGATTCAGCCCGGCGAGGCCGTGGGTCTCATGGGCGACAACGGCGCCGGCAAGTCGACCCTGATGAAGATCATCGCCGGCAACTTCTCTCCGACGGCGGGCAAGATCCTGATCGAGGGCAAGCCCGTGCACATGACAAGGCCGATCGAGGCCCGGGAAAACGGGATCGAGATCGTCTACCAGGACCTCGCGCTCTGCGACAACCTCACGGCGGCGGCGAACGTGTTCCTCGGGCGGGAAATCTCGACCGGGGTCTGGCCCTTCCGCAAGCTCGATTACCAGGCCATGTATGCCAAGGCGGGCGAACTCTTCGGCGAGCTGAAGTCCGAGACCCGCCCCCGCGACCTGGTCAAGCAGATGTCGGGCGGCCAGCGGCAGGCGGTGGCCATCGCCCGCACGCGGCTGTCGGACCCGAAGCTGGTGCTGATGGACGAACCGACCGCCGCGATCTCTGTCCGGCAGGTGAAAGAGGTTCTGGCCCTCATCAAGCGACTGAAGGACACCGGCCACGCCGTGATCCTCGTCAGCCACCGGATGCCGGACGTTTTCGATGTCTGCGACCGCGTGGCCGTCCTGCGCCGCGGCACAAAGGTGGCCGACAAGCGCATCACAGACACGACCCCCGAAGAGGTCACCGGACTCATCATCGGAGCGATCGAGGCAGCATGACCGACACCACCCCCACCGAAGAACACGCCAAGACGGCGCAGCAACCTGTCGACCACGCGGCGATCGACGACAGCATAACGTCCCGGCAGGAAGTCACGGGGATCGGCGCGATCATCCGCACCCAGCCCTTCTGGGTCTTTGTCGCAATCCTGTTCATCGCGCTGGTCATGAGCTTTGTCTCGGACGCCTTCATGACCGAACGCAACATGTTCAACATCACCCGCAACATGGCCTACTTCGGGATCATGGCACTGGGCATGTCGGCGGTTATCTGTACTGCCGGGATCGATCTGTCGGTCGGCTCGTTGCTGGGGCTGTGCGGCATCAACCTCGCGCTGGTGCTGCAGGCCGGTTGGGGAGTGGAGGTCGGCTTCATTGCCTGCATGCTGACTGCCGCCATAGTGGGCTTCATCAACGGCGTGCTGATCGCATACGTGAGGCTTGCACCCTTTGTCGTCACGCTGGGGATGCTGGCTATGGCACGATCCGTCGCGATGGTCGTGTCCAACAACAAGATGATCTACGAATTCGGCCCCGACCAGGAGATCTTCGAGTGGATCGGCGGCGGCGACATTCTGGGCGTCCCGAATGTCGTCTGGGTACTCATCATCATGACGCTGCTGTTCCTGTGGGTCTGGCGCTTCACACAATGGGGCCGCTGGGTCATCGCCATCGGCGGCAACGCCCACGCGGCGAAGCTGGCCGGTATCCCGGTCGAGCGTGTGATCGTGTCGGTCTACATGGTGTGCTCCATGTGCACCGGCATCGCAGCGTTCATGTTCATCGGCTACACCGGCTCGGCCACCAACGCGATGGGCGTCACCTACGAACTGAACGTCATCGCGGCCACCGTCATCGGCGGCGCGAACCTGATGGGCGGCGTGGTTTATGCGCTTGGCGCGCCCATCGGGGCCGCGCTGGTCGAACTGATCCGGAACTCTCTGCTGCTCGCCGGGATACCCGCGCTGTGGCAGCAGTTCTTTGTCGGTCTGTTCCTCATCCTCGCGGTGCTTCTGGAACAGATCCGCAATCGCGGGGGCAAATAACCCCCGGACTTTCATGCTAAATCAGGGAGGATATACGCATGAAGAAACTACTGACGGCCACGGCCCTGCTGGGCGCACTCGCGGCTCCGGCCTTTGCCGAAAGCCACGGCGGCTACACCTTCGCCCTTGTACCCAAGGCGATGAACAACCCGTTTTTCGACCTCGCCCGCGACGGCTGCTACAAGGCTCAGGAAGAGATCGAGGGTGTGACTTGCGAATACATCGGGCCCGGTGAACACACCGAGCTGGAGCAGATCCAGATCGTGCAGGACCTCATCACCAAGGGTGTGGACGGCATCGCGGTATCGCCCTCGAACGCGCCCGCCATGGCCAAGACCCTGCAGGAGGCCGAAGCCGCAGGCATCCCGGTCATCACTTGGGACGCGGACCTCTTGGAGGACGACAAGGGGCTGCGCGCGGCCTTCGTCGGCACCAACAACTACGACATCGGCGTCGAACTGGCCAAGCTGGTTCAGGCACGTCATCCCGACGGCGGCACAATCTGCCTGCAGACCGGCGGTGCCGCGGCGGCCAACCACAACGAGCGCCTGAAGGGTGCGCGTGACACGCTGGCCGGCGAGGACATGGGCGAAGCGCCGGGCAGCATGCTGGACGGCCAGGGCGGCTGGACCGAGATCTCGGGCTGCCCGCTGATCACCAACGACGACGGCAACGTCGCCGTGCAGGGCATGACCGACATCCTTGCGGCCAACCCCGACCTGACCGCGTTCCTGTCGACCGGCGCCTTCACCCAGTGGTTCGACAACGCTTATCGCGGCGCGGCCGAGCCCTACAAGGACAAGATGGCCTCCGGCGACCTGACCATCGTCGTGGCGGACACCCTGCCGATGCAGGTTGCGCAGACCAAGGACGGTCTGGGCAACGGTCTGGTCGGTCAGCGTCCGTTCGAGATGGGCTACCTCGCCATGCAGATGCTCAAGGACCTGAAGGAAGGCGGCTCGCTCGAGGATCCGACCTACACCGGTCTCGACGTCTGCACGAACGAGAACATCGACACCTGCGTCGAATAAGACGATACAGGCAGCAACAGGCGGTGGCGCGCATTCCGCGCCACCGTTCTTCTTTTGAAAGACACCCGGACCAAGCATGACAGAGACCCGTTACGCCGTGATCGGCGCTGGCTGGATCAGCCAGATCGCCTTCCTGCCCGCCGTGCACCAGACCGGTAATTCACGGGTCACGGCCCTTGTCACCGGCAATCCGGAGCGCGCCCGCGAACTGGCCGATTTCCACGGCATTCCCGACGTGATCTCTTACGACGAACTGGACGGCTATCTCGCGTCGGGACATGCGGACGCCGTCTATATCGCGACGCCGAACAGCAGCCACGCCGACTTTGCCATCCGCGCCGCGCGGGCCGGGTGCCATGCGCTGGTCGAGAAACCGCTGGCGATCACGGTGGACGAGTGCGACGCGATGATCACGGCGCACGCCGAGGCAGGCACGTACCTGATGACCGCCTACCGCCTGCACCACGATCCCGGCACCATCGACATGCTGGACCGTATCAGAGGTGGCGAGATCGGGGAGCCGCGGCTCTTCTCCTCCGTCTTCGGCTTCCAGATCGACGCGGGCAACCACCGCCTGAAGGGCGGGCACTGGGGCGGGCCCTTGCAGGACCTGGGCGTCTACTGCCTGAACGCCGCGCGCCATGTCTTTCAGTCCGAACCCGTCGAGGTTACCGCGATGTTCGGCCATGGCGACAACGACCCGCGCTTTGCCGAAACGCACGAGACGGTCGCCGTCACCCTGCGCTTCCCCGGCGACCGGCTGGCGCAGTTCATGGCGAGCTTCGGCACCGACGCGCGCGACATGATGCAGGTGCTTGGGACCAAGGGGACGCTGACTGCCGACCCGGGCTACAAGTTCGAGCACGAGCTGCACCTGACCCGGCACGCCGATGAAGAGGTCCTCGAACAGGTCCGCACCGCGGAGAACGACGACTTCGGCGCGATGATCGCCTATTTCTCCGACTGCATCCAGACGGGCACGCCGCCGCAGAACGACGGGGCGGAAGGGCGCGCCGACGTGGTCATCATGCGCGCCATCGAGGAGGCGGCGCAGACCGGGCAGCCGCAGCGCATCGACCTGCCGCCCCGCCCCGGCCACCCCGACGCGACCACGCTGCGCCGCGTGCCGCGCACCGACAGGAGGCTCGTGTTCTGATGACCGTGACCGTCGACGCCCACCATCACTTCTGGCACCCCGCACGCGGCGACTACGGCTGGATGCCGGAGGACGATCCGGTGCTGTCCCGGCCCTACGGTCCCGCCGATCTCGCCCTCGGTCTGGCGAAGACCGGTGTCGCGCAGACCGTCCTCGTGCAGGCCGCACCCACGACGGAAGAGACTGAGTACCTGTTGGGCATCGCCGATGCGACACCGCATGTGGCGGGTGTCGTCGGCTGGATCGACTTCGAGGACCCCGCGCAGGCGCGCACCCTCGAACGACTCGCGCAGCATCCGAAGTTCAAGGGCGTGCGCCCGATGATCCAGGACCTGCCCGATGACGACTGGATGTTGCGGGACGACGTGCAATGGGCCTACGCCGCGCTTGTCGACCTCGACCTGACGTTCGACTGCCTGGGCTTCCCGCGCCACATGCCGAACTTCCGCCGCCTGCTGGATCGCTACCCGGACCTGCGCGCGGTGCTGGACCATTGCCTGAAACCGCAGCTCCGCGCCCATACGCACGAAGCCCACGCCGAATGGTGCGAAGGCATGTCGAACCTCGCGCAGACGCAGGCCTTCCTTAAGCTCTCCGGCCTCGTGACGGAGGCCGACACCGACTGGTCGGCAGAGGCCTTGCGCCCCTACACGGACCATGCGCTTTCCGTCTTTGGCGCAGAGCGCACGATGTGGGGCAGCGACTGGCCCGTCCTGCGGCTGCGCGCCGAATACGAAGACTGGCACGCCCTCGCCCACACCCTGACCGACCATCTGGACGCCGCCGCAAAACATGCGATTTTCGGCGCTACCGCGACACGCTTCTACCGACTGGAGACCTGACCATGTCCATGCCCCGATACAAACTGGGCCGCACCGACCTCGAAGTGACCGAGGTGTGCTTCGGCGCCAGCGCGCTTGGCGATATGCCCGACACCTACGGCTATTCCGTCTCCGAGGACCGCGCGCGCGACACCATCAACGCCATCTTCGATTCGGAGGTCAACGTCCTCGACACCTCGCGCAACTACGGCTTTGGCCGCTCCGAGGAGCGGATCGGCAAGGTCATCAAGGAACGCGGCGGTCTGCCCGAAGGGTTCGTCCTGTCCACCAAGCTGGACCGCGACATGGAGACGAGGCGCTTCGACGCCGCCCGCGTCCGCCAGTCGGTGGAGGAAAGCCTGAAGGCGCTGAACCTCGACACCATCCCGCTGTTGCACCTGCACGACCCGGAGCACGCGCGCGACCTGAATGAGATCACCCGGGAAGGCGGCGCGCTGGACGAACTGTTCAAGCTGAAGGAAGAGGGCATCGCGCAGGCCGTGGGTCTTGCCATGGGGCGCATCGACATCATGTTCCCGATGCTGCGCGACCGGCCCTTCGACGCGCTGATCTCGCACAACCGGTTCACCCTGCTCAACCGGGCGGCCGCGCAGATGTTCGACTATGCCTACGACAATGACATCGCGATCCTGAACGCCGCCCCCTTCGCCGGTGGCGTGCTGGCCAAGGGCGCGGCCGAGATGCCGCAGATCACCTACCAGGAGGCGACGGACGAGGCGCTTCAGCCGGTCCGTGCCATCGAGGCGATCTGCGCAAACCACGGCATCGCACCGGGCGCCGCCGCCCTGGGCTTCTCTCTGCGCGATCCGCGGATCACCTCGACGCTCATCGGCGTGTCGAAGCCGGAGCGCGTGCAGCAGACGCTCGACTGGGCCGCCACGAAGATCCCGGCAGAGGTCTGGGACGAGCTGGACGCCCTGCCCTTCGACGCCGACGACCCCGAAGCGAACCGCGTCTACCGGCCCGGCTGAGACGACGTGGCCCCTGCCCTATGCGTTGGCGAACCAGTCGAGTTCGCCATCGTAGGCAAAGGGAATCTGGTGGATGACCACGTCGTCGCCCCGGATCAGGACAACGCGATAGGACGGGTCAAGCGGGCCGATGGCCGTCCGTGCCGCCGGAGACAGGTTCGGGATGCGCTGCATCATCGTGGAGGGCACGCCGGAAAAGGCGATGCCCCCCATGGTCCCGCAGAGCGACGCGTGCACATGCCCGAAGAACAGATGTGCCACCTTTGCCGCGTTGGCTTTCAGAAGGTCGCGCAAGGGGCCCTGGTCCGCGTCTCGCAATGAGTCCGAATCCGCCGACGGATCGCCCGTGTGCAGCGGGTTGTGATGAAAGAACAGGAAGGCGCGGTCGCAGCCTTCCAACTGCGCGGTCAGCCAGCGCAGACGATCTGGGCCGAAAGACCCGTCGTCCCGGCCCTTCTCCACCGTGTCGCAGAAAATGAACCGGCCTTCCCGGAAATCCGCCGAGTGGTTGACGTAACCCTCCGCGTCTCTCGGATGATCCCGGAAGACCTTGAAGAACACGTCCCTGTCGTCATGGTTGCCGACCATCAGGCGCACCGGCATCGGCAGCATTGTCAGTGCCTGCTGAAGCCGGGCATATGCCTCGCGTTCGGCATACTCGGTCAGGTCGCCGCTGATCACCACAAGCGCTGCGTCTCGATGGTGTTCGGCGATATGGCCGAAGGCGCGGGCCAGACGGTCGTAAGGGTCGAGGCCGCAGCTCGTCATGCCCGGCGGGCCGAGATGGATATCGGACAGATGAATGACCTTCATGAAAATCTCCGGGCCTGAATGCGCTGGCGTCGATGGTTCAAGCCAGACACGCGCCGCCGCAGCCGTCAAGCCTCCGCGGGTTCCAAACCGCTGGCCATGCTGCCAAAACCGTCAGCCCTGCCCCGCCTGAACGCGCCGCGGAGGACAAAATTGACAAGGCAGGGCAACCGGCGGAAGCTGCCGGACAAAATCCAACCGGGAGTCCCAGACATGAAACTCGTCACGACCACCGCGCTCGCGCTTTGCCTTGCCGGCGCGGCCCTTGCGCAGAACGACTGCGCCGCCGGCAAGACCCTGAAGGACGGCACCCTGACCATCGCCACCGGCAACCCGGCCTTCTACCCCTGGGTTCTGGACGACAAACCGGAATCGGGTCAGGGCTACGAGGCCGCCGTCGCCTACGCCGTGGCCGCCAAGATGGGGTTCGAGCCCGATGCTGTGGAATGGGTCCGGTCCTCTTTCGACCAGGCGATCCAGCCGGGCGAAAAGGACTTCGACTTCAATCTCCAGCAGTTCTCCATCACGCCAGAGCGTGAGGAGGTCGTCGATTTCTCGATCCCCTACTACAGCTCCGCCATGGCCGTGCTGACGACAGACCGCGTGGTCGAGGGCGGCGCCACCGCCACGATGGACTCGCTCAAGGGGCTGGTGTGGGGCGCCGATGCCAACACCACCGCCGTGCCGATGCTGCAGGACCTGATCGGCCCGTCGAAGGACCCGATGCTCTATAACGACAACGTCGACGTGACCGCAGCGATGCAGGCGGGCCAGATCGACGCGGCGCTCTTCGATCTGCCGACCGCGCTCTACCTGTCGGCGGTCGTGGTCGAGGGCGGCACAATCCTCGGCCAGTTTCCCGCCGACCGGACGGAGAACCCGGACCAGTTCGGCCTCCTGATGCCGAACGAAAGCCCGCTCAAGGAATGCGTCGACGCCGCCCTGCAGGAGCTGATCGACGCGGGCACGCTGGCCGAGATCGAGAAGAGCTGGCTGGAAGAGACCACCGGCGTCCCGGTGATCGAGTAACCTCAGCGCAAAAGCCTGCCCAGCCGGGCGATGCCCTCGTCGATCCGGGTATCGTCCGCGCAGGAGAAGCTGAGCCGCAGCGTGTTCCGCCCGGACCCATCCGGGAAGAACGCGCCGCCGGGCACGAAGGCCACCCGCGCCTCGCGCACGGCTCTCTCCAGCAGCTGCGCGCTGTCCGTGCCTTCGGGCAGCGTCACCCAAACGAACATCCCGCCCTCGGGTCTTGTCCAGGTTACACCTTCCGGCATCTCGCGTGATAGGGCCGCCAGCATGCGGTCGCGCCGCGCGCCGTAGACCCGGCGCAAGCCGGCAACGTGGTCGTCGAACATGGCGCGCGCCACGCGCTCCGTCGCGATCTGGTTCAGGGTGGGCGAATGCAGGTCCGCCGCCTGCTTGATCAGCACCAGCCGCTCGATGACCGGGGACGCGGCACAAACCCAGCCAACGCGCAGCCCCGGCGCGAGCGTCTTGGAGAACGAACCGCAGTAGATCGTCCGGGTGTTCTCGATCCCGCCGCTGCGGGCGATGTCGGTGGCAAGGATCGGCGGCACCGGATCACCGTCATAGCGCAGCGCCTGGTAGGCTGCGTCCTCGATCACCGCGATCCCCAGCGCTTCGGCCCGGTCCAGCAGCCGCACGCGGCCCTCCGCATCCAGCGTCTCGCCGGTTGGGTTGGCAAAGTCCGGCGACAGGTAGGCCATCTTGACCGCCCCGCCCGCGGCCTCCGCCTCTGCGCGCAGATCTTCGGGCGCGGTGTTGGACCACGGGTCCAGCGGAATGTACCGCGGCTCGCAGGCGTTGAAGGCACCAAGCGCCCCGAGGTAGGTGGGCCAGCCGACCATCGCCGTATCCCCGGGCGTCAGCAGCAGCTTGCCCAGGTAATCGAGCGCCTGCTGCGAACCGGAGGTGATCACGATGTTCTCCGTCCCGCACGGCACGCCGATGGTGCCCATGTGATCGGCCAGCCAGGCCCTGAGCGGCGCATAGCCTTCGGACACGGAATACTGCAGGGCCTGCGCGGCACGCGGACCGGTCATCGCTTCCGACATGGCCGTGGCAAAGGCCTCTGCCGGGAACAGCGCCGGATCGGGGATGCCGCCGGCGAACGAGATGATGTCCGGCTGGTCCAGCAGTTTCAGCAACTCGCGGATCTCCGAGGCCTTCATCCGCCCCGTCCGCCGCGCCAGCACAGTTTGCCAGTCCATGACCTTCCCCTCCGTGAACTCCCTGCTTCGGGATACGCCCGAGGATATAGGTACGCAATGCTTACCTATATCCCTGAAACACAGATGTGAACGGTTTGACACGCCGCTGCCCTGCGGCAAAAGTCGGCCCGAAACGAGGGACACGCCCATGCCCACCCGCCGACAGGTCTTCGAGGCCCGCCAGCGCCGCCGCGCCAACCTGATCGCCGCCGCCTCGACCGGCGGCGTGCTTCTGGCGCTTGTCATCCTGGTGCCCCTCACCCCGGGCTGGGAGGCGGTGCAGCGCGCGTTCTTCAACGGCTCAGTCTTCGCCCGAACCTTCCCCGGCCTGCTTCAGGCCTTCCTGATGGACGTGGCGATCTTTGCGTGGAGCGCGCCGCTGATCGCGATCCTCGGGCTCGTCCTCGCCGTGGCGCGCGACCTGCGCAGCCCCGCGCTCACCCCGGTCCGCCTGTTCGCCACGCTGTTCATCGACGTCTTCCGTGGCCTGCCGGTGATCCTCGTGATCTACCTGATCGGCTTCGGCATCCCGGGCCTGGGCTTGCCGAGGCCGTGGAACTCGCCCTACATTTGGGGGTCGCTGTCGCTGATCCTCGTATATGCCGCGTATACCGCCGAGGTCCTGCGCTCCGGCATCGACTCGATCCACGAAAGCCAGCGCGCCGCGGCCCTGTCGCTTGGCCTTTCCGGCGGCGACACCATGCGCTTCGTGATCCTGCCGCAGGCCATCCGTCGGGTGATCCCGGCCAACATGAACCTCTTCATCGCATTGCAGAAGGACGTGGCGCTCCTCTCCTTCATCGGTCCGGTCGAGATCTTCCGCCAGGCCGGCGTCTACAAGTCGCTGCTCGCGAACTTCACGCCCTACGTGGGCGCAGCCCTGATCTTCCTCGCGATCACCATTCCGGCGACCCGATACGCCGACCACCTGATGAACCGCGAACGGCAGGCCCGCTCATGAAAAGCCTCGAACTGCGCGCCGTCACCAAGGCCTTCGGGAGCAACACCGTGCTCGACGGCATCGACCTTTCCGTCTCGCCCGGCCAGATGGTCTGCCTGATCGGCGCCTCGGGCTCCGGCAAGTCGACGCTCTTGAAGTGCCTGAACCTGCTGGAACCCATCGACGACGGGCAGATCCTGCTCGACGGCCTGGACATCGCCGAACCCGGCCTCGACCCGCAGCCCGTGCGCCAGCGCATCGGCATGGTGTTCCAGAGCTACAACCTTTTCCCGCACATGACCGCGCTCGAGAACGCGCTGCTGGCGCCGCGCCGGGTCCGCCGCAAGTCCCGCGCCGAACTTCTCCCGGGGACGGAGGCGCTGTTTGCCCGCTTCGGCCTTGCCGACAGGATGCACCACTATCCCGACCAGCTTTCCGGCGGCCAGCAGCAGCGGGTGGCCATCGTCCGCGCCCTTGCCATGCAGCCCGAGATCATGCTCTTCGACGAGATCACCTCGGCGCTCGACCCGGAACTGGTGGGCGAAGTGCTCGACGTGCTGCGCCAGCTGCGCACCGAGGGCATGACGATGATCCTCGCCACGCACGAAATGGCCTTTGCGCGCGAGGTCGCGAACACCATCTGCTTCCTCGACAACGGCCGCATCCTCGAACAGGCCCCGCCGTCAGAGTTCTTCACCGCCCCGCGCCACGCCCGCACGAAAAGCTTCCTCGCCCGCGTGCTCTGACCCGTTGTCCTTCATCTTGGCAAAAAATACCTGAACAACCGACGTCCGCTGCAGAACAGTGGCCGGGCGTTCGGACGACAGCGACGCCGCAGGACGGCAACCGCTCCACTTTCCCGGTCGCAAACGGCCCTGCAGTCGCGTTCCACAGGATCGTTTTCCCCTGCATCCCGCTCTTTCCACCTTGGTCGGGTTTTCCCTCGTTGACGTGAGGTCGCCCGTCATCGAACATATCGGTGTTGAAGACAAAGCCTTTATCGAAGGGAGGAGGGAAGCCGTGCGCTCTCTGGTTCTGACGACCATCCTGATGTCCCTCTTGTCCCTGCCCCAGTCTGGCGCGGCGCAGGAGTTCGTGGGCTTCGACCGGAACAGTTTTGGCCAGGTCGTGCTCGACCGCAAGCAGTTCGCCATCATGGACCGGCAGGACGGCAGCAGCACGGGGCTGACGCAGCCGGGCGAGGGCACCAGTGAATCCATCGGGTCCTATTCGCCGGAGAACTTCTTTGCCAAGCTCGGGCGCCCGGTCGGGCGGCTCGACATCCTGACCGACAACGGCGTCTTTCCCTGCACCGCCTTCATCGTCGACGACGAACACATCGTCACCAACTACCACTGCATTCCCGGGGCCGCCGGGGCCGACCGCACCGGCGCGACCCGGATCGAGGCGGCACTGTTCTGGGCCGGCTACACCCGTCAGGGCGTTGAGGAAGGCGCACGGAGCTACACCGTCCTGCCCACTCCGGTCGAGGCGGACGCGAAGCTCGATTACTCCGTTCTGAAGGTGATCGGCGATCCGTCAGAGGACTACGGCACGCTGGAACTGGCCGCCAACATCCCGCACGACGGCGACCCCTACTGGGTGATCGGCCACCCCATGGGCGAGGCGCAGCGCATCAGCCGCGAGAAGTGCCAGGCGAATTCGCCCGCTGTTTCCGGCGGGCGGCTGCTGCACACCTGCGATACGCTGCCGGGCAACTCCGGCTCGCCGCTGATCGACGCCTCGTCGCGCATGGTGATCGGTCTGCACAACGCAGGGTCCGGTCAGGACGCCGTGAACTTCGCCACGCCGATGCAGGCAATCCTGGAGCACAGCCGCATCCTGAAGGCCGCCGTCGGCGGCGTCCCGGGTGGTGGCAGCGGCGGAGGCGGCGGTCAGGAAACGGGCGGTACCGTGCCGCAACCCAGCTTCTGCGACACGCTCTACAACAAGGCCGAGACGCTCAACGCCTGCTACGCATACGACGCCTACCTGCAATCCTGCGGCGAACACCCCTTCGCGATCCTCGCCAAGGGCTATGTCGCGCGCGAGTGCAGCACCACGCCCCCGTCCGGCGGTTCGACCGGCGGAGGCAGCACCGGCGGGTCCGGCGGCGGGACAACGACCGAGCTGCTGCGCCCCTGGTGCTCCTCCAGCCGCCTCAACCCGACGGAGGCGACGATCTGCGGCGACCGCTACCTTGCCGGGCTCGACGCGGAACTCGACCGGGCCTATGCGAACCCGGCCCGCAGCGTCTCTGCCTCGTCGCAGGGGGCGTGGCGCACCGGCACACGGGACCGCTGCGGTACGGACACCAGCTGCATTTCCCGCGCCGTGATCGACCGCATCGCCTACCTGAAGACGCCGGCGACCTCGTCCGGCGGCTCATCGGGCAGCGCGACCACGCGGTCCGGCAACTACGAGCTGTCGTCGTCGTGCTACATCATGACCGCCTCCCGCCCCTCCCTGTCCGAGGCCAAGGCGTTCATCTCTCAGTGGTTCGGCAGCGGTCAGGGCATTCGCATCTTCCGGTCGACCAACGGGTACTACGGCATCGCGCTGGAGACCGTGTCGCGCAGCAGCGCCGACGGGCGCATCGCGCAACTGATCTCTGCCGGGCGCATCCCGAACGACAGCTACTGCTCCACCGGCTCCCGCTTTGTCGAAGAGGTGCTCTGGAACGGCGGATCGTCTGGCGGCGGGTCCTCTTCCGGCGGCGGCGGATACACGATGTACATCGACAACACCGCCAGTCTGAACGTCCGATCCGGCCCCGGTACGCAGTACGGCCGCATCACTGCCGTCGACCGCGGCACGCAGGTGACCGTCACGGGCAGCAGCGACGGCTGGTCGAACATCCACCTGCCCAACGGGCTGAGCGGCTGGGTCTCGGCCACCTACCTGTCGAGTTCGCGCCCCTCGGCGCAGCGCCAGTGCTACGCCACTGTGACCAACCTCAGTCCCTATTCCAGCCGGACACGCTCGGACGGCTCCGGCTATCTGAACGTGCGCAGCGCGCCGTCGACCCGCGGCAACATCCTGACCGAGGTCTACCTCGGAGACACGGTCCAGGTGGTGGCGCAAAGCAATGGATGGGCGCAAATTCGATGCGTTTCCGGGCAATGCCAGCAGCCGTACGTGGGCAACGGCGGCGCCACCGGCTGGGCCTCGGCCAAGTATCTCGCAGTCCGCTGCAACTGATGCGGATGCAAAAAGCATTTTACAGGAGACACGCGCGATGACCCCCAATTTCCGGATGACGGCAGCCGCACTGGCGCTTGGCATCGGCCTGACGTCAACCGCCTCTGCACAGGACCAGTCGATCCTCATCGACGTGGAGCTTGAGCTGAACGGCATGCCCCTGCCCGAGGATGCCACGCTGGAGGAGACGGCGGCCTACGAGGTGCTGAACAAGTACTGTTCCGGCTGCCACCAGCAGGGGATGCTCGACGAGGGGCTGACCAATCCGAAGTCGGGGTTCGGCCATATCCTCGATGTCCGCCGCCTTGCGCAGGATCCGAAATTCGTCGTCTCGGGCGAGCCGACCAAGTCGAAGCTCTATCAGGTGATCGCAGGCGGCGCCCCGGCCATGCCGGACAATTGCTGGGATCCGACCTGCACGCCCAAGGCCGAGGAGATGGCCGCGCTCGAAACGTGGATCACCAAGATGGGAGAGACCGCGCCGCCGGAACGCACCTTCGTCCCGTTGTCCGAGCTTTATGCCATGGCGCTGCAGGACCTCTCCGCCCAGCCCACCAACCGCCGCGACCGGACGCGCTATATCTCCATGCGGACGCTGTGGAACGACAGCGAGGTGACGCAGGAGAACTACGACGCCTACCTCGCCGCGACGGTGAAGCTGATGAATGCGCTCAGCTTCAACCCCAACGTCTACAAGTTCGAGAAGATCGACGAGAAGGGTATCCTGCTGCGGGTCTTCCTGCCCGATCTGGATTGGACCCACGAGAAGTGGGCCGTGATGGAGCGCGAATATCCCTACGGGATGGAATCCGACACCGATCCGAACCTGAGCACGCTGCAGACCATGGCGGGCACCCAGATCCCGGTGATCCGCGCGGACTGGTTCGCCGCCACCGCCTCCGCCGCGCCGATGTACTACGACGTGCTGGGGCTGGCCGACACGCTGCAAGGGCTGCAACAGCAGCTTGGCTTAGACATGCGATCCAATATCCTGAACGAGCAGGTCGTCCGCGCCGGTTTCCAGGATTCCGGCGTATCCACCAACAATCGCCTGATCGAGCGCCATCCGCTCGGTTCCGGCATGTTCTGGACGTCCTACGACTTTGCCGGTTCCAAGGGGCGGCAGAGCTTCTTCGAGTACCCGCTTGGCCCCGTGTCGGTGCATGGCGAGGAAGTCTCCTTCCACGAGGACGGGGGCGAGTCGATCTTCACCCTGCCGAACGGCTTCCACGGTTATTACCTGAACACCACGGACGGCACGCGCCTGAACGTCGGGCCAACCGCCATCGTGCGCGATACAGACTACCCGGACGGCACCGGCGAGGTGGTGAACGGCATCTCCTGCATGTCCTGCCACTCCAAGGGCATCCGCTTCAACGACGACCGCGTCCGCGAGGTGGCGCTGAACAACCTCGCGCTGTCGCCGGCCGTGCGCCAGACCGTCGACGCGATCTATCCCGGCAAGGAGGTGGTCAACGACTACTTCCAGAAGGACATGGAGGCGTTCTTTGCCACCCTCCAGAAGGCCGGCATCGACCCGGAGACCAAGGCCGCCGGGCTCGAACCCGTGCGCGGCCTGATGGTCTATTTCGTCGACTACTTCGTGAACTACGAACAGGCCGCCAACGAGCTGGGGCTGACCGAGGACGAACTGACCGCCCGCGCCGCCTTTGCCGGGACCGAGAACGCCTCCCTCCTGCAGCGGCTGAAGGTCTCTCCGATTGCGCGTGACGAATGGACCGCGGTCTACCCGGTGCTGCTCGACAAGCTGACCGATTACCGTCCGATCCTGACCGACCACCGCACCACCGCCGCCCTGTCGCATTCGGTCAAGCAAGTGGTGCAGGGCACGCCCTACGACAGCGTCGGCCAGACCGGCGGGCAGCCCATCGTCACCCATGCCGACGCCAAGCAGTTCGGCGCCGACTACGATGCCACGCAACATTCCGTCACGGCGCAGAGCCACCTGACCGTCTACACCGACAAGCCCACCTACAAGGTCGGCGACCCGCTGCGCATCTTCATCGAGCCGCGCCACGACTGCCGCCTGACGCTGATTTCCATCGACGACGACCACGACAGTTGCGTCCTCTACCCCTTCCCGGGTCTGCCGGACGTGGTCATCAAGGGCGGCTCGCAGTACGTCTTCCCGCCGCAGGGTGCGCTGCGTACGTCCGAGCCGGGGCTGGAAACGGTCCTGGCGATCTGCAACGGCTCCGACGCGGCGATCAGCAAGGAACGGTCGGGCACCAACTCCGTCTCCTGCTCCGCCAACCACCAGCCGATCTCGCGCGAGAGCTACACGTCGGTGGTGAACGAGACTCTGATCCTCGACCTCAACCCCGGCGGCGGCGACCAGCTGTCTACCGCCAGCGGCGCCGACTACCGCGCTGTTTCCAGCCACAACCCGGACGTGACCAAGGCGCAGATCTCGGTCCTCGTCCAATCGCACTGAGGGCCGCCGATGCGACACCTGCTCCTTGCCATGGCGCTCTGCGCGCCGCCCGCAGCCCACGCGCAAAGCGGCGAGATCTTCATCCCCGGCGGCGACGACAGCGCGCTGCCGGACGATACCGCCGCCCAGCCGACCAGTGCGCTGGCCCGCTGCCTCGCCTCCCCGGACGCGGCCACCTGCGCCGGGGCGACGGTCGATCCGTCCGGCGCGATGAACGAATCCGCAGTGCCGCAGGTGCAGTTCGAAACGCTGGTGCTGGACCTCGACCAGAAGAAGGTGACCTCCACTGCCGCACCGCCTGCCGCCGCGCCGAACTACGCCGCGCCGCAACAGGCGACTCACGGGACGGTTGCGCTGCCCTCGGTCGCGGTCACCATCGAATTCGACTTCGACAGCGCCAACATCCGGGGCGATCAGTTCGGCAAGCTGACCTCCCTGGTGGCCGCGCTGTCCGACCCCGCGCTGGCGGGCACCTCCTACGCGGTGATCGGGCATACCGATGCCTCCGGCTCGGAGGGCTACAACTGTGACTTGTCCCGCCGCAGGGCCGCCTCGGTCGCGGGCGCGCTCAACGCCGCCTATGTCACCCTGCCGCTGTATCCGGTCGGTTTCGGCGAGCATGTGCTGAAAAACGTCTATGATCCCCGCGCGCCGGAGAACCGCCGCGTGACCTTCATGCGGTTGCCGGACGTCCCCGGCGCGGTGCTGCAAACCGCTGGCGCGGTCTGCCAATACTAGGCGAAATACCACCTATGCGCGTATGGCATACCTGAGGCGCAGGGGCATTTGAACCGTTGACACCGCAAGCGACAAGTCTAAGTCCTGAGGACACATGTGCTCAGGACAAAGAGGTATCGCGGGAATGAACACGGCGCCCGAGACCGAAATCGACACCCAGACACCGGCCGGCGATGCCCCTGCCAAGTTCCTGACGTTTCGTCTTGCGCGTGTGCAGGCCAAGCTGAACGCCCAGTCCAGCCGCATCCTGAAGGACCATGCCGGGATCACCCTGACACAGTGGCGGCTGCTGTCGCTGATCGGTGGCGCGGGCCGCACCACTGCCGCGCACCTGTCTCGCGAGGTGGCGATGGACAAGGGGCTGATCTCCCGCAACATCAAGACGCTGGTGACGGACGGTTTCGTGCAGGTGACGCTCGACCCCGAAGACCACCGCGCCCAGCACCTCGAACTGACACCGCACGGGCTGCGCGTGTTCCAGGACACTCTGCCGCGGATGCGCGCCCGTCAGGACGCCCTGCGCGCGCATCTCGACATCGAGGAAGAGCTCATCCTCGACCGCGCCCTCGAAAAGCTGGAGCGCGCGGCAGAGGATCGCGCCCTCGGCTGACCCCTCCGGCAGACCGGCGCGCGGCCTGGAGGGCAGGCCGCTGAGCCTGAGAAGGCTCAGTCGGGGCGTCCGGAAGGGTGCGCCGCAGCACCGTTGCACCGTAGATCAGAGCGTTACCCGGACCGATCCGCCCCGCGCGCTTTCCGCGATGGCGTGGATCACCTTCTCGAACGCCAGCGCATCGGTCATCGACGGATAGGCCTGCGCGCCGTCGCGGATCGCCGTCAGGATCTCGGCCGCCTCGATCACCTTCAGATCGTTGAACCCGATCTGGTGGCCCGGCGCAGGCACGAAGGCCCCGAACGGCGGATGATCGGGGCCTGTCAGGATCGTGCGGAACCCCTGCTCGCCGCGCGGCCCCTCGTTCAGGTAAACCTGCAGCTCGTTCATCCGCTCCTGCGCGAAACAGATCATGCCCTTGGTGCCGTGTATCTCCCAGTCCAGCCTGTTCTTGCGCCCCCAGGCAGAGCGCGAGGTAGAGATCGACCCGTGCGCGCCATTGGCAAAGCGCACCAGCGCGGTGGCGGTGTCCTCGTTCTCGACAGGTGACCGCCCCGAGCCGTCCGCCAGCGGCCGCGTCTCGTGCACCACCTGCATGTCGGCAACAAGGCTCTCGACCGGCCCCACGAGTCCGACGATCATCGACACGAGGTGACAGCCCAGGTCGCCCAGCGTGCCCAGCCCGGCATCGGCAAGTTTCGCCCGCCACGTCCACGGCAGGTCCGGATCGGCCTGGTAGTCCTCGTCGACCCAGCCGCGCACATGCACCACACGCCCGATGCGCCCGTCCTCGATGATGCGCTTCGCGTGCTGGAAGGCGGGGTTGCGGATGTAGTTGTAGCCCAGCATGGTCACGACCCCCGCCGCCCGGGCCGCGGCCTCCATCTCTTCGGCGTCGGCCAGTGTCAGTGCCATGGGTTTCTCGCACCAGACGTGCTTGCCTGCCTCAAGCGCGGCGAGCGCCATCTCGCGGTGGAGGTTGTTCGGCGTTGTGATGCTGACGACATCGACCGCCGGGTCGGCCACCAGCGCCCGCCAGTCGTCGGTGGCCCGGGCAAAGCCGAATTGCGCCGCCATCTGCTCTGCCTTTGCCATTGGCGTGTCGCAGAGCATCTCCATGCGAACGTCGGGGAGAGTGCCTCCCAGCACCGCGCGGGCGTTGCGCCACCCCAAGGCGTGCGCCTTGCCCATGAACCCCGTGCCGATCACGCCCACGCCAATCCCGGTCATCTTCGAATTCCTCCCGTTTGCCTGATATGGCGTAGCCGGTCGCACACGGCTCCGGCAACGAGCCGCGTCATCGGCGACAGAATTTCTTGCAAAACCCATCAGAATGCCGCAGTCCAGTGCGAGGATATCGTCAGGACACGCCATGGCACGCCGCCCCACGATCAACGATCTCGCCGCCGAGGCGCAGGTTTCCGTCGCCACCGTCGACCGCGTTCTCAACGGTCGCGCCAAGGTGCGGGAGGAGACCGCGCGCCGCGTCTACGAGGCGGCACAGCGCATCGGATATCACGCCGCAGCTCTGATCGGGCAACGCATGATGGCCGACCTGCCAGAGATCCGGTTCGGCGTCGTCTTCAACAAGGAGCGCCAGCCGTTCTACCAGGATTTCCGGACGGAGATGGAGAATGCCATCGCCCGCGCCACCAACATCCGCGGGCGCATGATCGTCGACTTCGTCCCGTCGCAAAGCCCGTCTGACTTTGCCGCCGTGCTGGAAAAGACCGCCGCGCGCGCCGATGCGCTGGTCGCGACCGCGGTGAACCACGTGCAGGTCACGGACACCATCGCGCGCATCCAGGATGGGGGCACGCCCTGCTTCTCGCTGCTCAACGATTTCGCCCAGGGCATCCGGCAAAGCTATATCGGCGTCAACAACATGAAGGCCGGGCGGGTCGCGGCGCACATGATCATGAAGGCGATCCAGCGTCCGGGCAAACTGGGGGTGTTCGTGGGTGGTTTCCGCTGGCACGGACACGAGCTGCGCGAGACCGGGTTCCGATCCTACTTCCGCGAATTCGGGCCGGACTACAGCGTCCTCGACACGCTGGTGAACCTCGAGACCCGGCAACTGACCTACGAGGCAACGCTGGAACTGCTGCAAAGGCACCCCGATCTGAAGGGGCTCTATTGCGCGGGTGGCGGCATGGAAGGCGCCATCGCCGCCCTGCGCGAGGCGCGCGCACCCGGGCAGGTGGCGCTCGTCGTGCATGAGATTACGCCCGAGTCCCGCGCTGCCCTGGCCGACCGCTATGCGGAGATGGTGATCGCGACGCCCCTGCGCCAGCTTTGCGAGGCAGCGGTGAAACTGGTGTCGGACACGGTGCTCAACGGCACCTCCGGCACGCCGGGGCAGCTGTTCCTTCGTCCCGATCTCTACCTGCCGGAATCCGTCTGATCGTTTCATCTCACCGCTGCGACGCCTCTCAGCAATGATAGGAAAAATCGCAGAAGCGTTGACGCAGGGCGCTGCTTGCCGACAGGTATCGGCAGAGGAGACGGCGGTCCGCGGGCCCCGTGGAGGATTCTATTCGCGAAGGCAGAACACATGACGAAACCCCTCGACGTGATCACGATCGGGCGGTCCTCTGTGGACCTTTACGGCGCACAGATCGGCGGCCGTCTCGAAGACATGGCCAGCTTCAACAAGTATATCGGCGGCTCCCCCACCAACATGGCGGCTGGCACGGCACGGCTCGGTCTCAAGTCCGCACTCATCACCCGCGTCGGCGATGAGCACATGGGCCGGTTCATCAAGGAACAGCTTGCCAAGGAGGGCGTCGACACGCGCGGCATCGTCACCGATCCGGAGCGGCTGACCGCGCTGGTTATCCTCGGCATCCGCGACCAGGAGCAATTTCCGCTGATCTTCTACCGCGACAACTGCGCGGACATGGCGCTGTGCGAGGATGACATCGACGAGGGCTACGTGACCTCCGCCCGCGCGGTGGTGGCGACCGGGACCCACCTGAGCCACACGCGGACCGAAGCCGCCGTCCTCAAGGCGCTGAACATCGCCCGCGCGAACGGGATGCAGACTGCGCTAGACATCGACTACCGCCCGAACCTCTGGGGTCTGTCCGGCCACGGCGACGGCGAGAACCGCTTCATCGCTTCCGACAAGGTGACGGCCAAACTGCAATCGACGCTGCACCTCTTCGACCTGATCGTCGGCACGGAGGAGGAGTTCCACATCGCGGGCGGCACCACCGACACGATTGCGGCGCTGCGCGCGGTCCGCGAGGTGTCCGGCGCGACGCTGGTCTGCAAGCGCGGCCCTATGGGCGCATCCGCCTTCGAGGGGCCGATCCCCGACAGCCTCGACGATGGCCAGACCGGCCCCGGCTTCCCCATCGAGGTGTTCAACGTGCTGGGCGCGGGCGACGGCTTCATGTCCGGGCTGCTGAAGGGCTGGCTCGATGGCGAAGACTGGCCGACCGCGCTGAAATACGCCAACGCCTGCGGGGCCTTCGCTGTCAGCCGTCACGGCTGCGCGCCCGCCTATCCGTCCTGGACCGAGCTGCAGTTCTTCCTCGACCGAGGCGTGAAGGAGAAGGCGCTGCGCAAGGACAAGGCGCTGGAGCAGATCCACTGGTCGACGAACCGCAAGGGCGACTGGTCGACGATGCGGGTCTTTGCCTTCGACCACCGGATGCAGCTGGAAGAGCTGGACGGCGCGACCGACGCGAAGATCGACGATTTCAAGGAGCTTTGCCTCGACGCCTGCACCGCCGTCGCGGACGGTCGGTCCGGCTATGGCCTGCTGTGCGACGGGCGTCTTGGCCGGCAGGCGCTCTACAAGGCGGCGGGCACCGGACTGTGGATCGGCCGCCCGGTGGAATGGCCCGGGTCGCGCCCCCTGACGCTTGAGCCCGAGATCGGCCCGGACTTCGGCGGGCTGAACGAATGGCCGCTGGAACACGTGGTGAAATGCCTTTGCTTCTACCACCCCGACGACACGGCGGAGATGAAACAGCAGCAGGAAGACACCGTCACCCGCCTGTTCCACGCCTGCCGCCGCAACAACCTTGAGTTCCTGCTGGAGGTCATCCCTTCCAAGGTCGCGGCGGTCACCGACACCACGACGGCAGAGATCATCCAGCGGTTCTACGACATCGGCATCTACCCCGACTGGTGGAAGCTGGAACCGATGAAGTCCGAAGCGGGCTGGCAGGCCGCCTGCGACGCCATCGCGCGCAACGATGCCCATACCCGCGGGATCGTGGTGCTGGGCCTCGCCGCGGCGGAGGATGCGCTGGCCGACAGCTTCAGGGCCGCTGCAAAGTTCCCGCTGGTGAAGGGTTTTGCCGTGGGCCGCACGATCTTCGGCGATGCCGCGAAGGCGTGGATGAAGGGCGAGATGTCCGATGCCGACGCCGTCGCGCTGATGAAAGACAACTACACCCGGCTCTGCACCATTTGGGACGATGCGCGCGCGCAGGCGTCCGCGCAGACCGGCACCACACGCCAGACCGCCTGAGGGAGGACGACGACATGGCCACGATCCGACTTACCGCCGCACAGGCGATGGTCCGCTACCTGTCCAACCAGATGAACGAGGACGGCGAACGCTTCCTTGCCGGATGCTGGGCGATCTTCGGCCACGGCAACGTGGCGGGGATGGGCGAGGCGCTCTACCACGGGCGCGGGTCATTCCCCACATGGCGCGGCCACAACGAACAGACCATGGCCCATGCCGCCATCGCCTATTCGAAGCAGCTGGGCCGCAAACGGGCGATGATGGTGACCTCCTCCATCGGGCCGGGCGCGACCAACATGGTCACCGCCGCAGCCCTGGCCCACGTGAACCGCATTCCCGTCCTGCTGGTACCGGGCGACGTCTTTGCCAACCGTGGCCCCGATCCGGTGCTGCAGCAGGTCGAGGATTTCGAGGACGGCACGATCAGCGTCAACGACTGCTTCAGGCCGGTGTCACGCTACTTCGACCGCATCATGCGCCCCGAACACCTTCTGACCGCCCTGCCCCGGGCCATGGCGACGATGACCGACCCGGCGCAGTGCGGGCCGGTGACACTGGCCTTCTGTCAGGACGTGCAGACCGAGGCATACGACTACCCGGAGTCCTTCTTCGAGCCGAAGGTCTGGTATCAGCGCCGCATCCGTCCCGACGAGGGCGAACTGGCCCGCGTGGTCGAGGCGATCAAGGCGGCAAAGAAACCGATGATCGTGGCCGGGGGCGGGGTGCATTTCTCTGACGCCTGTGCGGACCTCCAGACCTTTGCCGAAACCTTCGGCATCCCCGTGGTCGAAACCCAGGCGGGCAAGTCCGCGCTGGCGTGGGACCATCCGCTGAACCTCGGCCCCGTGGGCGTGACCGGCGCTGAGTCGGCGAACCGGGCCTGCGCCGAGACGGACCTCGTGCTGGGTGTCGGCACTCGTTTTCAGGACTTCACCACGGGATCTTGGACCGTGTTTAACGGCGGCGCAAAGCTCGTGTCCCTGAACGTACAGGCCTACGACGCGGTGAAACACGGCGCGATGCCCCTGCTGGCGGATGCGCGCGTCGGGCTGAAGGACCTCGCCTCCGCGCTTGGCAGCTACAAGGGCGGGCTGAGCATCGACGGCTTCAAGGACGCATGGTTCGGCAAGGTCGACCCGCTGACGGATGCGCCCGCGGAGGGCAACGAGCTGCCGACCGACCAGCAGGTCATCGGCGCGGTCCAGCGGGCGTCAGGCCCGGACACCGTCGTCATGTGCGCCGCAGGCACCATGCCGGGCGAGTTGCACAAGCTGTGGAAGGCGCCGCGTCCGGGCGCCTATCACATGGAATACGGCTTTTCCTGCATGGGCTACGAGATCGCCGGTGCCATGGGGATCAAGATGGCCCAGCCCGAGCGCGACGTGATCTGCATGATCGGCGACGGGTCCTACATGATGGCCAACTCCGAGCTCGCCACGGCGGCGGCGATGGGCCTCAAGATCACCCTCGTCATCACCGACAACCGCGGCTACGGCTGCATCAACCGGCTCCAGATGGGCACCGGCGGGGCGGAGTTCAACAACCTCCTGGACCACTCCTCTGCCGCCGACAGCAACATCGACTTCGCCGCGCACAGCGCCTCGATGGGCGCGGCAGCGGTCCACGTGTCGAGCATCGCGGAACTCGAGGACGCACTGGCCCGCGCCAGGGACGCGGCCGGTCCCTTCGTGGTGGTGATCGACACGGACCCCTACCCGTCGACGCCGCACGGCGGCAACTGGTGGGACGTGGCGGTGCCCGAGGTCTCGGAGCGCGCCGAAGTGAATGACGCCCGCAAAGTCTACGAAGCCGCGCTGCTCGAGCGCACGTAAGGATAGGACCATGACCGTCAAGATCGGCATTTCCCCCATCGCCTGGCAGAACGACGACCTGCCCGACCTGACCTCTGCCTTCACCATGGAGCAGTGCCTGAAAGAGGCGCGCGAGATCGGCTATACCGGGGTCGAGCGTGGACGCCGCATGCCCGCCGACACCGAGGGGCTGAAGGCCTACCTCCAGAAGTACGACATCGCGCTGTGCGGCGGCTGGTGCTCCGGCAACCTTCTGGTCGCCAGCGTCGAGGAAGAGTGCGCCGCGATCACCCAGCAGGTCGACCAGTTCATTTCGCTGAACGCGCCCTGCCTTGTATACGCCGAGTGTTCAAACACCGTGCAGGGCATGGCCAACACCCCCGTCAACGACCGGCCCAAGCTGTCGAAGGACGAGGTGACGACCTATGCGAAGAAGCTGTCGGAGGTGGCGAAGTGGATGCAGGACCGCGGCATGGTCCTGTCCTATCACCACCACATGGGCAGCTTCATCGAAAGCGAGGAAGAGGTGAACTGGCTGATGGAGGGATCTTCCCCCGAGGTCACGCTCTGCTTCGACACCGGCCACCTGCTGTTCGGCGGTGGCGACGTGATGGCGACCATGGACCGCTGGGCCGACCGTATACACCATGTGCACTTCAAGGACATCCGCCCCGACGTGGTGAAGGACGTGCGCGACAACGACCGCTCCTTCCTCGACGCGGTGATCGCGGGTGCCTTCACCGTCCCGGGCGACGGCTGCATCGACTTCCAGGCAGTGGCCGACAAGCTGGCGAAGATGTCCTTCAACGGCTGGATCGTCGTGGAGGCCGAGCAGGACCCGGCCAAGGCCCCACCCTACGAATACA
The DNA here is from genome assembly GCF_002814095.1 of Sagittula sp. P11. Classification (NCBI taxonomy): domain Bacteria; kingdom Pseudomonadati; phylum Pseudomonadota; class Alphaproteobacteria; order Rhodobacterales; family Roseobacteraceae; genus Sagittula; species Sagittula sp. P11. The sequence goes on from NZ_CP021913.1 coordinate 1,140,656, forward strand.
GCCAGAAGGGCTACCAGCACATTCTCGAGGTCTGCGCCAACGCCGGCCTGACGGTCGAGACCTGATCCCATGGCCCGCTTCCTCGACGTCCAGCACCCGTTCTTCAAACCGCTCTGGCGGCGGATCGTGACGGTCGCGGCCTGCCTCGGCTGGGCGCTGCTGGAACTGTCGTGGGGCGGGCCGATGTGGGCGCTGCTCTTCGGTCTGATCGGCCTGTACTGCGCGTATCAATTCTTCGTCGCCTTCGATCCAAAAGAGGCGGAAACCAAGGAGGAGGATTCATGAAAGACGTCGGTTACTTCGATATCGAGGACTGCGACCTGCAGGACTTCGCCCGGCTCTGCGGTCAGACGCTGTCGGCGGGCCAGTTGCGCTTTGCCTCTGACGTGCAGAAGAACGTCCCCCTCTACGACATGCCCTCCCTCACCGCTGCCCTCAGCGACCCGGCGCAGCGCCTGTCGCTGCTGGCCGAATGGGGCTGGGTGCTGGGACAATCCGCCGGTGTGCTGGTGCTGAAAGGCGCCTACGAGGACACCGCCCCCATCGACGCTGCCACCCGCGCCTACGAGGCGATCATCGCGGAGGAGAAGGCGCGCTCCGGCGGCGGGGCCGATCACTTCGCGGCGGCAGGCGCCAACGACCGGATCTGGAACTCGCTCCAGAAACTCTGCGAGAAGGACCCGGAGACCTTCGCCCTCTACTTCGGCAACGACGCCATCGCGGCGGTCTGCGAGGCATGGCTCGGCCCCTGCTACCAGATGACCGCGCAGGTCAACCTCGTGCGGCCCGGCGGCAAGGCGCAGGTCGCGCACCGCGACTATCACCTCGGCTTCCAGACGGCTGAGGCGGCGGGGCGCTTCCCGGCGCATGTGCACGATCTGTCCGCGGTCATGACGCTGCAGGGCGCGGTGGCGCATTGCGACATGCCGGTGGAGAGCGGCCCGACCAAGTTGCTGCCGTTCAGCCAGCTCTTCCGCCCCGGCTACATGGCCTACCGCCGCGAGGACTTCCGCGCCTATTTCGAGGATCACTGCATCCAGCTTCCCCTTGCCAAGGGCGACGCCGTGTTCTTCAACCCGGCGCTGTTCCACGGCGCCGGGTCGAACCATTCGGCGGATATCAACCGCATGGCCAACCTCCTGCAGGTCTCCAGCGCGTTCGGACGGGCGATGGAGTCGATCGACCGCACCGCCATGGTGCGGAAGCTCTATCCGGTGGTGAAGTCGCTGCGGGCAGAGGGCCGGCTGGACGATCCCGGCACCGCGGCGGCCATCGCCTCCAGCGCCGAAGGTTACAGCTTCCCCACCAACCTCGACACCGATCCGCCGGTGGGCGGGCTGGCGCCGGAAACCCAGGCGGCCCTGTTCCACCGTGCCCTGGCGGAGGACATGGACGAGGCCGCCTTCAACGCCGCGCTGGACGCCCAGAACGCCCGCCGCCGCGCGTGAAACAGCCTGTAGGGCGGGGCTTCGCGCCGCCCACCTATCGGAAAGGACGACCCATGACACATCTCCTGCGCAAGCCGACCGGGACCTCAGGGCAGGTCCAGAATGTCACCATCGACAACGCGAAGACCCCGGACAGCCCGGACTGGGGCTATGTCGGTTTCGACCTCTGGCGGCTTGCCCCCGGCGAGACCGCGCAGGGAGAGACCGGCGAGCTGGAGGTCATCCTCGTCCTCGTCGAAGGCAAGGCAGAGGTGACGGGCGCGGGCGTGTCCTTCGGAGAACTGGGCGACCGGATGAGCGTCTTCGACCGCACGCCGCCGCACGCGGTCTACGTCCCGAAGGGCGCCGCTTGGGAGGCCGTGGCCACCACCGACTGCACCGTCGCGGTCTGCTCCGCACCAGCCACGGGCGACTATCCGGCGGCGCAGATCAGCCCGGAGGGCGTCGACATCGTGACCCGCGGCAAGGGCGCCAACACGCGCTACATCCACCCCATCGCGATGGAAGAGCGTGACGTCGCCTCCTCCCTTCTTGTGACGGAGGTCTTCACGCCCGCGGGCAACTGGTCCTCCTACCCGCCGCACCGCCATGACGAGGACAACTTCCCCGACATGACCTACCTGGAAGAGACGTACTATCACCGCCTGAACCCGGCGCAGGGCTACGGTCACCAGCGGGTGTTCACCGAGGATGGCACGCTCGATGTGACCATGTCGGTCTCCGATCACGACGTGGTGCTGGTGCCGAAGGGCCACCACCCCTGCGGTGCGCCCTATGGATACGAGATGTATTATCTCAACGTCATGGCCGGTCCGATGCGCAAGTGGCGGTTCAAGAACCACCCTGACCACGACTGGATCGCACAGCGCGACGCCTGATTACGCTTCCTGCGCGCCGGGGAACGCCGGCCTGCGTCCTCCGATCCTGAGTGCCCGACGCCGACCCCGATGCCTCAGGCCGGAGGCAGCAGTTTCCCCGGGTTCAGGATGCCCTTCGGGTCGAGCGCCGTCTTGATCGCGCGCATCATGTCCAGCGCGACCGGATCCTTGCGGCGCGCCATGCTGCCCAGCTTCGACCGGCCGATGCCATGCTCGGCCGAGAAGGTGCCGCCCAGCGTGCGGACAAGACCCTCCACTGTCTCCATCACCGGCGTGACCAGGGTCGCATCGGTCACCCTCACCGCGTAGTGCACGTTGCCGTCGCCCAGGTGCGCCACGACCATGGCGTCGGCCTTGGGGTCTACCGTGGCGACGCGCTCTTCGGCCTGCTCAAGGAAGGTCTGCACCTTGTCCAGGGGCACCGCCACGTCGTTGACCACGCAGGGTTTCCTGGCCAGGGACAGCTCCGCCGCCGCCTCCCGCCTTGCCCAGAAGGCGGCGCGCTGCGCCTCGCTCGTGGCTACTGCGGCGTCGATTACCAGCCCCTCTTCGAACAGCGTGCCCAAGGCGTCTTCCAGCAGGCCCGACAACGGTACGCTGCCGTCCGGGCCGGGGGCCGCATCGCGCGGGGCGGTGGCGCCCAGTTCGACGAGGATGTTCACCGCGTGCGGTTCCGCGAAAGTCGCCTGTGCCTCCGGGCGCAGCGCAGCGTACGCGTCCATGTAGGCGCGCGGCATGAACTCGAAGGCCTCGACCGCGCCGCCGGTGATGTCCTGCAGCCGGTTCAGCAGGGTCAGGGCCGCATCGACCGACTGCGCCGCCACCATCGTCGTGGCAAAGGCGCGGGGCTGCGGGACCAGCTTGACCACGGCCCGGGTGATGATGCCGAGTGTCCCTTCGGAGCCGATCAGCAGGTGCCGCAGATCGTAGCCCGTGTTGTTCTTGTGTAGCTCCGACATGAGGTCGACGACGCGACCGTCCGCCAGCACCGCCTCCAGCCCCAGGACGAGGTCGCGCGTGTTGCCGTACCGCAGGACGTTAGACCCGCCCGCGTTCGTTGCCAGCAACCCGCCCAGCCGGGCAGAGCCCTTCGCGCCGAAGGTCATCGGGAAGGCCAGCCCGTGCGCCGCCGCCGCCGCGTGCAGGTCCGACAGGATCACCCCGGCCCCGACCCGCGCGAGACGCGCCTCGGGCCGGATCTCCTCGATCGCGTCCAGCCGGTCGAGCGAGAGCATGATGGCGCCCTCCCCCTCCGTCCCGCCGGACAGCCCCGTGTGGCCGGAAACCGGGACCACGGGCGTCCCGCTGTCATGTGCCAGACGCATCACCGCCGACACCTCCGCCGTGTCGCGCGGGCGGGCCACGCATAGCGGCGTCCATCGGTATTGCCCCGTCCAGTCCTGCGACCAGGGCGCCATGTCGGCTCCGGTCAGGACCTCCGTCACGCCACGCAGCGCGTCGATCATTCGGGAACCTTGAAAGTCAGCGAGGCCCAGAGGCTCTCCCAAGCCGGGTCACCATTGGCGCCGGGATCGAGCTCTTCCATGACCACGCTGTCGACGAGGTAGAAGTGTCCCGGCGACAGGTCGAGCATTGCCCGCCCTTCTGCATCGGTCCGGTAGAGCCGGATGTCCAGCGTGCCATCCGGCGCGCGGTCGAACAGTTCGACCTGCACGTCGGCCCTCGGTTCATCCTTGTAGAAGACGCGCACCGGAAAGCCTTCGGACAGGTCGTCGGTGAAGGGGTTCGCCTCCGCCACGATCTCCGTCAGCAGACCGGCCTGCATGTCCTGCCCCTCTCCGTCGCCGACCGCGATCAGGCTCTTGGCGTGGCGGGAGTAGCGTTCACGCACCGCCTCGGGGTCGAGACCGCGTTCGATGTGCCGCGCGCAGGCCCATTCGATGTCCTTGTGCGCGCAGAACCGTTCGAAGGTGGCGAAGTCCTTGTAGGTCAGCGTGTAGTCGCGCGTTACATGCACGACCGTGGCCAGCCCTTCGCCGGGCACGGCCATGTTGAGTGCGGGCTTGTCCCCGGCGCGGCCCTCGACCCGGAGGACCTCGCCGTCGATCAGGATCTCGAACCGGGTGAAGTTGGGCGGCACGAAGGAGAACGAGGCGCCCTCCAGCTTGTCGCCGACATAGAGGTCCGCGACAAGCGGCGCGCCCTCGGCCACCGCGCCGTCGACCGGTTCGATCCAGAATTCATGGGCGCTCGCGGGCAGAGCCGCCGTGCAGAGCGCCAGAAGCAGACGTTTCATTCGATGTCCTCCTGCGCTGGCGACCTAGCGTTCAGCCCGTCGCCTGCAAGCGGCGTTCAAGCTCTCGTGCGAGATCGTGCATCCGGCCCTGAAACCGCTTTTCCATCCCGCCCTTGGCCAGCTTCAGCGATTGCACCAGCAGACGGGCCGAAAGCGTCGTTGGCGCCATCTCGACCTCGACGCTGATCCGGGTGCGCGTGCGCGACAGGGCCACCACGTCCATCACCATGACCACCTTCAGCCCGCCGCTGATCGAGGAAAAGACCATCCGTTCCGGCGGTGTGTATTCCGTCAGGGTGATCTCGGCCTCGCGCTCCTTGCCGCGGAAGGTGAAGACCACGCGCCACGCCATGCCTTCGGTCGGCGCGCCCCCGCCCCTGATCCGCTGGACGTCGATGCCGCGCCGGAGCGCCTGCCGCTCGACCGTTTCGAGATCGGAGAGCGCCGCGAACACCTTGTCCAGCGGCGCTTCGATGTCTTCGCGTGCCTTCAACTGCATGTCGTCCTACCGCCCCTGTCCTGGCCCCATGATCCCGTTGGATGAGGACCACACACATCAGGTGCCGTCAATCCAAACGGTCCGCCAGCCAAGCCCGCAGCATGAAATGGGCAATTGCACCGCGCCTTGCTGGCATCAGGTCGGGCCGCAGACCGGCCGCCGCATCGGCAACGTCTTCCCGGCTGACCCAGCGCGCGTCCTCCAGTTCAACCGGATCGAGCACGATTTCCGAAGTCTCGGCCTCGCCATGACAGCCGATCATCAGGGAGGACGGGAACGCCCAGGGCTGGCTGGCGAGGTAGCGCACCGGCCCCACGCGCACCCCGGACTCTTCGAAGACCTCGCGGCGGACGGCGGCCTCGATCGTCTCGCCCGGCTCCACGAACCCGGCGAGGCAGGAATACATCCCCTCGGGCCAGCCGGGCGAACGGCCCAAGAGGCAGCGGTTGCCGCGGGTGATCAGCATGATGACCACCGGATCGGTGCGCGGGAAATGCGGCGCGTTGCAGGAGGGGCACTGCCTCTGCCATCCCGACTGTCGGATGTCGGACGCGGCACCGCACCGCGCGCAGAACCCGTGGCTGTCGTGCCAGCCGTGGATCGCCTTCGCGGTCGCGGCCAGTTCGGCATCGCGCGCCGTGAGCCGCGTCATGATCCGGCGCAGTTCGGCAAACCGACCTTCGGGGGCCTGCGGATGCTTCTGTTCGCTGGGGTCAACGAAACTGCCGAGCGTCTCCGCCGCCTCCTCGGGCTCCCAGGCCGAGATGTCGGCGGCCCAGGTCAGGACGCCCTCTTCGCGGCCCAGCAGGATCGGCGCACGCACGGCGTCCTTCAGCACGGGGTGGTCGATGGGCAGACGCAGAAGGGTGAGGTCGCGGTCCTCGCCGGCTACCAGCGGCTTGCCGTTCCACAGCACCACCATCTGCCCGCCGTGATCGGCCAGAAGGTCCGTCGTGCCGCGCAGCTCTGCCGCCCGGTCCAGACCCGATCCGCCGAATGTCACCTGTTCCGCATGACGCATGTGCCGTCCTCTCCCTGCCCTGCCCCTTCATGCACAGCGACACGCAAAGATGCAATTGATCGGCGACGACCTGCCATGCCGTTGCGGAAGGCGAAAAAACTGTCACACCGCCGTGCCTTTTCCGTGCAACCTGAGCGCAGAAAAAACCTGAGAACCAATGGGGGAACGTATGATGTATCAACAGAAACCGAAGTTCAGCCGCCGCCAGTTCCTTGCGGGCACCACCGCCGGGGCGGCCCTGATCGTCCTGCACCCGTATTCCGCCAACGCCGCCGCCAACCAGGCGCACCTGCGGATCATGGAGACCACCGACCTGCACGTGCACGTCTGGCCCTACGACTATTACGCCGACAAGCCAGTCGACACCGTGGGCGTGGCCCGCACCGCCTCGATCATCGACGAGATCCGGGCCGAGGCAACCAACGCGCTGCTGGTGGACAACGGCGACTTCCTGCAGGGCAACCCGATGGGCGACTACATCGCCTACGAGCGGGGCATGAAGGAAGGCGACATGCACCCGGTCATCACCGCGATGAACACGCTGGGCTATGACGCCGCCACCATCGGCAACCACGAATTCAACTACGGTCTCGACTTCCTGGCGAAATCCACCGCCGGGGCAGAGTTCCCGGTCGTGCTTGCCAACATCGCCAAGACCCAGGGCGCCAACCCGCGCGAGGACGAGACGCTCTACAAGCCCTACGTGATCCTCGACCGCGAGGTTACGGACGGCGCGGGCACGGCGCATCCCATCCGGATCGGCATCATCGGCTTCACCCCGCCGCAGGTCATGAACTGGGACCGCAAGCACCTCGAAGGCAACGTCACCGCCCGCGACATCGTCGAGACCGCCGAGGCCTACGTGCCCGAGATCCGCGAACAGGGCGCCGACATCGTGATCGCGCTGTCGCACTCCGGCATCGGCTCCGCCGACCACGAGGACGGGATGGAGAACGCTTCCGTCCCGCTGGCAGCGGTCGAGGGGATCGACGCGCTGGTGACCGGGCACTCGCACCTCGTCTTCCCGTCTCCGACCTACGAAGGCTTTGCCGCGGTCGATGCCGAGAACGGTCTGCTTCACGGCAAGCCCGCCGTCATGGGCGGCTTCTGGGGCTCGCACCTGGGGCTGATCGACCTTCTGCTGGAACGGGACGGCAACACCTGGCGCGTGGTCTCTGCCACGACAGAGGCGCGCCCGATCTCCCAGCGCAACGAGGACCGCTCCATCACGCCGCTGGTCGAAAGCCACCAGCCGGTTCTGGACGCCACCGAACAGGAGCACGAGGAAACGCTGGCCTATGTGCGCCGCGCCGTGGGCAAGACCTCTGCCCCGCTGCATTCGTACTTTGCCCTGGTGGCCGACGACCCGTCCGTGCAGATCGTCTCCATCGCGCAGCAATGGTACATCGAGCAGATGCTTGAAGGCACCGAATACGAGGACCTGCCGGTCCTCTCCGCCGCAGCGCCGTTCAAGGCGGGGGGCCGTGGCGGTCCGGAATACTACACCGACGTGCCGGTGGGCGACGTGGCAATCAAGAACGTCTCCGACCTCTACCTCTATCCCAACACCGTGCGCGCGGTGAAGGTGACGGGCGCGCAGGTGAAGGACTGGCTCGAACGCTCTGCGGGCATGTTCAACCAGGTGGAGCCGGGCGCGACAGACGCCGTGCTTCTGAACCCCGAGTTCCCGTCCTACAACTTCGACGTCATCGACGGGGTGACCTACCAGATCGACCTGTCGCAGCCGTCGAAGTTCGACCGCGAGGGCAACGTGGTCAACGAAGGTGCCAACCGCATCGTCGACCTGATGTACGAAGGCAAGCCCGTGACCGACGACATGGAATTCGTCATCGCGACCAACAACTACCGCGCCTCCGGCGGCGGCAGCTTCCCGGGCGCGAAGGGCGACACCATCATCTTCGAGGCGCCCGACACCAACCGCGACGTCATCGTCCGCTACATCGTCGAACAGGGCACCATCGACCCGAAGGCCGACGACAACTGGTCCTTCAAGCCGCTGGAGAACACCACCGTCCTGTTCGAGACCGGCCCCAAGGCGCGCGACCTGCTGTCGGACGTCGACGGCGCGAAGATCGAGGATGCAGGCGACGGCGAGAACGGCTTCGCCCTGTTCCGCATCACGCTCTGACCCGGCGGCGGCGCGTTGCCGGTCGGCGCGCCCCGCGACCAAAGTCGCGCATCCGGTATTCGACCGGTGCCCGGCATCCATGCTATGCTGCCCTCCGGAGGAGACATGACCGGAGGGTGGCTGGATGCTGGAGGAGGCACTCTTGCTCGACGCTTCGGGCGCGCCCGCGCGACATCGGGGGCGTACCCGTTCGCATGACTGGGACGAGGTGCAGGACTTCTGCCGCACCGTCTACATGCCATATCGAGTGCGGCCGCTGGAACGCGGCGCGCGCCCCGATGCAACCATGCTGTCGGCACATGCGGGCCGCGTGACGATGACGCGGTTTTCCTACGGCACAGGCATCTTCCTCGACCGCTTCGACCCCGAAGCGGGCAACATCATCGTCCTCAACACGCTGCGCGGGGCGCTGTCCCACCTGACCTCTGGTGCGCCCGCCTCCACCGGCGCCGGTGAGAGCTTTGTCGTCGACTGTTCGCGTGCCGACTACTGGCTGGAGGGCGACAGCGACCACATGCAGTTCAACCTGACCATCCCCCACGCGGTGATGGAGGAAACCGCCCGGCGCTGGTTCGGCTTCGTCCCGGACGACCGGCTCTGGACCTGCCGGACGAAGTTCGGGGGGCCGGGCTCTCCTTGGCTCGCGTTGCTGGACTACGCCGCGCGCACCATGGCCGGTCCCGGTCCGATGCCCGCAGACGGCCCGTTGGCCCGCCACCTCGAAGAGATCATCTGCATCGAACTCCTGCGCCGCTGGGCTGCCGCCGCCGGTATCCGACTGGAGGACGGCGCGCGCACCGCGGCCCCCGGCTATGTCCGCCGCGCCGAGGAGATCCTGGAGGCCGAGGCACGCGACGCCCCGGTGATCGGGGATGTGGCCCGCCGTGTCGGGGTCTCGGCACGCACGTTGTCCGGCGGGTTCCAGCGGTTCCGGGGCGTGTCGCCGCGCGAATTCCTGGCCGGGCGCAGGCTCGATGGATTACGGGCCGAACTGGAAAGCGCGGAGGCGGATCGCTCCGTCTCGGACATCGCGTCCGACTGGGGCTTCGTGAACCTCGGCGCGCTGGCCGGGCGTTATCGCGAACGCTTTGGCGAGCTGCCGTCGCACACCCGCGCGCGCGCCATCACTGGCCGCAAGCCGGACTGAACAACGCTTCCGAAACCGGACACTCCCTGCCGCTCACGGACAGAAAGCCGCCCGAGGGGGCGGTACGCTTTGGCCATGGGAAAACCCTAAGGGAGGACACTATGAAGGATCTCAAGGCCAATTGCGACGCCGTGCTGTCGCGCGTGACAAGCGGTAGCCCCCGCGTGCCGGGCGTGGTCGCCATGGTCACCGACCGCGACGGCGACATCTACGCCGGCAGCGCGGGCGACAGGCGTCTGGGCGACGGGGAGATGAGCCTCGACACGGTGTTTGCCATCTTCTCGACCACCAAGGCGATTGCCGGGACGACCGCCCTGCAATGCGTCGAAGAGGGGCTGCTGGACCTCGACGCGCCGGCCAAGACCTATGCCCCGGCCATCGGAAACCTGCAGGTGATCGAGGGGTTCGACGCCGATGGCAGCCCGCGTCTGCGCGCGCCGAAGTCCGACGTGACCACGCGCCAGCTGATGCTGCACACCGGCGGCTTCGGCTACGACTTCTTCAACGAGACCTACAAGCGCCTGGCCGACGAGCACGAGCAGCCCTCCGTCGTGTCCGGCACCCGGGCCGCCATCGAGACACCGCTGCTGTTCGATCCGGGCGAAAAGTGGGAATACGGCACGAACATCGACTGGGTGGGCCAAGTGGTCGAAGGCATCCGGGGCAAGCGCCTTGGCGCGGTCATGGCAGAGCGGGTCTTTGCGCCGCTCGGGATGACCGACATCGCCTTCACCCGCACCGACGACATGAAGGCGCGGACCGCGACGATCCATGCGCGCGGCGAGGACGGCAGCCTGTCGCCCATGGACGGCTTCGCGCTGCCCGACAACCCGGAGGTCGACATGGGCGGCCACGGTCTGTACGGCACCGTGCCGGAGTACATGAAGTTCATCCGCATGTGGCTGAACGACGGCGCCGGTCCCAACGGACGCGTGCTGAAGCCCGAGACCGTCGATTGGGCGGTGAAGGGCGCGCTGGTGCCGCCGCAGAAGGTGACCATGTTGCCCGGCGTCATCCCCTCGCTGTCGAACGACGCAGAGTTCTTCCCGGGTCTCGGCAAGGACTGGTCCTACACCTTCATGGTCAATACCGAGACGGCGCCCACGGGTCGTCCGGCGGGCGCCATCGGCTGGGCCGGGCTGGCCAACAGCTTCTTCTGGATCGACCGCGCGGCGGGTGTCGGCGGTTACTGGGCGACCCAGATCCTGCCGTTCGGCGATCCGGTGTCGTTCCCCGGCTATCTGGATTTCGAATCCGCCGTCTACCAAGCCATCGCCGCCGCAAAGGCCGCCTGAGCGCGCTTTCGGACCGTCCGGAAATGTCAGCGGGGGGCGGCGCGTCGCCCCCCGCTTTTTTCATGGCCTTTGGGAGGAGGAGCGATGAAAGACCTGATCACTTTCGAAACCCTGCCGAACTGGGTGCCGGGCCGCCTGCTGCTGGCCAGCGACGGGCTTGGCTGGAAAAACGTGGCACTCCGGTCCTACCACTACGAGGGACAGGACGTGACCGTGCCCGCGATGCGGGACTTCATGCTTGTCGGCTACAGGTCAGGAGTAACCCCGATGCAGCGCCGGTTCGACGGGCGCTGGACGAAGGAGACGCTGGGCCCCGGGGCGGTGTCGCTGCTGACCCGCGCGCAACAGGTGTCGTGGAACTGGGTGGAGCCCATCGACGTGACCCATGTCTACCTGTCCGGCGCACTGGTGGCCGAGGTCGCGAGCGAGGTGCTCGACTGCACCGTGACCGACGTCGCGCTGGCCGATATCCTGCGCACCGAGGACCCGGTAATGATACACGCCATGTCCGCAATCGCCGAAGAGGCACAGACGCGGGATCTTGGCGGCGCCCTCTATGTCGACAGCGTGGCCCGCGGGCTGATCGTCCACCTGTTGCGGCGCTACGCCATGGTACGGACACCGCCGGAGAGTGACGCGGGCGGACTGTCCCGCACCCAGCAGGCGCGCATCCTCGAATACATCGACGCAGGGCTTTCGCAGTCGCTGGACCTGACCGGCATGGCCGAGGCGCTGTCTCTGACACCATGCCTCTTTGCCCGCCAGTTCCGCCGCAGCTTCGGCTTGCCACCCTACGCCTTCGTCAAAGCGCGGCGGCTGGAGCGCGCCCGGCATCTGCTGGCCCGCACCACCCTGCCGATCAAGGCGGTGGCGGCGGATTGCGGCTTTTCCGACCAGGCGCACCTGACGCGCCTGTTCTCTGCCGCCTACGACGTGACGCCCGCCGTCTTCCGGCGGCAGGCGTCCTAGTCTGCCAATACGGCCTATGCGGGCTCCGGGCAGGGCAAGACTTGCGCCTGCCCTGCCCGGTCGCGCTCACTCTGCCGCTTCGACTTCCGGCGTCTTCGACATGGCGAAGCCTTCGTAGCCGTTCTGCGCGATCTCCTGGCACTTCTTCCGGTAAGTCCCGACGCCGCCGGTGTAGGACAGCACCCGCCGCGGTTTGCCCGCCACGTTGGAGCCGGTGTACCACGAGTCCGTCTTCGAGATCAGCGTGGCATTGGCCGTCTCGTCATGGTGCGCGACCCAGGCGTCCTCTGCCTCTGCCGTCGGTTCGATCACCGTGGCACCCGCGGCACGCACTGCCTTGATGCAGTCGGTGATCCATTCCGTCTGCTGCTGAAGGCAGGTGGTCATGTTGCACAGCGCCGCCGAGGGCGCGAGCGGCGCGCCGGTCATGAACAGGTTGGGGAAACCGTGCTTCTGGATGCCAAGCGTGGTGCGGATGTCCTTCGACCATTCGTCGCGAAGCGTCATGCCGTCGCGCCCGGTGATGTCGATGCGTGTCAGCGCGCCCGACCCGGCGTCAAATCCCACGGCCATGATGATGACGTCCAGCTCGTACACCGTGCCGTCCGCCAGCTTCACGCCTTCGGGCACGATCTCGGCAATCGGGTTGTTCCGGACCGGGACGGCGGTGACGTGCTCCTGCCGGTAGACCTCGAGGTAGTTCGTCTCGAGCGGCACCCGGTGCGTGCCGAACCCGTAATCGCCGGGCTTGGGCACGAGGATGTCGATCAGCTCCGGATCCTTCAGCCGTGCCGCCATCTTTTCCCGGACGAAGGCACTGATCTCCTCGGACACCTCCTCGTCGAAGAACATCTCGCCGAAGGAGGCGAGCCACAGTTTCAGCGATCCGTCGGCGTGGGTGTCTTCGAGGATCTTGCGGCGCTGTTCCGGTGTGCAGTCGGCCCAGGCATGTTCGAAGTCGTACTCGAACCCGGTGAAGGTCACGGGCAGGTTGGTCTTCAGCTCATCCCAGCGCGCCTTGTAGGCGGCGGCCTCGGCCGGGCCGTACTTCGGGTTCTTCATCGGCAGCACGTATTGCGGGGTGCGCACGAAGACAGTCAGGGAGTCCACGATCGGCGCGATGGTCTGGATCACCTGGATGCCCGTGGCGCCGATGCCGATCACGCCCACGCGCTTGCCTTCGAGGTCGATGCCTTCCTTCGGGTAGCGCCCCGTATGGACGATGGTGCCCTTGAAGGTGTCCTGACCCGGAAAGCGGTCGGTCAGCGGCGCCGACAACATGCCCGTGCAGCCGATGAGGAACCGGGTGTCGAACGTCTCGCCGGTGTCGGTCTTCACGATCCAGCGGCCCGTGTCCTCGTTCCAGCGGGCCGACGTCACCTTGGCGCCGAAGGTGAAGTCCTTGCGCAGGTCCAGCCGGTCCGCGACGTAGTGCATCCAGCGCTCGATCTCCGGCTGGCCGGGGAAGCGTTCGCTCCACGTCCAGTCCTTGTAGAGCTTCTCGTCGAACAGGTACTGGTAGATGTAACTCTCGGAGTCGAACTTCGCCCCCGGGTAGCGGTTCCAGTACCATGTGCCGCCGACGTCGGTGCCCGCCTCGACGCCGTGCACGTCGAGGCCCTCCTGCCGCAGCTGGTGGAGCTGGTACAGCCCCGCCACGCCCGCGCCGATCACCAATGCGTCCAGTTTCCGTGTCATCCTGTTCCTCCCTTTGGGTATCCTTGCCGGATGGCCCCTCCCGGCCAGCCGATCCACAAAGGCTAGGCGTCCCCTGCCCCGAGGGTCTTGAACGTTCCTGACGCGCCTTTGAACGAAAGCCGCAACAGCCTGACACATGACGTGAAGCCGCCCGGCTTCCGCAGGGCGCCGCCTCGTGTTAGCGATCACCTGACGGATTTTAGGAAGGGTTTGGCCATGCCATACGACGCGGTGATCTTCGATCTGGACGGCACGCTTCTGGACACCGAACGCCTGGCTTTCGAGGCCGCCCGCCGCGCCAGCTCCCGCTTCGGCCCGCCCATGACCGAGACCTTCTTCCGCACGCTAATCGGTGGCGACATGGCATCGACCAACGCCCGGCTCGCCGCCGAATACGGCGCCCACCGGATGGCCGAGTTCGACGCCGCCTGGGATGAGGAACACGACAACCTGCTGGTCGCGGGGATGCCCCTGAAACCCACGGTGCACGCGCTCCTCGACCTGATCGAGGGGATGGGGCTGCCCCGTGCGGTGGCCACGTCGTCGGGCCGCGCCAGCGCCGACCGCAAGCTCCTGGCGGCGGATCTGACCCACCGCTTCACCACCGTCGTGACGCGCAATTGCGTGACCCGGCCCAAGCCCGATCCGGAGCCCTACCTCACCGCCGCAGCCCGTCTGAACGTGGCGCCCGAGCGGTGCCTCGCCTTCGAGGACAGCACGCCCGGCGCCCGCGCCGCACGCGCCGCCGGGATGACCGTTGTCGTGGTGCCGGACATCGCGCTGGTCGAGGACGGCCATGCCCACCACACCGCCACCGACCTGCTGAGCGGGGCGCGCATGGCCGGGCTGGGCTGAGCCCCAAGGGCAGCCGTCACCCCGCCTTGCGGCACACGATCTGAACAGGATGGGTCCGGCGCTCCGCGATGTTGCGGGCCGCGTTGCGGACGATCTGCGGTGCCTGCCGGCCCAGCAGGATGTGCACGCCGAACACGGGAACCTGCCCCTTCTCCGCCATCTCGATGGCCTTGTTATAGCCCGCCAGGTACTTCTCGCCGGTGTCGGTCACGTCGATCCCGGTAAAGCCGGCCGCCGCGAGCAGGGCCACCGTGTCGTCGGGGCGCATCAGGTAGGCGCCGCTGCCATCTTCAGACCACGGCAGCGGGTGGTGCGGATCGCCCACAGGTCCCAGCCCGTGTTCCGTGATCGCGAAGAAGGCCCCGGGTTTCAGCACGCGGAACGCCTCGCGGAAGAACCCGGCGCGATCCGGCACGTTCATCGTGACGTGCTGGCTGTATCCCCCGTCAAACCGTTCATCCTCGAAGGGCAGCGCCTGTCCGTCGCCATGCACGCAGGTGACGCGGCCCGTCATCCCGACCAGATCGGTCAGCCTGTTCGCCGCCTCGACGAAGGGGGCGGTGATGTCGATGCCCTCAACATGGCAGCCGAAGCGCTGCGCGAGGTAGCGCGCCGGGCCACCGATGCCGCTGCCGATGTCGACGATCCTCTGGCCTTCGCGGATGGGCAGCGCCTCTGCCAGATCCTGCGTGGCCGGAAAGCCGCGGGCGTGGAAGTGGTCGACCGGGGCGAGCTGTTCGATGGTCACTGTCTCGGGGTCCATCCCGGCAGCCTTCATGGTCTCGACGATCTTGCCGTAGACGTCCCCGGTGCCCCAGTGGTCCGAGATATTCTGACTGTCCGCCATGCGCGCCTCCCTCTGACGTTGGGGAAGCTTACGGTCAGTTGGCCCGATGTGGCAACGCCGTTGCCGGACGCTTTCCGGTCAACCAGCCAGCCGGGCTGCCCCATGGGGCAAACACACTGGCCTGCGCGATGCGGGCGGTCGCTCAGATCCTCGCCTGGTACAGCCTGACCTTCAGCCCGCCAAAGGCCACCTGCGGCCCGGCGTCGAGGTCCAGCCCGGTGGCCTTGGCGAGACCTCCGTCCGAAGTCACCATACCCAGCCGCCATCCGCCGAACCGCTCCTTCAGCACCGCACCCAGCGACCCGTACAGCCCGAACAGCAGCTTCCGGTCGCCGATCCGCGCGCCGTAGGGCGGGTTGACCATAACCAGTCCCGGCGGCCCATCGGGGCGTTCTAGGGCGCTGACCGGCGCGCGGGAGAAAGTGCAGACCCCGGACACGCCGGCGCGCTCCGCGTTGGCCGCGCTGCCACGGATGGCCCCGTCGTCGCGGTCGGCGCCGAAGAACCGACAGTCCGTAGGCCGGGCTTCCAGGCCGGCATCGCTGCGGATCGCGCCATAGGCCTTGGCATCGAACGTCGGGAAGGCCTCGAAGGCGAACCCCCGCGCACGGCCCGGCGCCAGCCCCAGCGCGATCTCCGCCGCCTCGATCACGAAGGTCCCTGAACCGCACATGGGGTCGACCACCGTTTCGGTCCCGCGATACCCGGCCGCCCTCAAAAAGCACGCCGCCAGCGTCTCGCGCAGGGGGGCCTTGCCGACTGCCTCCTTGTAGCCGCGCCGATGCAACAGCTCGCCGGAGGTGTCGAGCGACACGGTCACGAGGTCGTCCTCGATCCGCACCATCACACGGAAGGTCCCTTCGGCCCCGACCTTCAGCCCGGCCACCTCCATCGCACCGGCCACGCGCGAACGCGCCGCGCGGTCGTGATAGATCTTCGACGCGCGGCAGGTCACGTCGACCCGCACGTCGGCGCCCTTGGGGAGATAGGCGGCCCAATCCACCTTCTTCGCGCGCTTGTCGAGCTGGGCCAGGTGAAAGGCGCGGAACTCGGCGATGCGGATCAGCACGCGCGACGCCCCGCGCAGGCAGAGGTTCGCCCGCCAGACGTCGGGCCAGCCGCCGCTTGTCACGACGCCGCCCGCAACGGCCTCAGGCGCGGCGAATCCCTGCTCCGCTGCCTCCTCTGCCAGCAGGGTTTCCAGCCCGGGCGGGGCGCTCAGGAATATCTCGAAAGGCGTGTCCATGTCCCCGCTCTTACCGGTTCCGGCCCGCCTGTCCACAGGGTTTCGCAGAACAGGCCCGGGATCGGAGGGGTCGCGCGGGCCTCCGGTCGCCACGTCTCCGCACGTCGACCGGCGGGCGGGCCGCAACCCTTGCAATCCGCGGCGCGAACCCCTAAATGAGCGGTCGAGAGGTTGTGCGGGCAGGCGCCTCGCCAACCCGGTCAGGTCCGGAAGGAAGCAGCCGTAACGAGCCCCGCTTGGGTCGTTGCAATCTCTCACCAGAAAGCCCCGGCCCCGCGCCGGGGCTTTTGCTTTTCCGGATCGTGACGCCAATGGCGTGCGGTCCCGGATCAACGCTCCGGATGACGGACAAACTTAGCCGCGCCGCGCGTTGCGGCCTTCGCCCAATCCATCTGATCGGGCGTCCCCTCTGCCTCCGGACACACGCTCTTCAGCCGTTCCTCGGCCTCGTCGGGGGCTTCGCCCGCCTCGATCATCAGGCGCAGCACGGCCATGCCGCAGCGCCCGCCGCCGTTCCGGCTGTTCACAAGAACCCGCCCGCCGCCCAGCAGCGCACGCCGCGCCTGTTCCGACACGGAAGGCCAGGTCTCCATCTGGCTGGCGCTCGGCCTGTCCCCCGGCCCGATCGCAAGGTGCACCCAGCGCGTGCCCTTGTCCTGGATGTTCTGGCCAAGGTTCATGGCGCCTGCGTCCACCAGTTCCCCGGGGGTCACGAGCGACAGCACAATGGCCGGGCGCCAGCTTGCCAGGTGCTCGAGGTCGCCACGATAGTCGCCGCCCGCACCCGGCAGCGGCGAGATCGCAACGATCCCGCCACCGACGGGCCAAGCATGCATCACGACCGCCGATTTCTCTCCGATCCCCGTCACTTACCCCGTTCTTTCCGTTCCCTTGTTCACCCGATTGGGGAAAATCCGTTCCCGGCGATGATACACACTTGACGCCCCGGTCCTAGCGATTCGGTCGGCGTGACGGCCGTGGACGGTGAACGGGGGTACTCTCAGACCACCTGCCCGGGCCGGGCCTCCGCCCAATCCGACAGGAACTGCCGCAGGTCGGAGCGCCCCGTCGCGGTGATGACGTGCCGGGGCAAGGCGACCCCGGCCTCCAGCGCCAGCCGCAGACATGCTTCGTGGTCGCGGTCGGCACGGGCCGGGTTGTTCTCCGACCCGTGCAGGATCGTCGACAGGAGCGTGCCCCCGTAGCCGTTGACGTGGCCTAGGTCGGGCCTCAGCGACAAAAGCCAGCCCATGGTCTCCGGCAGCCCCTCCCAGCCCGCGATCTGCACCGGCGTGACCCCATGCGCATCCGCTGCGTCGAAGGGCAGACCGATGGCGATCAGACGCTGCAGATGGTCCAGGCGGTCCGGCAGATGCAGGATCTCGCGGACGATGTTGCGGTAGGGTTCGGCGAGACGGTCGGGATCGACGCAGTCTCCCGGGCTGTCCAGCCCCTCTGCCGCGCGCACCAGAAGCGCCTCCTCCCGGCTCAGGTCGCAAATTACACCACGCGCCTCGAGCGCCGCCGCGACCTGCGCGTTGCCGTAGACCTTCGCGAAGGCCAGGGGATGCGTGTCTTGCCAGCGCCGTTCCGGGTCCGCGCCCGCGTCCAGCAGCATTTCGGCCATCCGCCTGTCGCAGCCACGCCGCGCGGCGTGATGCAAGGCCGTGATGGCGCCACGGTTCAAGTCCTCGATGCCGGAATACGCCTCCAGCAGCATCCCGACCGCGACGTGGTCGTTGAAATCCATGGCCCGGAACAGCGCGTTCGTTCCCTCCGGCGTCGCCCCCGCAGCCAGCAGCAGACGCAGGCCGCCGTGATGGCCAAGCTCCGTCGCGTGGTAGAGCGATTCGCCGTCGTTCGGATCGGCGCCGTGATCCAGCAGCCATTCGCCCAAGGCCATGTTGTCGGCGTGGCCGATGGCCCCATAGAGCGCCGACAGCCGGTGGCCGTCCGGTCCGGGCAGACCGTCATTCACGTCCGCCCCATGCTCCACCAGCAGATCGGCAATGGCCAGCATGTCGCCTTCCAGTTCCGGGCACTTGTGTATCCAGCGCGAAAAGCTGAGGTGCAGGATCGGCGTTCGCGGCCCCAGCTGCTGTACCGCCAGTTCCGGCCGGGCGGCCAGCGCTTGTTCCACCGCCGCGCGGCGATAGAGCGCGCATTCCAGTCCAAAAAGGCCATCCGGCAGGTCGGGTGTTTCGGCCAGCAGGCTTTCCGCCAGATCGACCTGCCCATGGGCCAGCGCCACCTTCAGGCGCTGCAAGCGGGCGGCCCGGTCGAGGCCGGTCCTCTCCGCCTCTGCCTTCAGCCGCGGCCAGCTGGCGAAGCCGTTCTCCTGCGCGATGATGAACAGGAAATCGGCCCGGACAAGGTTGGTCAGGTCCTTGCGCGGCGGGTGCTGGCGCACACGTCCGACGGCCCATGGTTCGCGGGCGATCCACGCGCGGTGCAGAAGTTTGGCGTCGAGACGCAGCTTGTCGAGGGATGTATCGGACATCGGCTTCCTCCGTCATCGCCCGCAATCCGCTGCTCGGGCCAGAGAAATCCGAAGATGTGGGTCTTCGACGTCAGATGCAGGTGCGAAGGCTTTCCGCGAATCAGGTGGCCCCCTGCCGATGGGCCATGCCCGATCCTAGCGTCAACCGTCCCCGGCGCGCAAGCGTCAGAGACGTTCCGCGCCGAAGGTATCGCAGGCCGCGGGGCTGCCCGACTCGTACCCGTTGCTGAACCAGCGCTGCCGCTGTTCGGAGGTCCCATGTGTGAAGGTATGCGGGTTGGGGACCCGTCCCGCCTTGCGCTGGAGGTAGTCGTCACCGATCCGCTGCGCGGCGTTCAGCGCCTCGTCGATGTCGCCCGGCTCAAGCAGGTCGTCGACGTAGGAGGCCCATACGCCCGACAGGCAATCCGCCTGCAGTTCCAGCCGCACGGTCAGCGCATTGGCCTCACGCTCGGAGGCGCGCTGGCGCATGGCGTTGACCTCGGCGAGGATGCCGATCTCGTCCTGGACGTGGTGCGCGACCTCGTGCGCGATGACGTAGGCCTGCGCAAAGTCGCCGCCCGCGCCCAGCTCCTGCTTCATGTAGGCGAAAAAGGCGGTGTCGAGGTAGGCCTTCTCATCGGCCGGGCAGTAGAACGGTCCGGTGGCGCCCGACGCACCGCCGCAGGGCGACTGCGTGACCTGGCTGAACAGCACCAGCGTCGGGGGATCGTAGGGCTTGCCGAAGGCGTTTGGAAAGACGTTGGTCCAGACCTGCTCGGTCGTGGCGAGGACCTGCGCGCTGAACTCGCCCGCCTGCTCTTCCTGTTCCGTCAGGGGGCGCGTCTGCTGCGACTGGCCGGAGCCGTTTCCGGTCAGGATCGGCGACACGTCAATGCCGGTGAAATAGCCGATGGCCAGTACCAGGAGCACGCCGCCGAGGCCCAGTCCGCCGCCGACGGCAATGCCGCCGCCACGGCCCCGCCTGTCCTCGACGTTGGAACTGCTCCGAATTCCCCTCAGTCGCATGGTCACCCTCCGTACACCCAGTCGTGATCGAACGTCTTAAGTACGAAGGCGGTTCCCGCAAGGCTTGCGATCCCCTGCCCCGGACAATAGCTTGGCCCCGTCCGATCCAGGGAACCCGCATGTCAGATCAGCCCGCCTACCAGGTGCTCGCCCGCAAGTACCGGCCAGAGACCTTTGCCGATCTCGTCGGCCAGGATGCCATGGTCCGCACCCTCAAGAACGCCTTCGCCGCGGACCGCATCGCGCAGGCCTTCATCATGACGGGGATTCGCGGGACCGGTAAGACGACGACGGCACGGATCATCGCGAAGGGCATGAACTGCATCGGACCCGACGGCAACGGAGGCCCGACCACCGATCCCTGCGGCAAGTGCGAACATTGCGTGGCGATCATGGAAGGCCGCCACGTCGACGTGATGGAGATGGACGCGGCCTCCCGTACCGGCGTCGGCGACATCCGCGAGATCATCGAGAGCGTGCACTACAGGGCGGCCTCGGCGCGCTACAAGATCTACATCATCGACGAGGTTCACATGCTGTCCAAGAGCGCGTTCAACGCGCTCCTGAAGACGCTCGAGGAACCGCCCGCCCATGTGAAATTCATCTTCGCCACGACCGAGATCCGGCAGGTCCCCGTCACGGTCCTGTCGCGCTGCCAGCGCTTCGACCTGCGCCGGATCGAGCCCGAGATCATGATCGCCCTGCTGCGCAAGATCGCGGCCAGCGAGGGCGCGGAGATCACCGACGAGGCACTGGCGCTTGTAACGCGTGCCGCCGAAGGGTCCGCCCGCGACGCGACCTCGCTGCTCGATCAGGCAATCTCGCACGGCGCCGGAGAGACGACCGCCGATCAGGTCCGCGCGATGCTTGGCCTGGCCGACCGGGGCCGCACCATGGACCTTTTCGAACGCATCATGCGCGGCGACGCGGCCGGTGCGCTCGAGGAACTGGCCGCACAATATGCCGACGGTGCCGATCCGCTGGCCGTGCTGCGCGACCTTACGGAGCTGACGCACTGGATTTCCGTGGTCAAGATCACCCCGGATGCCGCCGAGGACCCCACGATTTCGCCGGACGAGCGGGCGCGCGGGCAGGCTTTTGCCGACGGTCTCGGCCAGCGCAGCCTCGGCCGGGCGTGGCAGATGCTGCTGAAGGCGATCGAGGAGGTCTCGACCGCGCCGTCCGCCATCATGGCGGCAGAGATGGCGGTGATCCGTCTGACCCACGTGGCCGACCTGCCGACTCCCGAGGACCTGATCCGCAAGCTGCAGGACACGCCCCCGCCCCCCATGCCCACCGGCCCCGGTGGTGGCGGGCATGCGCATCATGGCGGGCAGACCCAGGCCACGGGCGTGCCGGCCCCCACGCATCGCGGCTCCTCCGGCCCGGTCGCCTCCCGCTCCGGCAGCGCGGCGCCTGCGCTGGCCACCGACGCGCTGGCCCATTACGCGACCTTCGAACACGTGCTGGACCTGATCCGCGCCAACCGCGACGTGAAGCTGCTGGTGGAGGTCGAGGGCGGCCTGCGCCTTGCCGCCTATCAGCCCGGCCGGATCGAGTTCACGCCGACCGATACTGCCGATCCGCAGCTTGCGTCGAAACTCGGCGCGGCCCTGCAACGCTGGACCGGCAACCGCTGGGCGGTGACGGTGGTGAACGGCTGCGAAGAACCGACGGTGACCGAGCGGCGCGACGCTGCCGACCGCGCCCTGAAGGCCGAGGCCGCGCAGCACCCCCTCGTGCAGGCCGCCCTCGCCGCCTTCCCCAAGGCCACGATCACCTCGATCCGCACCCAGGCCGAGGCCGAGGCGGAAGCCCAGTCGGAAGGGCTTCAGGAGGTCGAGGACGAATGGGATCCGTTCGACGAGGATTGAGGACGGAAGCGCGCCGCCGGGTCGATGGCGCACGGCATGGCCGCAAACGCTGCGGGATACAGCCAATGCGGGCAATGCCGCCGGGCCACCCAGCCGCCTGAAGGCTTGTCGATCGGGGCTGCGCTTGCGATAAGCCTCTGAACCTTCCGGGCGGCGATCATGCAGGCGCGCGCCCCGAACACAGGAGTACAGACGATGTTCAAGGGCCTCGGAAATCTTGGCGACATGGCCAAGATGATGCAGACCGCCAAGGAAATGCAGGGCAAGGTCACGCAACTGCAGGACGACCTGAAGACCATGACCGTGACCGGGGAATCCGGTGCGGGCCTCGTGAAGGCGACGGCCACGGCGAAGGGCGAACTGACCGGGCTGGAGATCGACCCGTCGATCTTCGTCGCCTCGGAAAAGGAAGTGGTGGAGGACCTGATCCTCGCCGCGATCAAGGACGCACAGGCCAAGGCACAGAACCGCGCAGAACAGGAAATGCGCAAGCTGACCGAGGAAATGGGGCTGCCTGCCGACATGAAACTGCCGTTCTGAGACGGGACGGTGGGCGCGGCGGAACAGACCGGACGCCACTACCACACCCCCCGGGCATGGGTTCTGGCCGGGGGCATCGCCGTCGGACTGACGACGGTCAGCGGCATCGCCTACCTGGCCACCGAAGCCGCCTTTACCTGCGACATCCGCGACGCGGCCCTGATCCTGCTGGTCACGCTGAACGCCTGGATCGTCTACGCCACCGGCTGGCTGCTGACGCCGCGGCTGGGCCAGATGTACGCCAACATGCCCCTGCCCGCGCACGACCCGCAACGATGGATCGACCGGACGCTGTTCACCCCGGCCTCGCTGGTGCTGGCGGCGGCCTGGGGTGGCCTGCTGGCGGGCGGGATCTGGATCTACGACCCGTGGAACCGCGAGGTCCTGTCGCTGTCGGAACTGGTGCCGCTGATCGCCGAAGCGGCGGAGAACCCGCTGGGCACCGTCCTCGGCGCGCCCGACCATTGCCCGAACCCGGTGCCCAAGCTGTTGCTGACCCGGATGCTCTCGCTCTTCATCTTCTGCGGAAACCTGATCATCGGCGCCGCCGTCGCGGTGATCTTCCGCTTCTGGTGGGCCGTGCTGGTGAGGATCGACGACATCGACCTGCGCATCCTGAACCTGTCGCGCGAACCGCTGCCCGCGCTCCTGCGCGCCAACAGCCTGCTGGTCACAACTTCGGCGCTGGTGGCGTCGCTGTCGATCCTGTCGCTGATCCTGTCCGGCTTCGAGGTCGACCAGACGGTGGCGCTGTTCTCTCTGCTCACCCTGTCGCTGGTCGTGGCCACCTACGCGGTGCCGATCCTGCCCCTGTCGAACCGGCTGCGGGAGGTGAAGTCCGAGGCGATGAACGAGGTGGAGCGCCTGATCGAGGCGCATCACAGGCAGCGCTCCGGGCTGCCGCCGCGCCCCGACGGCCCGCTGAAGGACCCGGAAGGCGACGGCTATCTGGACATCGCGAAGCTGGAACCGCTGGACAAGCTGATGGAGACGCGCGACACCCTGCACGGCATCCAGACCCTGCCGCCGGGCGGACAGGTTTCGGTCTCGGCGGCGGGCATCGTCGCCTTCCTGTCCTTCCTGCCGACGATCATCGACTTTCTCCTCAAATGACGTGTACCTATCTACACTGAACCGAACGCCGCAGGTCCATGAAAGACACCGACCCCATCGACACGCTCATCGGCCTCATGGCGCGCCTGCCGGGCCTTGGCCCACGGTCAGCCCGACGCGCTGTGCTGCACCTGATCCGCAAGCGCGGCCCGCTGCTGCAACCGCTGTCCGAAGCGATGACCGAGGTTGCCCGCACCGCGCGTGAGTGCCTGAACTGCGGCAACGTATCGACCGCCGACATCTGCCCGATCTGTAGCGACGAGAGGCGCGGCAACGGCCTTCTGTGCGTGGTCGAGGATGTGGCAGACCTTTGGGCCATGGAACGCGCGCAGGTCTTCAAGGGCCGCTACCACGTTCTGGGAGGGACCCTGTCGGCGCTGGATGGCGTGGGCCCGGACGAGCTGCGCATTCCCCGGCTGATGGACCGGCTTGGCGCCGAGAACGTGACGGAGGTCATCCTCGCGCTCAACGCCACAATCGACGGGCAGACCACCGCCCATTACATCGCCGATCAGCTCGAAGGGCGGGTGTCCGTTTCCTCGCTGGCGCAGGGTGTGCCGATCGGGGGGGAGCTCGACTATCTCGACGACGGGACCATCACCGCTGCCCTGAACGCGCGCAAACGCTTCTGAACCGATCAGAAACTGCGCCCGAAAGGACGCACCTGTCGCTTCTCGTGGCCTAGGGCTATTGCGCGCTTGCGGGCTATTCGCAATAGCTGCGGCCAACTGCTTGCCCGCTGCCCCGGAGCCCTCCATGTCCTGCCTCGCGCGCCTTGCGCTTGCCGTCGCCCTGACTGCCGCTTCCCTTGTCCCGGCCCAAGCCGCCGACAAGACCGCGATGTCGCAGACCGACCTGCTCGGGCGCGAGATCGGTTTTGGCATCGGGCAGACCGCGCTCGATACGGCCGCTGCAGGTATATGGCTCGGGGCGAGCACCGGGCGCAGCACGGTCGATCCGTCCGGCGGTCAAGAGACCGACGCGGACCGGCGCAACGTGGTCCTTGGCTACGGCTTCGGCGAGACGGGTTTCTCGGCTTTCGCGGGCTATGGGCAGGGTGCCTCCGAACTGGCGGATGACATCCACAAGGCGCGCATCCGCTCCTATTTCCTGGGCCTGACCTACGGCCGCACGGTTGGCCGGCTCGCCTTCGACGGCGCCGCCTACGTGGGTCGCAGCCACAACGTGATCGACAGCCCCGACACCGCCACAGGCGCCGCCGACCGGGACGGGCGCCTGCTGGGTCTGACGCTGCGCGGGTCGGGCATGCTGATGGACGATGGCGCGGGCCACGGGATCGACTTCGTCGTCCAGGGCGACGCGCTGCACCACACGACCAAGGCCTACCCCGTCTCCGGCCTGCCCGGTGCCACTGTGGACGAGCGTGACAGCACCGCCACCGCCCTGCGGCTGGAAGTGGGCGCGCCGATGACCGCCGCCGGGGCGAGCCTGCGGCCCTTCCTCGGGCTGACGGCCTTCGGCGGCCAGCAGGACGAGATCGCGGTGTCCGGTATGGCGCCGTTCGACGCCGTGGACGTGCTGTCAAAGACACAGATGTCGCTGGGCATGAGCTTCAAGGCGCAGGCGCTGAACGGCCTTGGCGGCCGGGTAGAGCTGACGTCCGACGACAAGGGCCACACCGGGTTCAATGCCGGGTTCTCCCTGAACTTCTGAACCGCTCTGTCACGGCGTCGTCTAAGCGCCGCGCCGGACCCTGCCCCATTCGCCCACCCTGCAAACGAAAATCGCGGGCCAGTGACGGCCCGCGGTTTCGAAGTGCTTGCAGCGTCGGAATAAAAGGCCCGCCTCAGCGGTCCTCGTCCTCGTCTTCCTTGTCTTCCGGCAGGTTGAAGAAGCTGTCGGCGTCCAGGTAGTTCTGGTTGTCCTCCTCTTCCTCGTCGTCGTCGCCACGGGGATCGGACAGCGAGAAGCTCTCCAGCCCTTCCATGTTCGAAGGCAGGCGCGGTTCGGCGCTGTCCATCTCGAGGCTCTGCTCCGTCGACACAAGCTTGCGGCGCTCGTCGTCGGTCATCACCTTTTCCAGATCCTTCGCGGCCTTGGCCACGGCGGCGTCAAGCTCCGTCTGCTTGCAGAGTCCAAGCGCCACCGGGTCGATGGGCTGCATGTTCTGGATGTTCCAGTGCGTGCGTTCGCGGATCGACTGGATCGTGGGCTTCGTGGTGCCGACCAGCTTGGCGATCTGGCCGTCGGTCAGCTCCGGGTGGAACTTCACCAGCCACAGGATCGCATTCGGACGGTCCTGACGCTTCGACAGCGGGGTGTAGCGCGGACCGCGGCGCTTTTCCTCGTCGCGGGCGGCCGGGTTGAACTTCACCTTCAGCCGGTAGGTCGGATCCTTCTCCGCCTTGTCGATCTCGGCCTGCTCAAGCTGGTTGTTGGCGATGGGATCGAACCCCTTCACGCCCACGGCCACGTCGCCATCGGCGATGCCCTGGATCTCAAGCTCGTGAAAGCCGGTGAAATCGGCGATCTGCTTGAAGGTCATCGTGGTGTTGTCCACCAGCCAGACGGCGGTCGCCTTGGGGTGCAGCAGCTTGGACATCTCGTCTACTCCTATTCACGTCTTAACGGCCAAACCTTTTCCGTGCCCCGGACCGCCTTTCGGGGCCGCGGGAGACCCCGGATCAACTCCGGGGCGGGTTACCGTTGTGGGGAAACTTGCGCCGTATATAGTGCCGCGAAAATCAAAAGGAAACGGAAAAATGCGCGCCCTTCTTGCCGCCTTTGCCCTGTTCGCCGCCACCCACGCACTGGCCGATGGCGAACGCGCCGGGGAATTCGACTATTACGTCATGTCGCTGTCGTGGTCGCCGAACTGGTGCCGGATGGAGGGCGATGCCCGGAACTCCGAACAATGCGACGCGGATTTCGGCTGGGTGCTCCACGGGTTGTGGCCACAGTACCACCGCGGCTGGCCCGCCTATTGCCCGACGATGGAGCGCCAGCCCTCCCGCCAGCAGACCGCCGAGATGGCCGACATCATGGGGACCTCCGGCCTTGCGTGGCACCAGTGGAAGAAGCACGGCGTCTGCTCCGGCCTGTCGGCCAGCGCCTACTACGCCCTCGCCCGCGAGGCCTATGGCACCGTCACCCGGCCGGCGGTCTTCCGCAAGCTCGACAAGCCGGTGAAGTTGCCCGCTTCGGTGGTCGAAGAGGCCTTCCTGAAGGCCAACCCGGGACTTGAGAAGGACATGGTCACGGTGACCTGCCGGGACGCCTATATACAGGAGGTCCGCATCTGCCTGTCGCGCGACCTGACGCCGGTGCCCTGTGGCCGCGACGTGGTGAAGGATTGCAGCATGAAAGACGCGCTGTTCGAACCGATCCGGTAACGGCCGTTCGGCGCACGCCCGCCGGACCCGCGCCGCGCGTCCCTCAGAACCTGTAACCGAACCGCATGATGTCCTGACGGCAGATGTTGCCCACGACCTCCGCCGTTTCGTCGGTGTAATAGGTTCGGTAATCCGGATGGCGGGGAGAGCGGTTGAGGTGCCCGATCCCCGGCATGAAACCAAGGTGCTGCGCCAGCATGTCCATGTCCGGCCGCCACGTCTCCAGCCGGATGTAGTGGTTGCAGCGGTTCCTGCCCTGCGAATCCGTGGTGTAGGCGGTGTAGGGCCACTGTTCCATCTGCTTGCGGGTGAACATGTGCTTCACAAAGTCCGAGAAGGTCATCATCTTCGACAGGTGGACCATCCGGTGATCGAAGCTTTGCGTTCTCAGCCAGTGGTAATAGCTCACCATCCGGTCCCACGGGTTGCGCACCATGGTGAAGACAAAGAAATCCTCCACCTCCTGCGGGGTCACGACGCCCTCGATGTCGATCAGGTTGGAATGTTTCCAGAGCCGCCCGCGCGCGCTTTCCTGCAGCTTCTTCACCCGGCGCTTGCGGCGCTTGGCCTTTTCCGTGTCGCCGATCAGGATGTCGCCGCGCATGGCGCGATCCTCCAGAGCCGCCGCCAGCGACGTGCCGCCGGTCTTCGGAATGTGCACGAAAATGTATTTTCGCCCGCGGGAAATGATCATCTGAAAACTCCTTTGTCCGGAATACGAAAACCCCCTTTTCCTTCCCCGTCAACTGGCGCAACATTCTTGCTTGACCATCAGGGAGGGTACGACATGGGCTGGCTGAAGGATGAAACCGGACTGGAACGCAACGCGGCGAATTACGTGCCGCTCACGCCCCTGTCCTTCCTCAACCGGGCTGTCCAGATCTGGCCCGATCACCTGGCCGTCGTCTACGGCGCGCACCGCAAGACCTACGCTGAATATGCCGAACGGGTCAGCCGGCTGGCGTCCGGGCTGGCCGGGCTGGGTGTGGAGCCGGGCGACGTGGTCGCGACGATTCTCCCGAACATTCCCGCGCAGGTGGAGGCACACTTCGCCGTGCCCGCCTGCGGGGCCGTGCTGAACGCGATCAACACGCGGCTGGACCCGGACACGGTCTCCTACATCCTCGATCATGGCGAGGCGAAGGTCGTGCTCTGCGACACGCAGTTCCTGCCGGTGCTGGCCGAGGCGCTCGACCGGATGGAGAACGAACCGCCGCAGGTCGTCGAAGTGCCCGACGACCATGCCGGGGTGCACCGCCATTCCGACTACCTGCAGTACGAGGACCTACTGACGAAGGGCGATCCCGGCTTTGCATGGATCATGCCGGAGGACGAGTGGGAGAGCATCGCGCTCAACTATACCTCGGGCACCACGGGCCGGCCAAAGGGCGTGGTCTACCACCACCGCGGCGCCTACCTGAACGCCATGGGACAGGTGTTGTCGTGGCGCATCGTGCTGCACCCGGTCTATCTGACCATCGTGCCGCTGTTCCACTGCAACGGCTGGTGCCACACGTGGATGATGCCGGCCGTCGGCGGCACCATCGTCTGCTGTCGGGACGTGAGGGCCGACTCGATCTTCAACGCCATCGCCGACGAGGGGGTGACCCACTTCGGCGGCGCGCCCATCGTGCTCAACACGCTGATCAACGCGCCCGAGGACCAGAGACGGGCATTCGACCATGTGGTCGAGGTCTTCACCGCCGGCGCACCGCCCGCGCCCGCCACGCTCGCCGCGATCGAGCCCATGGGCTTCAACGTCACGCAGGTCTACGGCCTGACCGAGACCTACGGCCCCGGCACCGAATGCACCTGGCAGTCGAAGTGGGACCACATGGAAGGCGAGGCCCGCGCCGCCCAGAAGTCGCGGCAGGGCGTGGCGATGCCCTTCCTCGAACCGATGGACGTGCTTGACGATGACGGCGCGCCGATCCCGCGCGACGGCCAGGCCCGCGGAGAGATCGTGTTTCGCGGCAACGGCGTCATGAAGGGCTACCTGAAGAACCCGCGCGCCACGAAGGAGGCCTTCAAGGACGGGCTCTTCCACTCCGGCGACATCGCGGTGATGCACCCGGACAACTACCTGCAGATCGCCGATCGCGCGAAGGACATCATCATCTCCGGCGGCGAGAACATCTCGTCGGTGGAGGTGGAGGGGGTGCTGATGGCGCACCCGGCGGTGCTGCTGTGCGCGGTGGTGGCGAAGCCGGACGAGAAATGGGGTGAGGTGCCCTGCGTCTTCGTCGAGCTGAAGGACGGGCGGGAGGCGACGGAGGCCGACCTGATCGCCTTTGCCCGCGAGCGGCTGGCCGGGTTCAAGACCCCCAAGAAGGTGGTGTTCCAGGAACTGCCGAAGACCTCGACCGGCAAGATCCAGAAGTTCGAACTGCGCGCTCTGGCGAAGGAGATGTGATTTCGCCGTGCTGCGCACGCCGACCCGCGCGCTCCTGCGGAGCGCGGCCCTTGCCGTTGCCGAAGGGGTGAGGACTGACGTTGCAGCAGGTATTTGGACCAAGATGAAGGGGAGCGTCGTGCTTCCGGTGCTGGGGGCGCTGCGGGACGCAGGGTGGGCGGTCCCGGGCACGGGCCGGGGTTGGCCACCATGGCGTGCCTCAGGTTTCGAGGACGCTGTCCACCTCGGCCCACCCGCCGCCACGCCGGGCCAGATCGACCACCTTCACGACCTGCGTCTCGCGGGTTTCCCAGTACCACGGGTCGTTCAGGACGTGTTCCGGCAGCTTGTCCTTCACGAAGTCCGGGCGGCGCTGCCGAACGATTTCGACCCGGTGGCGGTTGCTGATCGGCGGGGCGTTTCCCGACAGGACCTGCGCCCGCAGTTCCGCCTCGCGCGCCTTCAGGCGTCGCATTTGTGCGCGCAGCTGCGCCAGCTCGTCCACAGGATGCATGGCCCGACCTCCGTTTCGGTCAGCTTGGCGCCGGCGCGGTTAAACCCGGGTTAAGCGCGGCCTTTCTCTCCAGATTGCACCTCTTGTGTGCACCGTGCTATCGTCCGCCGAAGCGAGAGGCAGAGCAGCGCCCGCATGACAGCACTGAAGCAATTCCAGAGGCTCGAGGCCACCGGGCTGTGGCGCCCGGACCCGGACGCACAGCGGCGCGAGGTGATCGTTTCGCTTGGCGATGCGACCCTCACCATGAGCTCGACCTCCGGCGACATTCTCGCCCATTGGTCGCTGGGCGCCGTGACGCGGGCCAACGGCACGCAGGTGCCTGCCATCTACCATCCCGACAGCGACCCGGACGAGACGCTGGAACTGCCGGCGGACGAGACCGACATGATCGCCGGACTGGACCGCGTACTGCGTGCCATCGACCGGCGACGTCCGCGCCCCGGCAAGCTGCGCTTCTACCTGACCGGCGCCTTCTTCGTGGCGCTGGCCGCCGGGGCGATCTTCTGGCTGCCCGATGCCCTCGAACGCTATGCCACGACGGTTGTGCCCCCGGTCAAACGGGCAGAGATCGGCGCCAACCTTCTGACCCATATCACCCGCCTGACGGGGCAGCCGTGCAACACGCCCGACGCGCGCGAACCGCTCAAGCGGTTCTCGCAGCGCATCCAGTCGTCGGGCAGCGTGGTGATCGTGCCGGGCGGCGGGTTCACCAGCACGCATCTGCCGGGCGGCATCGTGCTCCTGCACCGCCGCGTGGTGGAAGACCACGAGGATCCGGACGTGGCCGCGGGCTTTGCGCTGGTCGAGGCCGCCCGCGCCCGTGCCAGCGACCCGCTGGCCGAACTGCTCGACTGGGCGGGGCTGGCGGCATCGCTGAAATTGCTGACCACCGGCAGCCTGCCGGACTCAGGCCTTTCGGACTACGCCGAGTACATCATGACCCGCCCCGTAAGGGCCCCGGATGCCGCGCGATTGCTGCCCGCCTTCGCCGAAGCCGAACTGCGCAGCACGCCCTATGCCTACGCCATCGACATCACCGGCGAGTCCACGCTGGCCCTGATCGAGGCGGACCCGATGCGCGCCACCGGCAGCCGCACCGTCCTGTCGGATGCAGACTGGGTGCGATTGCAGGGCATCTGCGGGTCCTGATTTTCAACCCCTGAAAAGCGAGAGGCCCGGGCACCCCCATGCCCGGGCCTCTCTGAAGCCGTCCGTTCCGAACGGGCTTGTGTCTCAGGTCCGGCTCAGCGGACGTAGGCCTGCGTGTAGCCGCTGCGGTGCACCGCGGCGAGCGCTGCGTTCACGGCAACATCGGTGCCGTAGGGACCGACGCGCAGCCGCTGCACGGACTGGCCGCGGTGCGTGACGTTGGCCGCCTGCACCGGGAACCCTGCCGCCGCCAGCCGGGCAGAGGCCGCAGCCGCCTTGTCGCTGGTGGTGAAGACGCCGATCTCCACGAAGCCGCCGCCGGATGCGCCCGCGTTGCCGCGCGTGGACAGGACATCGGTGCGGTACGGTGCCTGCGCCGCGTAGGCGATCTGCACGTCGACCGGCGGATAGGTCTGGTTCGCGACGTAGGCGATGTCCGGTGCCTTCACCTCATGCCGGTAGCGCGCTGTCCAGAGGTTCTTCGGGAACGGCTGGCGCTTGTTCGCCTGAGAGATAAGGCGGCGCGGCACCTGGTTGGACCAGATCTGCTGGGTCGCCTGATGACCCGCCACCGTCTGGATCGCCCGGTAGGGGTTCAGCCGGTCGTCTTCCCAGGCAGGCTTGTACCCCGCCGGGATCGAGGCGATCTGCGTGTCGCGGCTTTCATACACGTGGCGCGGGACGATACGCGTATCGGGCGCCAGCGAAGACCCCTGCCACGAATTGCGGTTGTAGTAGACGTTCTTGCCAGCGGTCGGCGCTTCGCCGCGGCGGATCTCGGTCACATGCGGCGCGCTCTGGGGCCCGCAACGGACGGAGACCGTCCGGTTGCCGACACGGCGCGTCGTCTTGCCGGCGAGGCAGGCTTCGCGCGCCGGAACCACGACCCGCGTGCTGGCCGGCGCGACGGTGCGGACCGTCGTCGTCGGCACGGGGCGCACGATGCGCGGCGGCTCCGCCGTCACCGGCTTCGACGCGGGTGCCATGACCACGCGCGGTGCAGGTGCGTAATTCGGCACGGTCGCCGTCGTGCTGCGCACCACCCTGCGCGGTGCTGTCGCGGCCGGCGCAGGCGCTGCCGCCACGGGTGCGGCCGCCGGCGGGGTGTCCACCGTGATCTGCACCGGAGGCGGTGCGCCCGGCGTGCGGACCGTTGCCGCAGCCGTCACGTTGCCGCCCATGGTCGGTGTCTGTCCGCAGATCGGTTTGCGCTGCCGCGTGACGCGCGGCACCCATGTGACGTTGCCGTCAAATCCCGCGCGTACGAACACGCAGCCGTCATTGTCCACGAATTGCTTGCCCGTGTAGCTGGCAGGCGGAAAGTTCGCCGGAATCTGGCCCTGCGCGCTGGCAGTCTGCGCAAAGCCCGCAAAATTGGACACAATAATGGCGTAGACCGCCAGTTTCTTTAACGTCATGTCTGCCCCCACAGATGTGACTCGCACAATGCAATCTCAGCTTTGACCTGTAAAGCTTTGAGAACATTGCTTTCGCTAAATTTCCACTGGACTCCTGTGGATAAACAAGCGGTTGTGGCCGCTTGTCGCAGAATCGCCTTATTTTGGGGGCTGTAACAAGGTTCAGCTTGGAAACGGACTATTTCGTCCCGAACATCCGATCGCCCGCGTCGCCCAGTCCGGGAACGATATAGCCCTTCTCGTTCAACCTCTGATCGAGCGCGGCGGTCACGACAGGCACGTCAGGATGCGCTTCCTGCATCCGCGCCACACCTTCGGGCGCCGCCAGAAGGCACAGGAAGCGAATCTCCTTCGCGCCCGCGGCCTTCACCAGGTCGACCGCCGCGGCCGAGGAATTGCCCGTCGCCAGCATCGGGTCGACGAGGATGGTCACCCGATCCTCCATGTTGGCGGGCAGCTTGTTGTAATACTGGACCGGCTGCAGCGTTTCCTCGTCGCGGTAGAGGCCGATGAAGCCCACCCGTGCGGCCGGGATCAGCTCCAGAATACCGTCGAGCAGACCGTTGCCCGCCCGCAGGATCGACACCAGCGCCAGCTTCTTGCCCTCGATCATCGGCGCGTCCATCTCGCACAGCGGCGTCTCGATACGCACGTTTGTGAGCGGCAGATCGCGCGTGACCTCGTAGGCCAGGAGGTGGCTGATTTCCCGCAGGAGCTGGCGGAAGGACGCGGTGGAGGTGTCCTTGTTGCGCATGATCGACAGCTTGTGCTGCACCAGCGGGTGATCGACGACGGTCAGGTGTTGGGTCATTTCGGCTCCAGTCTTTTCAGGACCGCGTCGCGCGTGGCCGCATCGCAGAAGGCGGCGTCGAGCGCGGTCCGGTTCAGCTCCTCGAACACCTCTTCGTCCCAATGGAAGGTCTTCGCAAGGTCTTCGAACTCCCGGCGCATCGTGGTGTGGAAGAATGGCGGATCATCGGTCGAAACCGTGACCTTCACGCCCGCATCGCGCAGTTTGGCGATGGGATGCGCGGCGAGCGAGGGGAACACCCCGAGGAACACGTTGGAGCCCGGACAGACCTCCAGCACGATCTCGCGCTCGGCCAGCATGTCCACCAAGGCGCGGTCGCCCCAGGCGCGGACGCCGTGGCCGATGCGTTCGACGCCCAGGTCCTCGACCGCCTCGCGCACCTCCTGCGGGCCGTTCCATTCGCCGGCGTGGCTGGTCAGCCGCAGCCCCGCCTCCCGCGCGCAGTCGAAGGCCCAGGCGAAGTCGCGCTGCTTGCCCTTCTTCTCGTCCCCGGCAAGACCGAAGCCGGTCAGCCAGTCGCCCGCCGTCTCGGCCGCGCAAAGCGCTGTCTGCCGGGCCTTGTCGGGACCGAAATGACGGATCGCCGTGACGATGCCGCGCAGTGTGATGCCCAGGTCGCGCTCCGCCGCCTCCGCGGTTTCGCGGATCGCCAGCAGGTAGTCCTTCCACGCCGACACGTCGCCGCCACCGCAGAAGTCGGGGCTGAGGAAGGTCTCCGAATAGACCACGCCCTTGGCGGCGCTTTCCTCCAGCACCGCGCGGCAGAGCCGGGCGAAGTCCTCGGGCGTCTTCAGGACCGAGGTCGCGGCCTCGTAGACCTCGAGGAAGTGCCAGAAGTCGCGATAGTCGTAGGAGCCGTCCGGCCGGAAGACCCGGCTCAGGTCGACCTTCTTTTCCTTCGCAAGCCCGCGGATGAACGACGGCGGCGCCGCGCCCTCGAAATGCAGGTGCAGCTCGACCTTCGGCATCTTCCCGATGCGGTCGAGGGTCTCCTCGTCCGCGCGCCAATCCGGATCTTTCACAGGAAACTCCTTCCCGGCCCCTGCGAAGGGACCCCAAGATGTGCCGCGATGCTGGCCGCGACATCGGCAAAGCCCACCTGCCCGATCTCGCCCGCACCGCGCCCGGCGATCAGAACCGGCACCCGTTCGCGCGTGTGGTCTGTGCCGGTCCAGGTCGGATCGTTGCCATGGTCGGCGGTGATGACCAGCATGTCGCCGTCCTTCAGCTTCGGCAGTAGGTGCCCGATGCCTGCATCGAACCATTCGAGGTGCCGCGCATAGCCCGACACGTTGCGGCGGTGGCCGTAGAGCGAGTCGAACTCGACGAAGTTGGCGAAGGTGAACGACCGGTCAGGCATCGTCTCGACCGCGTCGTTCAGGTGCTCCATCAGCACGTCATCCGCCCCCTTGGCCACGGTGTCGATCCCGGTCATGGAGAAGATGTCGCCGATCTTGCCGATGGCATGGACCGCACGGCCCGCGTCCTGCACCCAGTTGGTCAGCACCGGCCGGGGCGGCAGAATGGCATAGTCGTGGCGGTTGGTGGTGCGCGTGTAGTTCCCCGCCTCGCCCACGAAGGGCCGCGCGATCACCCGCCCCACCTTCATATCGTGCAGGATGGGGGCCAGCCGTTCGCAAAGGTCGTACAGCCGGTCGAGGCCGAAGTGCGCCTCGTGCGCGGCGATCTGGAACACGCTGTCAGCGGAGGTGTAGCAGATGGGCCGTCCCGTGCGGACGTGCTCTTCCCCGAAGCGCTCGATCATCACCGTGCCGGAGCCGTGGCAGTTCGCGAGGATGCCGTCGGTCCCGGCGATCTCGCAGACCTTCGCGGTCAGGTCCTCGGGGAAGGCCGGCACGGTGTCGGGGAAGTAGGTCCAATCCCACGGCACCGGCAGACCGGCGAGTTCCCAGTGGCCGGAGGGCGTATCCTTGCCCTGCGAGACCTCGGTCGCCGCGCCCCATGTCCCGACAGGCGGGGTGGCCCGAAGGCCCACCCTACCCCCGCCGCTTGCAAGGTCGGCGGCATGGAACAGACCGAGCCCCGCAAGCACGGGCAGCGAGAGCGGGCCGCTCCGCCCGTCTTCGGCCTCGCCGCGCGCGCAGGCGTCGAAGATGTGGCCGAGCGTGTCGGCGCCGGTGTCGGGCACACCGTTGTTGAAGAAGTCCGCCGCGTCCGGCGCGCCGCCGATGCCCACGGAATCCATCACCACGAGGAAGGCGCGGGTCATGCTACCCGCTCCAGCACCGCGTCGCGCGGCTTGGGCGCGTCGCCGTAAACGATGGCCGCGCGCACGGCTGCCGCCGCGCGGTCGGCCTGCCCTTCGCGGGCGGCGTGCACGCGGGCCAGCGGTTGCCCCTTCTCGACCCGCTGACCCAGCCGGACGACCTCGGTCAGGCCCACTGCCGGGTTGACCTCGTCCGTCTCCACCCGCCGTCCACCGCCGAGGTCGACCACCGTCAGACCGAGCGCCTCGCCATCGATGGCGGCAACAATCCCGCTTTCGCGCGCCGTGACCTCCTGGATCACCGGGGCCTCCGGCAGGAAGCGGCGCCAGTCCTCGACGAAACTGAGCGGCCCGCCGAGCGCATAGACCATCTGGCCGAACCGCTCTGCCGCGGCACCGCTGTCGAGCGATGCCTCAAGCCGTGCCGTGCCGTCCTGCACACCCGCCGTCGCCAGCAGCTCGGCCCCGAGCGCCACGGACAGCTCGCGCAGCGGCCCCTTTAGCGCGCCGGTCAGCACCTCCATGCTGATATCGACCTCCAGCGCGTTGCCGAGCGAGGGCACCAGCGGCTGCGACATGTCGGTGAGGAGCGCCGTTGTGGGGCACCCGGCAGCGTTCGCCGTGCCGACCAGCGCCTGCGCCAGCGCGCGCGCCTCCTCCGGTGTCTTCATGAACGCGCCGGAGCCGCACTTCACGTCCAGCACCAGCGCCTGCAACCCCGCCGCCAGCTTCTTCGACAGGATCGAGGCGGTGATGAGGTCGAGACTCTCGACCGTGCCCGACACGTCGCGGATGGCGTATAGGCGCTTGTCGGCCGGTGCGATGTCCGCGCTGGCCGAGACGATGGCGCACCCCACTTCGGCCACGATGGCGCGCAAGCGGTCCTCGTCAGGGGACACCGAATAGCCGGGGATCGCCTCCAGCTTGTCGAGCGTGCCGCCCGTGTGGCCCAGCCCCCGGCCCGAGATCATCGGCACGTAGACGCCGCAGCACGCCAGCATCGGCGCCAGCACCAGCGACACGCAATCGCCCACGCCGCCGGTCGAATGCTTGTCGACCACCGGACCCGGCAGGTCCCAGTCCAGCACGCGCCCCGAATCCCGCATGGCCAGCGTCAGCGCGACGCGCCCCGCCTCCGACAGGCCGCGCAGGCAGATGCCCATGGCAAAGGCCCCGCCCTGCGCCGCGCTCACCGTGCCATCGGCCAGCCCCTGCGCAAACCACGCGAGGTCGCGGGCAGAGGGCTCCTCTCCCCGCCTCAGATGGGCGATGACGGCGCGCGCGTCGCTCATGCCTCCCCGCCTGCCTTGTCCATGTGCGTGTTGGTGAAAGCGCCCGGCAGCAGGTCGGCCACCGTGGTCACGAACTCCTGCCCGTCGACCGTCGCCAGCGTGACCTTCACCCCGCCCTTCGCGAATTCCATCAGTTTCTGGCGGCAGCCGCCGCAGGGCGGCACCGGGTGCGGGCTGTCGGCGATCACGTAGGCCTCGACGATCTCGGTCTCGCCCGCGGCCACCATCGCGGCAATCGCCCCGGCCTCGGCGCAGGTGCCCTCGGGATAGGCCACGTTCTCCACGTTGCAGCCGACGTGCACGGCGCCGGAGGGCGTCTTCAGCGCGGCGCCCACCTTGAAATGCGAATAGGGCACATAGGCATTTTCACGCACGCTGCGCGCGGCATCGGCCAGAGACATGACGGTCCTCTCATTGGTCAGGTCCGGCCATGTTTCCCCTGTGCCCCGCCATTTGCAACCCTTCTCTGCGCGTCACCCGTGGACCGTGAAAAGCCTTGTCGGAAAGGGTCCGAGGCTGTATCGCCCTGCCACAAGACCTATCGCGCGAGACATTGGTTTAACGCTGAACCAATATTGAGAGGAGGCCGTCCGATGAGCGATTCAAAGCACGACACCGCCAAGGAGACCCTGCGCGACGCGGCTCTGTTCTACCATGAGAACCCCAAACCCGGGAAACTCGAGATCCGTGCGACGAAACCGCTGGCCAACGGGCGCGACCTCTCACGCGCGTATTCGCCCGGCGTCGCCGAGGCCTGCCTCGAGATCAAGGCCGATCCGGCCAACGCCGCCCGCTACACCACGCGCGGCAACCTCGTGGCGGTGGTCTCGAACGGAACGGCGGTCCTGGGTCTGGGCAACATCGGTGCGCTGGCCTCGAAGCCGGTGATGGAAGGCAAGGCCGTCCTCTTCAAGAAGTTCGCCAACATCGACTGCTTCGACATCGAGGTGAACGAACCCGACCCCGAGAAGCTGGCCGACATCGTCTGCGCGCTGGAACCGACCTTCGGCGCCATCAACCTCGAGGACATCAAGGCGCCGGACTGCTTCATCGTCGAGAGGATCTGCCGCGAGCGGATGAACATCCCCGTCTTCCATGACGACCAGCACGGCACGGCCATCGTTGTCGGCGCGGCGGCCACCAACGCTCTGCACGTCGCGGGCAAGGCCTTCGAAGACATCAAGGTCGTTTCCACCGGCGGCGGCGCGGCGGGCATCGCCTGCCTGAACATGCTGCTGAAGCTGGGCGTCAAGCGCGAGAATGTCTGGCTCTGCGACATTCACGGGCTGGTCTACGAGGGCCGGGCCGAGGACATGAACCCGCAGAAGGCGGAGTTCGCCCAGCCCTCAGACCTGCGCGTGCTGGACGACGTGATCGACGGCGCGGACCTGTTCCTCGGGCTCTCCGGCCCCGGCGTGCTGAAGCCGGAACACGTGGCACGGATGTCGGACAAGCCGATCATCTTCGCCCTTGCCAACCCGACGCCCGAGATCATGCCCGACCTCGCCCGCGAGGCAAAACCAGACGCGATCATCGCCACCGGCCGCAGCGACTTCCCCAACCAGGTGAACAACGTGCTGTGCTTCCCGTTCATCTTCCGGGGGGCGCTGGACGTGGGCGCCACGACGATCAACGACGAGATGGAGATCGCCTGCGTCGAGGGTATCGCCGCCCTCGCCCGCGCCACCACCAGCGCCGAGGCCGCCGCCGCCTACCGGGGCGAGCAGCTGACCTTCGGCGCCGACTACCTGATCCCCAAACCCTTCGACCCGCGCCTGTCCGGCGTCGTGTCGACCGCGGTGGCCAAGGCCGCGATGGAATCCGGCGTGGCGACGCGCCCGATGGACGACATCCACGCCTACAAGCGGCGCCTCGATGCGTCGGTCTACAAGTCGGCCCTGCTGATGCGCCCGGTGTTCGAGGCCGCGCTGACCGCCTCCCGCCGGATCGTCTTTGCCGAGGGCGAGGACGAGCGCGTGCTGCGCGCCGCGCAGGCGATCATGGAAGAGACGACCGAGACGCCGATCCTCATCGGGCGGCCCGAGGTCATGCAGGCCCGCTGCGAACGCTACGGCCTGAAGATCCGGCCCGATCAGGACTTCCACGTCGTGAACCCGGAAAACGATCCGCGCTACCGCGACTACTGGGAGACCTATCACCAGATCATGTCGCGGCGCGGCGTGACGCCCGACCTCGCCCGCGCGATCATGCGCACCAACACCACCGCCATCGCGGCGATCATGGTGCACCGCGACGAGGCGGACTCGATGATCTGCGGCACCTTCGGCGAATACAGCTGGCACCTGAACTACATCCGGCAGGTCCTGGGAAACAAGCACCTGCATCCGCAGGGCGCGCTCTCGCTGATGATTCTCGAGGACGGGCCGCTGTTCATCG
Source organism: Sagittula sp. P11 (assembly GCF_002814095.1). NCBI lineage: Bacteria > Pseudomonadati > Pseudomonadota > Alphaproteobacteria > Rhodobacterales > Roseobacteraceae > Sagittula > Sagittula sp. P11. Next base: position 1,179,556 of record NZ_CP021913.1, read on the forward strand.
CCGACACCCACGTCCATCCGATACCGACCCCGGATCAGCTTGCCCTTTCGGCCATCGGGGCCGCGCGCCACGTCCGCCGCTTTGGCCTGAAACCGAACATCGCGCTCTGTTCGCAGTCGTCCTTCGGCAACCAGACCGAGGGCTCCGGCCCCCGCCTGCGCGAGGCGCTGGAGATCCTCGACGCCCGCGAATGCGACTTCTGCTACGAGGGCGAGATGAACGTCGACGCCGCGCTCGACCCCGAGTTGCGCGACCGCCTGCTGCCCGGAAACCGGATGCAGGGCAGCGCCAACGTGCTGGTCTTCGGACAGGCCGACGCCGCCTCTGCCGTGCGCAACATCCTCAAGATGAAGGCCGGCGCGCTCGAGGTCGGGCCGATCCTGATGGGCATGGGCAACCGCGCGCACATCGTGACGCCCGCGATCACGCCCCGCGGCCTTCTGAACATGGCCGCGATTGCCGGAACTCCGGTGCAGCACTACAGCTGAACACCCCCTGCGGGAACACGCAACGGTTGACCCCAAGACAGCCCGGAGTATGCTGTCGTCGTTTCATTTCGTGTTTCCACAGGGCCGTCTTGCCATGTACGACCTGCTGAAGTTACTTCCCGCGGTGGTTGACGCCGTGACTGACAATTGGAAGCTGTCCGCTCTGATCGTCGCCTGCATGTTCGTCCTGATTTACCTGCTGTTCCGGGACAACACGCCCATCGTTCAGGTCGGTGTCTTTCTGGTATTCGTGGCGGCCTCGCTCACCGTCCTGATCATCGTCGCCGCCCCCGAACAAAGCAAGGCGACGACCGGCGACCGGGTGGACCTGACCCGCGGCGCCTTTATCTGCGGAACGGTGAACGTCGCCCGAACACAGGACAAATGGCTGGCCGTGCGCCACTCGCACACCACCGACAGCGCCATGAAGGAAAAGCTCTTCGACGGCCAACTGGTCTATGCATACGACCTGGACGGCAACTGGCTGAAGGTCAGGGCGGACAAGGCAGGCATCCTGATCGACGGCTGGATCTACGCCGCCTACGTCACCCAGCACCCCTGCTCCTGACCCGGCAACGTTCCGGGATCATTCCACGGGCGCCATCTCTCCATCCTGCAGCGACCAGACCTGTTCACAGGGTCCCGCGCCGACGCGCCCGCACAGCGACCCCGAGAAGGTGAAGCGCAGGCTGCCCGGTGCCTCGGCGGCAATGCCCTGCGCGGTGTTCAGGAAGACGCGCAGGAACTGCCCGTCCTCCTGCGCCTGCCAGACCGACCGCAGGCACCCCGCCGGTCCGCAGACCAGATCCTCGGCCGCGGAACAGGACAGCGCGCCGTGATTCAGCGCCAGGTCCTCCGCCCCTGACCCGTCGAGGTCGATGGGCGTGGCATAGTCCGCGCCGACCGTGACCTCTCCGCCAAGGACGGCGCAGGCTTCGCGCATGTCGGCCAGCACCTGTGCGCCCGGATCGGCGACGGTGCGCGCCGCCCTTTCCTGCGCGGCGAAGTCGGGCATCGGGCAGACCTGTTCCAGTGTCTCGATGGTGGTGCGCGACCCGGTCAGCGGAAAGCTCCAGACCGCCGGCGGCGCGTCGTAGGCCTCCCAGTAGCGCAGTTCCATCCGGGCGCCCGCCTTCAGCCGTTCGAGCCCGGGCAGATGCGCCTCTTCCAGCGGGGCTTCGAAGGTGCCCAGCCCGATGGTGTGGAACCTCAGGGGCGCCAGCACGCGCGGCCCGGCAAAGATCTGCACGTCGACCTCCGAGCGCGCCAGCAGGTCGGCGGCGCCCTCGGCGCTCATCCCGAAGGCCAGTGCGCCGCCCGCGTTGCACGACAGCCCGAAGCACAGCCGTTCACCCGACCGCTCCCCCGTGCCCTCCGCACAGACAAAACCCGCGTGCCGCCCCTCTTCCGGTCCCGCCTGGTATGTCCAGTCCGCCTGCGCCCCGCCCGCCGCATGGGCCAGAGCCAGAGCCACCACCGCCACCCGCGTGGCCAAACCTGTCTTAACTGCTCTCATGACCGGAGGAGGCCACGGGCCGCGCGCCCGGTCAAGCGTCCGTCCGACCGACTCAGCAACTTTGCACCCGCCCGCCCCAAGATTTGCAAACTCAGGAAATCTTCGCAGGAAACCTGTCTGTTTTCCGCGGTTTTGCAAATATTTGCAGGGTCAAACACGCGAGAATCGCAAAGTCTCTGCGGTAATCTGTCCTGACCGACGCCAACAGTCTTGCCTGAAAGGCCGCCTGCCGCCTAAGCCGCTATGCAAGAGGGAGACCCGAGAGGAGGACACCATGGGCTACAACGAGGTTTACCAGGGTTGGAAAGCCGACCCGGAGGCATTCTGGATGGAGGCCGCAGAGGCCATCGACTGGACGCAGAAGCCCTCCAAGGCCCTCTTCGACAAGGGCGACAACCTGTACGAATGGTTCGCGGACGGCATGGTCAACACCTGCTGGAACGCGGTCGACCGGCACGTCGAACAGGGCCGCGGCGAACAGACCGCGATCATCTACGACAGCCCGATCACCCATACCAAGCGGGAGATCTCCTACGTCGAGCTGCGCAACCGCGTCGCCATGCTGGCCGGCGCGCTGCGCGCCAAGGGGATCGAGAAGGGCGACCGCGTCATCATCTACATGCCGATGATCCCCGAGGCGCTGGAGGCGATGCTGGCCTGTGCGCGGCTCGGCGCGATCCACTCCGTGGTGTTCGGCGGCTTTGCGGCGCACGAGCTGGCCGTCCGCATCGACGACGCGCAGCCCAAGGCGATCATCGCTGCCTCCTGCGGGATGGAGCCGGGCCGCGTCGTGCACTACAAGCCGCTGCTGGATTCCGCCATCGACCAGGCGAAGCACAAGCCCGACTTCTGCGTGATCTTCCAGCGCGAACAGGAAGTGGCGGCGCTGGTCGAAGGGCGCGACTACAACTGGCACGGCTTCCAGTACGGCGTGCAGCCCGCCGAATGCGTCCCGGTGGAGGGCAACCACCCGGCCTATATCCTCTACACCTCCGGCACCACCGGCCAGCCGAAGGGCGTCGTGCGCCACACCGGCGGGCACCTCGTGGCGCTGAACTGGTCGATGAAGAACCTCTACAACGTCGATCCCGGCGACGTGTTCTGGGCCGCCTCGGACGTGGGCTGGGTCGTGGGCCACAGCTACATCTGCTACGGCCCCCTGATCCACGGCAACACCACCATCGTCTTCGAGGGCAAGCCCGTGGGCACCCCGGACGCCGGAACCTTCTGGCGCGTCATCTCCGAGCACAAGGTCAAGAGCTTCTTCACCGCCCCCACCGCATTCCGAGCGGTGAAGCGCGAGGATCCGAAGGGCGAATACGTCGGCAAGTACGACCTCTCCGGCCTGCGCGCCGTGTACCTTGCGGGCGAACGCGCCGATCCGGCCACCATCGAATGGGCGCAGGAGCAGCTGAAGGTCCCGGTGATCGACCACTGGTGGCAGACCGAAACCGGCTGGTGCATCGCGGGCAACCCGCTGGGCATCGAGGAACTGCCGACGAAGCTCGGCTCTCCCGCCGTGCCGATGCCGGGGTACGAGATTCACATCCTCGACGAGGCCGGGCACCCGATGCCCAAGGGCGAACTGGGCGCCATCGCGGTGAAGCTGCCGCTGCCCCCGGGCACGCTGCCGACGCTCTGGAACGCCGAGCCGCGGTTCCGCAAGGCCTACCTCGACCACTTCCCGGGATATTACGAGACCGGCGACGCGGGCATGATCGACGACGACGGCTATGTCTACATCATGGCGCGCACCGATGACGTCATCAACGTCGCGGGCCACCGCCTGTCCACCGGCGGCATGGAAGAGGTCCTCGCCAGCCACCCGGACGTGGCCGAATGCGCGGTGATCGGCGTGACCGACGATCTAAAGGGACAGTTGCCGCTGGGTTTCCTGTGCCTGTCGTCGGGCGTGAACCGCCCGCACGAGGAAATCGTGAAGGAATGCGTGAAGCTGGTGCGCGACCAGATCGGCCCGGTGGCGGCGTTCAAGCTGGCCTGCGTGGTCGACCGCCTGCCCAAGACCCGCTCCGGCAAGATCCTCCGCGCGACGATGGTCAAGATCGCCGACAACGAAGAGTTCAAGACGCCCGCCACCATCGACGATCCCGCCATCCTCGATGAGATCAGGGAAGCGCTGCAGACCCTCGGCTACGCCAAGTAACGCGGCGCATCGAACGGATGGAAAGAAGGCCTGGCCAAGCGCCGGGCCTTTGTCATTCCGCCTTGCCGCCGATCTTCGGCGCGAACCACAGGATCAGCGACCCGGTGATCGCCGCCGCGGTCGAGGTGATCAGCACCGCCAGCTTCACGCTTTCCAGCTGCCCGCCCTCAAAGGCGGCAGAACTGATGAAGATCGACATGGTGAAGCCGACCCCCGCGAGGAAGCCCGCCCCGACCATCTGTGTCCAGCTGATCTCCGACGACAGTCGGGCGATGCCCAGCTTCGTCGCCAGCCAGACGATGCCGACGATCCCCAGCGGTTTGCCGATGTAGAGCCCCAGCATCACCCCAAGGCTTTCCGGCGCAAAGGGAGAGAAGCTCGACCCGATGATGAGCAGCCCGGTGTTGAAGAAGGCAAAGAGCGGCAGGATGATGAAGTTCGAATAGGCCTCCAGCGCCTCCTGCAGGTGGAAGCCCGGTTCGCGCAGCCGGTCGACCGCGTTCTGCAGCCGCCGCACGGCAGAGTCGTTCATGTTCTCCGTGTCTTCCTCGCCGTCGACGATGGCCACGGCCTGCATGGCGACGCTGCGCCCGTCCGCCGGCCGCCGCGACGGCAGGACCGCCGCGGTGATCACGCCCGCCAGCGTCGCGTGCAGCCCGCTTTCGTGGATGAAGTACCACAGCACCACGCCCAGCAGCATGTAGGGCATCCGGTTGTAGACCCGCCCCACCGCAAGCACCGCCATCACGCCCGTGACGCCGCAAGCGATCAGGAACTGCGTCAGGTGGAACCCCTCGCCATAGAAGACCGCGATGACGAGGATCGCGCCCAGGTCGTCGGCAATCGCCAGCGCCGAGACGAAGACCTTCAGCGAGGTCGGCACCTTGTTCCCCAAAAGCGCCATGATCCCAAGCGTGAAGGCGATGTCGGTCGCCATGGGCACGCCCCAGCCATGCGCCGCCTCGCCGCCGAAATTGACCGTCGTATACAGCAGCGCGGGCACGATCATCCCGCCGAGCGCCCCGATGATCGGCATGATCGCCCTGTCGCGGTCGCTGAGCTCGCCAAAGACGAACTCTCGCTTGATCTCGATTCCCACCAGCAGGAAGAACAGCGCCATCAGGCCGTCGTTGACCCACATCTCCAGCGGCAGGGCAAAACTCCGCTCGCCGAACATCAGGGTGAAGTCGGTCTCGCGCAGTTCCTCGTAGGCGTCGTGCCAGCCGATGTTGGCCACCACCAGCGCCGCCAGCGTGGCGAGGATCAGCACCAGGCCCGCCGAAGCCGCCCAGTGGAAGAAGTCGTTGCCCGCCAGCGACAGGCGCACGCCCAGCGGCTGCTCGATGGCCTCGATCAGCGCGGTCTCGTCCCACGCCCCTTCGTAGAAGCGTCCGTCGATGAAGATCAGCGGCATGTGCAGGTCGGAGGTGTCGCCAAGCGAATCCCGGTCGGCCTCCAGCTTGGCGTCGGCCTCCGCCATGTCCTCCCGGAACCGCTTCATGTCGAGGTCGAGGTCGCGCGCCAATTCCTCCACCGTTTCGACGGAGTAGTCCGGCGGCGCATCGAACAGCGCGCGGTGCATGTCGGAGAACCGGTCCTGCCGGTGCGCGGCGACGGCGGCCCGCGCGGCGATGGCTGCACCGTCCTCGTCGTTGTGCGGAATGATGAACCGGACGGCGACCGAAGCCCCGTCGCGCCCGAACCGGGCGGGCGACCGTCTCAGGATGTCGCGTATACGGCGGGTGTGCGGACAGGTGTAATCGACGTACCAGGTGATCTCGACACGGCCACCGGCCTCGCCCAGAAGAATGTCGTTCTCCGCATCGAACGGGCGGGAGAGTTGGTGCACCATGCGCAGCCCTCAAGTCGGTCGCGGGCCACGCGGCCCCATCGCTGCGCAACATGGCACCATTTCCGCGACGAGCAAGCCCCGTTCCCCTGCGACACAGATACCCGCGAAAAGGTGCGCGCCTTTGCCCTGGCTGCGGGCAAAGGCGGGTCAGCGCCATGCAGGCAAGGGCGCGCGGTGCAACGCCCATACCCGCCGCGCAGGTGTCAGCCGGACGCCTTGTGGCGCAGGTCGGTACCGCGTTCCGCAACGACAAGCGGCGCGCCGCGGGCCATCGACCGCGCCACCACACGCTCCGCCTTGCGCATGCTCAGCACTGGCCACCCCGGTTCCGCCTGCCCCACCGCCGCCACCAGCGCCTCGCGCTGCGCGGGGCTCATCTCCTGCAAAGCCAGCGGTTCGGGCAGCGCCGTCTCCACCGCGACCCCCTCTGCCAGCAGCAGGACATGGCGCGCGCAGGCAATGTGGACATAGTCGAGACCGGGCAGCGAGGGCATCTGCCGCACCGCGGGCAACGCGGTGAGCGACAGTGCGGGCACCAGCGCCTCCCCGCCTCTGGCCGCCCGGGCGACCAGCGGCGACCGCACCAGCACCCTGTGCTGCGGAGAGACCATGACGGCCCGCTCCGGCACGCCGGGGCCCAATGCGTCCTTGCCGATCCGCACCGGGCGTTTGCGCGCATTGCCCATCTGCTCGGCCCATGTGACTCGCGTCAGGCCGACCCAGAGCACCGGCTCCGCCCGCCCGTCGTGGGTCAGCACGAGGTCGCCCTGCACGATCGTCTCAACCGGCCGCACGCCGCCCGGCGTCGCGACGCCGCATCCTGCCACGAAACACATGTTGCCCCCTATGTGTAACCGTCCGCCGCAGGGCACACCGATCCGGCCGCCGCGCAGGGGAGTCGCAGGCACTATCCATGCTCCGGGTAAATCAGGGGTTCATGGCCGGGCAGCTTTTTCGCGGCCCGGCCTCCGACCGCGCGCCGGTCACTCCCTGAAGGTGACGGAGACCTGCGGATCGCCCGGCAGGCCGGCGTAGCTGACCGTCGCCTTCCCCAGCGCCTTGGCCGGCGGCAGGAGCGGCCCGATCGAGCCCACCGACACGAGGTCGCCCGCGTTCATCGCGTAGCCCTTGGACATCAGCCACAGCACCGAGTTCACCGGGTTGCCCAGCACCGACGCACCCGGCGCCTCGGCCATCACGGTGCCCTCCGCGTCCGTGACGGTCACCTGCATGGCGGCCAGCGCCTCCAGCATCGCGGCGGGGTCTTCGACCGGGATGGGCGCGCCCAGCACGCCCAGTCGCGGCGCCACGCCGTTGGCGGTCAGGGTGATCCCGTTGATCGGCTCCCCTTCCTTGAAGACAAGGTCGGGCAGTTCGATGAAGGGCTGCACCGCCGAGATATGGGCCATCGCCTCTTCCGGCGTGGTGGCGTCGTTGATCGCGTCGTCGCCGATGACGAGGATCAGGTCCGCCTCGAACAGCGGCCGCGCACCGAAGGTCAGCGGCACGGAGGCGCCGTCCTCCAGCAGCATGTCGGCATAAAGCACGCCGGCCACTGGCTCCGTCACGCCGAACCGCTCCTGCGCGGGTCCCGAGGTCAAGCCGGCCTTGTAACCCACGATCTCGCCCATTTCCGGCACCAGCGCCTCGATCAGCTTGTCCTGCGTGCAGCGGGCGTCCTCCATCGACCCGTCCGGGACGAGGGCCGCTGCCGGCACTTTCGCCATGTAATCCTTGACGTAGGCCGCAATCGCCTCGTCCGTGGCGCAGTCCGCGCCCGCCTGCCCCGCGACCAATGCCAGCGCCAGCGCATGTGTTCTCTTCATCGACATACCTCCCGTTCGGCCCGCGCCCCGACTCGGCAGGGAATGCGGGCTGGCGGCAGGCTATCAGCTTTCACGGGATTGCGAGAAATTTCGCTCACGCATTGGGTAGGGACGTGGCTCCCGGTGCGGACCTATCCATCCTGCCCGCCCCTTCCGACCGAGGGTCTGAGCGTCGCTCACCGGAAGCGCGGCCGTCGGGTCGGCGGGCGGGCGCCTTTGCGTCAGCAAAGAGTGCCGCCCGACGGCCCGCGCCCCGCACCAACCTCAGACGAACTGCTCCTGGATCAGCCGTTCCTCCAGCCCGTGGCCCGGGTCGAAAAGCACACGGTGGACCACGCCCGGTTCCGACCGGATGTGCACCTGCACCACGTTGCGCACGGCGACGCTGTCGGCCTCTGCCATGACCGGGCGCTTCTCCGCCTCCAGCACGTCGAAGGTGACCTCTGCCGCCTTCGGCAGCAGCGCCCCGCGCCAGCGCCTCGGCCGGAAGGCCGCCACGGCCGTCAGCGCCAGCACGTCCGCGCCGATGGGCAGGATCGGCCCGTGGGCGGAATAGTTGTAGGCCGTCGACCCCGCGGGCGTCGCCAGCAGCGCGCCGTCGCAGACCAGTTCCGGCAGGCGCACTTTGCCGTCCACGCTGATCTTCAGCTTTGCCGCCTGCGGCCCGGCGCGCAGCAGCGACACCTCGTTGATCGCCAGTCCCATGTGCCGCGTGCCGTCGGCGCAATGGGCGCGCATGCCCAGCGGGTTGATGACTGCCTCCTCCGCCGCGGTCAGCCGTTCGACCAACCCGTGCTCGGAATATTCGTTCATCAGGAAACCCACGGTGCCGCGGTTCATCCCGTAGACCGGCGCGGCGATTTCCTGCGTGCGGTGCATGGTGTGCAGCATGAACCCGTCGCCGCCAAGCGCCACGATCACGTCCGCCCCCTGCTCTGCGTGGCAGCCATAGCGCCGCGTCAGCGCGGCCAGGGCCGCCTGCGCGATGGGCGCGCGGGATGCGCAGAAGGCGATGCGTAGCGTCATGTGGCGTCCGGTCTCCGTTCCGGGACGACGTTTCCGGAACGCCCCCCTTGGCGCGGATGGAAGCACAAGTTGCCGTGGGGGACCAGAGATGCCGCAAGAATATTACACTAAGTCGTTTTGCCGTATTTGACCCGGTCCGGCTTTCCTTTAAGACGCCCGCAACGCACGCCCACCCCTCAACAGGAGACACGGCCATGAACGCCCCCCACCGCGACGACGGTTTCTTCACCGAAGACCTCTCCTCCCGCGATCCCGAGCTCTTTGCCTCGATCACCGGCGAACTCGGCCGCCAGCGCGACGAGATCGAGCTGATCGCGTCCGAGAACATCGTGTCCCGTGCCGTCATGCAGGCGCAGGGCTCGGTGATGACCAACAAGTACGCCGAGGGCTACCCGGGCCGCCGCTACTACGGCGGATGCCAGTGGGTCGACGTGGCCGAGGAACTGGCCATCGAGCGCGCCAAGCAGCTGTTCTCCTGCGAATTCGCCAACGTCCAGCCGAACTCCGGTTCGCAGGCCAACCAGGGCGTGTTCCAGGCGCTGATCAAGCCGGGCGACACCATCCTCGGCATGTCGCTCGACGCGGGCGGCCACCTGACCCACGGCGCAAAGCCCAACCAGTCGGGCAAGTGGTTCAACGCCATCCAGTACGGCGTGCGCCAGCAGGACAACCGTCTCGACTACGACCAGGTGGAGGCGCTTGCCAAGGAACACCAGCCGAAGATCATCGTGGCCGGCGGCTCTGCCATCCCGCGCCAGATCGACTTCGCGAAGATGCGTGAGATCGCCGACATGGTCGGCGCCTACCTGCACGTGGACATGGCACACTTCGCGGGCCTCGTGGCCGCGGGCGAGCACCCGAGCCCGTTCCCGCACGCCCATGTCGCGACGACCACCACGCACAAGACCCTGCGCGGCCCGCGCGGCGGCATGATCCTGACGAACGACGAGGACATCGCCAAGAAGGTCAACTCGGCGATCTTCCCGGGTATCCAGGGCGGTCCGCTGATGCACGTCATCGCCGCCAAGGCCGTGGCCTTCGGCGAGGCGCTGCGCCCCGAGTTCAAGACCTACGCGAAGAACGTCATCGCCAACGCGCAGGCGCTGTCGGACCAGCTCATCAAGGGCGGCCTCGACACCGTGACCCACGGCACCGACACCCACGTCGTGCTGGTGGACCTGCGTCCCAAGGGAGTGAAGGGCAACGCCACCGAGAAGGCGCTCGGCCGGGCCCACATCACCTGCAACAAGAACGGTGTGCCGTTCGATCCGGAAAAGCCGACGATCACCTCCGGCATCCGTCTGGGTTCGCCGGCGGGCACCACGCGCGGCTTCATGGAGGCCGAGTTCCGCCAGATCGCCGACTGGATCATCGAGGTGGTCGACGGGCTGGCCGCCAACGGTGAGGACGGCAACGGCGAGGTCGAGGACAAGGTGAAGGCCAAGGTCGCGGCCCTCTGCGCCAAGTTCCCGATCTACCCGACGCTCTGACGCCGGATCGTCACGACATGCGGAAAGGGCCGGTCGACAGCGACCGACCCTTCTTCTTTTTCTGCTGCCCGTCTGCCCGACAGGATCCTGCCCGCCCCTGCGCCTGACAGGCCTCGGACGAGATAATCCGGCCTCGTCCGGTCCTGCTTGTCGTGGCCAAAGCCTTCGCCGTTTTGGCGACCCTTGCAAAAAATGTGCCCCTGTCGATCCGATCCCAGGCGGGGAGGGAACCTCGCCGGCGCGTCGACAGGGGCGCCTGTCAAAGCCCCGCGTGAGGAGGGGCGTCGACAAGATCGGCGCGGGCGGCGCCATTGCCGCCCGCGAACAGTCCGCAGTCATCGGCCAGAACAGCCAGCGCGCGCAGGAAACCGGAGTGATCGTTTCCTTCGCACAACAGCATCGCATGTCCCGCCGCCGCGACCTCGTTGCCGCGCACCACGGCCCTCATGGTGGTCAGGAACATCCGCTCATGATCGCTGACGAAGGCCGAACAGCGCGGACAGCGCGCCGAGTTGAAGCGGAACACCGATACGCGTGCCTGCCGCATCGACTGAACCGCGGACAACACCGCCATCGCGGCGCGCGGCCCCCGCTCGGGACCGAAACACGCCAAGGCGTCGGAGGCGGCCTGCAACCAGCCGTGCTCCGCCGGGTCCGAGAACGCCCCGAAGTAGTGACGTGCAATGTTGAGGACGATGAATTCCGCGGGCTTCAGCCCCAGTGCCCCGATGGGCGTACCGCGCTTTGCATCGAAGCATCGCTGACTTCCGGTTTCCATGACCGCACCTCCAGACCTGAACACGGAGCCTGTTGCGGCTCCTTTCCGGACCTGGCGGACAGCGTCGTCTGGCTGGGTCGATCAATTCCTACAAAAACACTCGGATATGTGCAAGCCCGAAAATCAGCCCTCGTGTGCGGCGCGGCCCGGACGCGGATCGGAGGTGTCTGCCGCGCCCGGCAAGCCCCATACGACGCGCGAGGTCCGGACCACCGGCATTGCGCTCAACGGGGTCATCACCCGGCCGGGCACGGCGATTTGACACGATGCCCGCAGCCCGGCCTCCGGCTGGAACCTGGATCAGATGGGCGCGCTGCACACCGCCCTGGGCGGCACTCATGTCCAGGATTACAAATAGATGGGTGACGCAAATCTCAAGCATTCGGGGTCCGGATGGGGGCGCATTGTACCGGCTTGGGTGCGCGTGGGACGCGGCCGGGGCTCTGCCCCGGACCCCGAGGTATTGTTGCCAAGATGAAGGAGGGGCGCCGGTCAGGCGACCAGCGCGAGCGTCACGACTGAGGCGGTGAGGACGGCGATGCCCAGCAGTTCGCGGGCGCTGACCTTTTCACGGAACCACAGCACGCTGGCGGCGAGGCTCAGGATCAGTTCCACCTGCCCCACCGCATAGACGTAGGCAGCGGTCTGCAGAGTGAAGGCGGTGAACCAGCTGAGCGATCCCGCCGCCGAGGTCACCCCAAGCCAGGCGGCGGTCCCGCGCGCCTGCCAGACGCGGGCAATCTCACCCGGTTCGCGCCAGGCCAGCCAGGCGGCCATGATCAGCGCCTGCCCGGTGGTGACCCAGACCAGCGCCACGGCGGCGCGCAGAATCGGGTCGTCGCTCGCCACCGACAGCGTCGCGGCGCGGTAGCCGACCCCCGCCACGGCGAAGAACAGCCCCGATCCCAGACCGTAGAGCACCGCCGGGCTGCGGAGCTGCCGCAGGAGGTTGCCCTCGATTTCCGGCGTGCCCGACAGCAGCAGCACGCCCGCGAGCCCCACGCAGATCCCCAGCCAGCCCGCGAGGGACAGCGCCTCGCCCAGCACGACCAGACCGAGGAGCGCGGTCAGGATGACCTCCGTCTTCTTCAGGGTGATGCCGACCGCGAAGTTGCGGGTCCGGAAGGTCATCACCACGAAGACGGTGGCGAGGATCTGCCCCAGCCCGCCGAACAGCGCCCATCCCCAGAAGGCGGGCATGATCTGCGGCAGCGCCTGCCCGCGTGTCCAGAGCACCAGCCCCAGCACCACCAGCCCGGCGGGGCTTGCGTAGGCGAAACGGGCAAAGGTGCTGCCGACGGCGCTCAGCCGTCCGCCGGCCAGCACCTTCTGCAGCATGAATCGCACGGTCTGAAAGGTTGCCGCGGAAAGGGTGGCGAGGATCCACAAGTCCATGCGCGACCAATGCCCCGTCCGCAGGGCGCCGTCCAGAGCCTCAGCGCGGCCAGAGCGGGTGCGGCACCGGATCCTTGGCGCGCCAGAAGTAGCGGCGGAAGACCTCGGCGTAGGAGGCATAGCGGTAGCCGGCGTTCCGGCTCAGGTAGCGCTGGCGGTTCTCGCGGTAGAGGCGCGGCAGACGGTACCACGGGACCATGGCGTGCATGTGGTGCACGACGTGCAGGTTGTTGTTGAGGAACAGCAGCGCGAGCGGCCCCCTGTCCTCGATCACCACGGTGCGGCCGCGCGCGTCCTCGTGGGCGCGATGTTCGAGGAAGGTCCGGATCTTCAGGATCGCCAGCGCGCCGTAGACCGACAGCCCGAAGGCCCACCACGGCATCTGGCCGGCCACGCCCATCCAGATCAGGACGACCGCGACGGCCGGCACATGCAGCAGCCAGCCTAGCCAGACGCGCCGGTCGCCGCGCCGCAACGCCGCGAGGTCGGAGGTGAAGAAGGCCACCGTGCCCAGCAGCGGTCCGATCGTCAGCCGTCCCGCAAGGGTGTTGTTCCAGCGCAGCACCCGGCGGACCACGGCAGGCAGTCGCGCCCAGACCTTCGGGTCGAGGTAATTGCTTTCGGGATCGTCGTAGGGATCGGTCAGGATCGAATCGCGATGATGCGCCAGGTGGGTGTCCTTGAAGCGCAGGTAGGGCACGACCAGCGTCAGCGCCGGAAAGACCAGCGCGCCGTTCAGGACGCGGGACCGGAAAGGATGTCCGTGCAGCATCTCATGCGTCAGCGAGGAATGCAGCGCCGTGGTCGCCGTGACCAGCGCCATGCCCAGCGGCAGCCAGACCTCGGCAGCGGCCGTGGTGCCGAGCGCCCAAAGCCCGTAACAGACCGCAAGGAGGCCGAGCGTCGGCCATTCGACACCACGAAACCGGTCCGCGAGGCGCGGGATGAGGCCCTCAGGCATGAGACCTCCGGCAGATATGGTCAGATTGTTGGACAGGGCACGCCGGACATGCCGCGGCGGTTGCGGGGGCCAGTGCCTGCCATGACCGGGCAGTGGAAACGCCCCCGCGCACCGCTCTCAACGACTCCCGGACATTCAACCGATCCATGTATCTCGCCCGCTTGCCCATCCTGCCCCCGACTGTTTCTGTCAGCAGCGGTAGCGCGGCCGCGCGCATCCGGCCATTCAGTGTATGGTTCACAAATTTCCCGTTCCGTGATATTTGTCACGCCATGCAGCAGATTCTCGACAAGCGCGCCCGTGCCGCCCTGCTCCGCTCCCGGCTGATGCGCGCCATGGAGAGGGCCGAAACCAACCAGACCGCGCTGGCCCGCGCGATCGGCGTCGACCGCTCGACGATATCACAACTCCTGAAGGACGAAGGCGCCCGCCTGCCCAACGCCCACCTCGTCGGCAGCTGCGCGCAGGCGCTCGGGGTCTCGGCGGACTGGCTCCTGGGGCTGTCGGAGCGGCCCGAACGCGCCGCCGACCTGCTGGCCACCTCGCTGACGATGACCGAGGCCCCCCGCGCGCTGGTCGACGAACAGATCTTTGCGTGGCACCGCGAGGCGGAGGGCTACAAGATCCGCTACGTGCCCCCGGCCCTGCCCGACATGCTCAAGACCCGGGCACTGCTCAACTGGGAATACACGCCGCACCTGGGCCGTACGACCGAACAGGCGATCAACGCCTCCACCGACCGGCTGAACTGGATGCGCGCCTCGCATTCCGACTACGAGATCGCTCTTCCCATGTCGGAGATCGAGGCCTTCGCCGGGGCCACGGGGTATTACGCCGGGCTGGCGCCAGGCCTGAGACGGGCACAACTCGACCTGATGATCGACCTGACGGAGGCGCTCTACCCGCGGCTGCGGGTGACGCTCTACGATGCCCGCCGCCTCTATTCCGCGCCGCTGACGGTGTTCGGCCCGCTGCTGGCGGTCCTCTACCTTGGCCGCAACTACCTCGCCTTCCGCGACAGCGACCGGATCGCGGTCTTCACCGCGCATTTCGACCACCTCGTGAAGGAGGCGGAAATCACGGCGCGGGACATCCCGGACCACCTCCGCCGCCTGCGCGACGGGATCGCTGGCTGACCATCACCGCACGCTCGCCAGACCAGATGTCCAGCCAGTCAAATCCAACTTGCAGGCAGGACCTCAGGCGCACCGCTGGCCCGACACGACGGCCGTTCAGGTATTTTTGCCAAGATGAAGGCAAAGTCGCGCGCAGGCCTTCATCTTGGTCCAAATACCTGACCGGGACCTCTTCACCGTTTCCGCGCGCGGAGGTCCGCGCCGGTGGTGGCGGGGCGGGGTGGGCGCGCGGGAGCGCCGCCACCCCCGGTGCGTCAGAAAGGCATCGGATGGGCCCTGTGGATCTCGTCGAGCGCCTGCAGCACGTCTTCGTCCAGGTCGAGGTCCGCCGCGGGCAGAAGGCTTTCCAGTTGCGCCAGTGTCGTGGCGCCGAAGATCGAGGAGGTCACGAAGGGTCGTCGCGCCGACCAGGCCAGCGCCATGCGCGCCGGGTCGAGCCCGAAGCGCCGCGCGACCTCGAGATAAGCGTCCACCGCCGTGAAGACCCGGTCGCCGGTGCGGCCGCCCATCGTCTCGTTGAGCGACATGCGCGACCCCTCGGGGACCCGGCCCTCCTGGTACTTGCCGGTCAGGAAACCCGCACCCAAGGGCGAGAAGGGCAGCAGGCCCACGTCCTCGTAGGCCATCAGTTCTGCCAGGTCCGTGTCCGCCAGCCGGCAGAGCAGCGAATATTCGTTCTGGACCGAAACCACCTTCGGCCCGCCGGTCCGCGCCGCCGTCTCCAGCCACATCTGCGTGCCCCAGGCGCTTTCGTTCGACAGGCCGAAGGCGCGGATGGTGCCGCGGTCCACCTCGGCCTGCAGCGCGCCCAGGCAGTCCTCCATGTCCTGCACGACCTGCTCTCTCGTCCAGCCGGACTGCGACGGGTCGTACTGCCAGTTCTTGCGGAACATGTAGCTGCCGCGGTTGGGCCAGTGGAACTGGTAGAGGTCGACGTAATCCGTCTTCAGCCGTTTCAGCGAGCCTTCCAGCGTCTGCCGGATCGACTCCGACGAGATCGGCGCCCCGTAGCGCGCGAGGCTGCCCTCGCCCGAGTGCTTGGTGGCGAGGATCCAGTCGCCGCGCCGCCCGGTCTTTTCGAACCACTCGCCGATCACCGCCTCCGTCAGGCCCACGGTTTCCTTGCGGACCGGGTTCACCGGGTACATTTCCGCAGTGTCCATGAAGTTGATGCCGGCATCCAGCGCGCAGTCGATCTGGGCGTGGGCATCCTCCTTCGGGGTCTGGTTGCCGTAGGTCATCGTGCCGAGGCAAAGCTCGCTCACCATCAGGCCGGAACGGCCCAGCGGGTTCATCTTCATCGCGTCTGTCCTGCAATCGTCGTGGTTGCGCGCAGGATGCCCGCCCAGCCGGGGGAAGACAAGGCGGCCGCGAGGGCCCGAGAACGGCTTGAGAACAAAGAGCGAACATTGTAGACTGACGGCATGATGGCCAGCGCCCTCCTCTCCCGCCGCCCGCACCGGCCGCCCCCCGCCCTGACCCTATGGGAGGAGGTGGCGCTGCCGCTGAACCGCGTGCACGAGATCTGCGGCCCGGCCCGGCGCACGCTGGCGCTCCGGCTGGCGGCCCGGGCCGGGGCACCGCTGATCTGGATCGCGCCCGGCCGCGGCGCGGACCTGCCGGATGCCTGCGGCATGGCGGCCCTCATGGATCCCGGCGAGGTGCTGTTCGTCACCGCTGCACGGCCCGCCGACCTGCTCTGGACGATGGAGGAGGCGCTGAAGAGCGGCGCGGCCCCCGTCGTGGTGGCGGAACTGGCCGAGCCGCCGGGCATGACCCCCGTGCGCCGCCTGCACCTCGCGGCGGAGGCCGGGGCGGAGACCGGGCTGTCGATGCCGCTCGGGCTGCTGCTGACGCCGGGCACGGGCGGCGCCCCGGGGATCGAGACACGCTGGCATTGCGCCCCGGCCCATGCCCCCGGCCGCGACGCCTGGCGGCTGGAGCGGCTGCGCGCCCGGATGCTGCCGCCGAAGGTCTGGCGGCTGGAGAACGACCGCCTGCTGCCCGAGGGTATGGCGGCGCAAAGCCCCGCCCTACAGGAGGTCGCGCCCCCGGTGCCCGCCCGCGACGTCCCGACGCCGGGGGCATAGGACACGGGATCGCCGGGAGAGGCTGCACCGCCGCGTGGCCCTAGCCGCCCGCCTGACCAGCCAACCGAGAGGACCCGACCGGCGGCACGCGACACGAACGCGCATCTGCCGAAGCTCCCGCCCGCAAGCGCCGCGGCCGGGCCGCCGCCTAGCCTGTCGCCCTGCCCGGAACAGAAGGGCCTGAAACCGGACCGGCCTGCGCCGCCTGCCGTGCCTCCGCCCGCGCGAAGCTGCTGTAGGGCCAGTCGCCGGCCCGTGACACAAGCCCCTCCCGCACCGGCGCGTTCCGGCAGAAGGCCATATGCGCCGACAGGTCCTGTGGGCCGGTGATGTGATGCTCCCAGAAGCGCCGCTGCCAGACACCGCTCTCGCCGTCCCGCAAGCGCGCACTGCTCCGTAGGGCGGGGCTTTGCGCCGCCTGCCCCCGCGCCTCCTTCAGCGCGACGGAAAACCGCCCCTTGATCGCGCCCCACCGGCGGGAATAGCCACAATCGCCCTCCGGCATCCGCCAGATCGCGTGCATGTGGTCCGGCAGGACGACCCAGGCCAGCACCTCCACCGGCCAGTCGCGCAGCGTGGCGCCCACCGCCCACCGCAAAAGGTCCACCTCCCGCACCAAGAGGTCCGAGCCCCGCTCCGCGAGGCAGACGGTGAAAAAGGCGGTGCCCCCGGGCACCCGAAGGCGGCGATAGCGCGACATGGGGCCCACTCTGCGGCAGGAGCAGTTAACCGCCGGTGAACGGAACTTGTCCCAAAACGACATCCAAGGTCGATTCCCGACGCGCACCCCCGCGCCCCGCATGGTCTGCCGGGCCGCATGAAACTCGCCTTGTCCTTCACCGCCCTCTTCTTCTCGGTCATCCTGCTGCAGCTTTCCTCCGGTGGCATCGGCCCGCTCGATGCGCTTTCGGGCATCGCGCTGAAGTTCACCACCACCCAGATCGGCCTTCTGGGCTCCGCGCATTTCGCCGGGTTCTTCATCGGCTGCTGGTGGGCGCCGCGCCTGATGGGAGAGGTCGGCCACGCCCGCGCCTTCGCCGCCTTCACCGCGCTCGGCACCCTGGGCATCCTCGGCCACGTGCTGACCGACAGCGCATGGGCGTGGAGCGCGCTGCGCGTGGCGCAGGGGCTGTGCGTGGCGGGCGCCTACACGGTGATCGAGGCATGGCTGCAGGCCAAGGTCACCAACGCCAACCGGGGGCGCGCCATGGGGGCCTACCGCCTCGCGGACCTGGGCGCGGCGCTGGGGGCGCAGCTGGTGATCTCCGTCCTGCCGCCCGCGCATTACGTCTCCTACACGCTGCTGGCGATGGTCTGCTGTGCGGCGCTGCTGCCGCTGGCCCTGACCCGCATCCCGCAGCCCGTGGTGGCCGCGGCCCCGCGCCTGACGCCCTCGCTCGCCTGGCACAACTCGCCGCTCGCTGTTGCTGGCGTGCTGGTGGCGGCGCTGTCGGGCGCGTCCTTCCGGATGGTCGGACCACTCTACGGCGCCGCGGTGGGCCTTGCGCCCTCGCAGATCGCCTTCTTCCTTGCCGCCTTCGTCGCCGGGGGCGCGCTGGCGCAGCTGCCGGTGGGCTGGCTGGCCGACCGCTTCGACCGGCGCACCGTGCTGGTCTGGCTCTCGGTCGCGGCAATCCTCTCCTGCGTGTTCACCGCCACCGTCACCGACCTGCCCGCCTGGGGCATCATGCTGTCGGCGGCGGTCTTCGGGCTGACCACCTACCCGATCTATTCCATCGCCGCCGCCCACGCGCACGACTTTGCCGAGGACGACAAGCGGGTGGAGCTCTCGGCCGCGCTGATGTTCTGGTACGCGACCGGCGCCATCGCTGCGCCCTATGTCGCCTCCGCCCTGATCGAGGGTTTCGGGCCACCCGCGCTTTTTGCCCTGATCGCGATCGGGCACGCCGCGCTGGTGATCTTCGGTTTCGTCCGGATGCGCGCCCGCCCGGCCGCCGCGACCCGCACCCGCTACGTCTATGCCCCGCGCACGACCTTCTCCGTCGGCCGCCTCCTGAAGCAGTTCCGCGACCCGCGCAACGGCGACTGAAGGCGCCCGCCCGGCCACGCCCCGTTCCCGCGCCGCCCAAAAAAGAGACGGTCGGGTATGCCGGGAAACAGTGGGGCGTTTGTCCGCAACGCCCCCTGCCGTACCCTCATTCGGCTGCCGGAGCCCCCGGCACGCAGGCGTTGGGGCGACAACAATAATACGGACGCCTGCCGATTTTTACGGGAGGATACTCATGAAGAAGGCATTCACGGCCTCCGTTTCGGCGCTGGCACTCTGGCTTCCGGCCATGGCCATGGCGCAGGACGGCACGGTCAAGTTCGGCATCCTTGTCGCCACCGAGGGCGCCTTCGCCGAAGGCGGCGCGGACGGCATCCGCAACGTCGAGCTGGCGATCCAGCAGGCGGGTGGCACCGCGGGCGGTCTGACCATCGAAACCGTCGTGGCCCCCACCGACACCACGCCCGACACCACCGTCCGGCAGGCGCGCAAGCTGATCGAGCAGGACGGCGTCGACATCATCCTCGGCCCGCTTTCCGGCTCCGAGGGCATCGCCATGCGCGACTACGCCAAGACCATCCCCGACAAGACCGTCATCAACGGCATCTCGGGCGCGCTGGAAACCACCTGGGTCGACCCGGCCGAGAACTTCTTCCGCTTCAACCTCGACGGCGCACAGTGGGGCGCGGGGCTCGGCTCCTACGTGGTGAACGAGAAGGGCTGGACCAGGGTCGCCACCGTGGCCGCCGATTATTCCTTCGGCTACACCAACTTCCTGGGCTTCGCGGTGGACTTCTGCAGCGCCGGCGGCGACATCGTCGAACGCTTCTGGGTGCCGCTGGGGTCGTCGGACTTCGGCGGGGTGATCGCCTCGCTGCCCGATGACGTGGACGCCATCTACCTCGGCGTCGGCGGCACGGACGCGATCAACTTCCTCAACCAGTACAGCCAGGCCGGGGCCGACACCAACCTGATCGGCGGCACGATCATGGCGGACCAGACCGTCCTGACCTCGCGCGGCCGCGCCAAGGAGGCCCTCGTCGGCACGCCCACCTCCGGCCCGCTGGCGGACGACAACCCCGATCCGGCATGGCAGGAATACGTCAAGGCCTACCAGGACGCCTTCCCGGAAGGTGAACGCTTCCCCTCGCCCTCGCTCTTCGGCGTCGGCTACTACGTCGCGGCGCTCGCGGCCATCGAGGGGCTGAACCAGGTCGACGGCGATCTCTCGGACGGACAGGCCGCCTTCAAGGAGGCGCTGTCCAGCATGACCCTCGAGACGCCGCTCGGTCCGGTCACCCTGAACGAGAACCGCCAGGCCACCGGCTCGGTGTTCATCAACGAAGTCGTGGATGACGGTCAGGGTGGTCTGCGTAACGAGTTCAAGTCGCGTACCGACAACGTCAACCAGACGCTGGGCCTGTCCGAGGAGGAATTCCGCGCGATGGGTCTGCCGTCCCGCGACACGCCCGATTGCGCAGCGCTGCGCGACGGTTGACGAAGACACGGATGCGCAATCGCGCGCGGGGCCGCTTGCTGGCCCCGCGCTGCGCCCGAGGGGGCCGGTGCCCCCGCGGCGCGCGTGGCTTCGGAGCGGGCTCGCCGTGTCTCTCATCACCTATCTCACCCGCATCCATTTCGCCGACCGCGTGCTCGAGGACGCGCTGTCCGCAGAGATGGAGCGTCACGGCCTGCGCCATCTGCTGGTGATCTCGGACCGGGATGCGGCGCATGGCGACGGGCTCGACCGGCTCCACGCCGCCCTGCCCTGCCAGACACGCACCGCGAGCCACTTCGCCGGGGACATCGCGCCGGATCTGGACCTGGCCCGCGCGCTCGAACTCCTCGAACAGGAGGGCTGCGACGGGATTATAGGGTTCGGCGGGCTGGCGGCCCTGAACCTCGCCCGGACCGCAGCGTCGGACCGGGTGCCTGTCATCACCATCCCCACCTGCACGGACACCGTGGGCCTCGGCCCCATCGACCCGGGCCTTTCGGCGCGGCCAGGACGCAAGGCGGCGCTGCCGGTGGCGATCCTTTGCGATGCGACGCTGACCACCTCCGCCGACCCGGAGGCCACGGCGGCAGCCGGCATGGACACGCTCTGCCAGTGTCTCGAATGCTTTCTGGGGACCGCCTTCAATCCCCCGGCGGACGGCATGGCGCTGGACGGACTGCGGCGCGCGGCGCTCTCGCTCGAAACCGCCGTGCAGGACGGCAGGGACCTGTCCGCGCGGCGTGAACTGCTGGCCGCCGCCCTGAACGCGGGGCTGGCGTCGGAGAAGGGGCACGGCGGCATCGCGGCGGCGGCCCACGGGCTGGAAGCCATCGCCCGCTCCCGCCGGGGTATCCTGCACGGCGCGCTCCTGCCCGAGGTGCTCGCCTTCAACGCGCCGGCGGTGCACGACCGCCTCGGGCTGGTGCGGATGGTACTGGGCCTGCCCGCCGACGCCGATCCCGGCGAGCGGCTGGTCGCGCTTGCGCAGCGCATCGGCCTGCCGCGCCGCCTGTCGGACATCGGGATCGAGGAACACATGCTGTCGCGCGCGGCCCAGGGCGCCGCCGCCGATCCGGCCAACCGGACCAACCCGCGCCATGCCACCGGGCGCGACTACGAGAGGATCATGCGTGCCGTCCTGTGATCCGGAATTGCCCCGCCGTGCCCCGCGCGGGCGGCACGCCAACCAATATTTGTCGAAAACGGGAATCGGAGTAGCATGCCCGTGTCCTGACATGCCCGGAGAGCGCATGCAGTGCCAACATTAAGGGACGAAACGTCCCGGGAGGAGTAAATGAGTGACTCGCTGGCCGTGTTCCACGGCCGTTTCGGTCGCGTCTGCCTTTACAACATGGACCGCAGCATGGTGCCGCACGGGCACCGCGAGGGCCACCTGATCTTTCATCTTCAGGGGCCGCCGGGCCAGATCAACGTGAACGGCCGGAAATGGCCGCTCGCCCCGGGTCAGGGCGTCGCCGTCAGCCCTTGGCTGTCGCACTTCTACCAGCCGGTGCACCTGTCCGAACCGACGCTGGCGCTGGTGCTCTACATCCGGCCGTCGTGGTTCCTCGACGTGTCGCGGCGGGCCTCGGCCTCGCTCTCGTTCGGGCGCGTGGGGATCGAGGTGACCGACCACCTCGCCCGGCTGATCTACGGCACGGCGCAGGCCATGCTCGAGGAGGACAGCGAGGACGTGATGATCGAGGACCGCCTATGCGACCTCACCCGCGTCGCCTACGAACAGTCATGGCAGTGGACGCCGCGCGGTGCCGACTTCACCGGGCCGGACATGCCGCGCCGCGACTACCGCATCCGCAAGGCGCTGAAGTACCTGCAGGAAGGTCTGGGCGAGGCGCTGGAGATGGACCGCGTCGCGCGCGAGGTCGGCCTGTCGCGTCCGCATTTCTACAAGCTCTTCCGGGCGCAGGTCGGGCTGACACCGAACCTCTACCTCAATGCGCTGCGGATGGAGCAGGCGATCGACATGCTGGCCACCTCCGAGGACGGCGTGGCCGACATCGGCTTCGACCTCGGGTTCTCCAGCCAGGCCAGCTTCTCGCGGTTCTTCATCGGCAACGGCGTCGTACCGCCCTCGGCCTACCGCCGCTCGGTGCACGTCGCCTGACGTAGCGGCCCCTTTGCCCTGATGGCCTGCCGCCTGCCGGCCGGGCGCCTGTTCCTTTGCCTGCATCCGCGCACCGGGCAGGCCACTCCCGCCGCCCTATGGTTCCCACCAGTCCATGCGCCGCTGCTCCCAGATCTTCTCGCCGATCTCGCAGTCGTAGGGCGGTTTCGCCGGGGCGAACTGCACGTCCTGGATGCCCTCGAGGCCCACCCCCCCGCTGCCGGAGGCGATCTCAAGCACCAGCTTGCGCCGCACCGCCTCGCCGAAGTCCGTCCAGTCCAGCACCGGGATCACGAAGGAGCCGGGACCGCCCGTCACGCAGGATTCGTAGTAGACGTCGAGATCGTCGAGGTGCCACCGGCCGCCCATCCCCTCCTCCGTCATCAGCGGCAGGCCGTTGATGACGATCCGCCGCGCCAGCACGTCGTCGCGCGCATCGGTCACGATCCGCCCCTGGTTGTTCGGCCCGTCGCCCGAGATGTCGATGACCCGGCGCAACCCTTCGTAGTCGTTGGCCTCGATCATCTCCGCCCCGAAGGCCAGCGCCCCGGAAATGGAGGTCCGCCGCATTCCGATGGTGGAGGTCATCTCCACCGCCCGCGCAAAGGCGTCCAGATCCTCCCGCCCCTCCAGCACGGTCCAGTCGACAATCACGTTCTGCCCGCCCGCCCACTCCACGTAGGTCAGCGCGATGCGTTGCAGCAGCCCGGCCTGCACCGCGGCATAGACTTCGTCGGACCGCAGGGCCGAGGCATAGCCCTGCCGCTGGATCTCCAGCTCACCCATGGTCATCGACCGCGAGACGTCGACCAGCAGGACAAGCTCCAGGTCGACCTCCTCTGCCCGGGCCGCGGTGGACGTGGCAAGGACGAGGGCGGCACAGGCGGCAAGAACACGTTTCATGGGGGAAAGGCTTCGGGTTCGCGGCCCTCACGTCAAATCACAAAGGGGACAACAGCCCCGCTTGCCCCACGAACCGGCCCCGCGCGCCGCAAACTGCGCATTTCCGGCGCAGCCCGCCTGCCCTTCGACGGCAAGGATGTTTTCAAACGGAGGGTTGAAGGATCAGACCCTCGGGTATCAGCGCGGCCGCGTTTGGGCGCTAACCTCTGCAAGCCCCTGCAACGGGGCGTCGTGGACGGGAGATCATGCAAAGGTTCATTCAGCGCCATCCGGTCTGGTCATTCATCATCGCGCTCGGCGCGGCGATCCTGCTGTGGCTGATCTTCGCGCCGTGGTCCGCAGGCATGGAGGAGACCCTCGGCAAGAAGCGCGTCTTCCTGAACGGCATCTTCGGGGGCATCACGCTGGGCGCGCTCTATTTCCTCGTCGCCTCCGGCTTCACCCTGATCTTCGGCCTGATGCGCAACGTGAACCTCGCGCACGGATCGCTCTACCTGCTGGGCGGCTACCTAGGCTTCGAGATCTCGGAACGGACGGGATCGTGGTTCCTTGCCTTCCCGGTGGTCTTCGTCGTCGTCGGCATTGTGGGCATCGTCCTGCAGAACCAGGTCTTCCGCCGGATGGAGGGCGAGGAACTGCGCCAGACCATGGTCACCATCGGCCTGTCGGTGGTCATCGCCGACCTCCTGCTGTGGCAATGGGGCGGGCAGTCCTACACGATCTACGCGCCTGACCTGCTGTTCGGCCCGATGACCCTGCCCATCGTCTCGGACGTCCGCGACAGCGGAGAGGTCGTCTATCTCAACTATCCCGCCGTCCGCATGGCGATCCTCTTCGCCGCCATCGTCATCGGCGTCGGCATGTGGCTGGTGCTGAACAAGACCCGGCTGGGCATGCTGGTCCGCGCCGGCGTCGACGACCGCGAGATGCTGGCCGCCTCCGGCGTGCGCATCCAGTACGTCTTCCTCGCCGTCTTCGCATTCGGTGCGGGGCTTGCCGGCATGGCGGGCATCGTCGGCGGCACCTTCCAGTCGCTGTCGCCCGGCGAGGACACGCGCTTCCTGCTGGCCAGCCTCGTCGTCGTGATCGTCGGCGGCATGGGGTCGATCCCCGGCGCCGCCATCGGCGCGCTGATCATCGGGCTCAGCGAACAGCTCGGCCTGATCTACGCGCCCACATATTCGGTGGTCTTCACTTTCCTCATCATGGCCGTCGTGCTGGCCTTCCGGCCGCAGGGCCTTCTGGGACGGGGGTAGCGCATGGCACTGGCCGAAGACCAACCGAAGGACGATGCCGAACCGCTCTGGGTCGAACGCGTGCCGCCCGCGTGGTGGGTGCTGGGCGTGATCCTCCTGACGATGCCCGCCTGGGCCAACGACTTCATCCTGTTCCAGGTGATGGGCTGGACCTTCATCCTCGGGATCATCGCCCTGTCGCTGATGTTCCTCGCGGGCTACGGCGGCATGGTCAGCCTGATCCAGATGTCGGTCGCGGCCACCGGCGGCTACATGGTGGCGATCTTCGGCAGCTCCGGGGCCGAGCTGAGCATGGGGCTGTCGTGGTGGATCTACCTGCCGCTGGCCATCCTGATCGCGGCGATCTTCGGCACCATCGTCGGCGCGCTCGCCGTGCGGACGGAGGGGATCTACACCATCATGATCACCCTCGCCATCGCGGCGGCCTTCTTCTACTTCACCCGGCAGAACTACACGATCTTCAACGGCTATTCCGGCTTCAACCTCGTGGTGCCGCCGGAGCTTTTCGGCATCGACTGGCGCCAGCCGACGCCATTCTACTACCTGACGCTCGGCTGCGCGCTGGCCTGCTATGCCGCCGTGGCCTACGTCTCGCGCGCGCCCTTCGGACTGGCGCTGCAGGGCGTGCGCGACAACCCGCGCCGCATGGCGGCACTCGGGTTCAACGTGACGGCGCACCGCGTGGCGGCCTACACCTTCGCCAGCGTCATCGCGGCCATCGGCGGCATTCTCCTCGTCTGGCAGAACGCCCAGATCGCCCCCGGCACGGCGGGCATCCCGGCGGTCATCGACATCCTCGTGATCGCCGTGGTGGGCGGCATCTCAAGGCCCATCGGCGCCTTCATCGGCGCGCTGATCTACGTGCTGCTGCGGACCTTCTCGCCCGACGTTCTGCTGGCCTTCGGGCTGTCGGGCGAACGCTTCAAGCTGCTGATCGGCCTGGGCTTCCTGGCGGTGGTCTTCTTCTCGCCCGACGGGGTGCTGGGCCTGTGGGAGCGCTGGCGCGCCCGCCGCGCCCGCCGGGGCGACCCCCTGACCGGAGAGAGCGAATGACCATGGTCGAGGACAGGCGCACCGCCGACTCGCTCGGCTCCGTCAGCTCCGGCAACGCGCTGGAACTCCGCGGCGTGTCGAAGCTTTTCGGCGCGCTCGCCGCGATCTCGGACGTGACGCTGACCGTCCGCTCCGGCGAACGCCGCGCGGTGCTGGGATCGAACGGCGCGGGCAAGACGACGCTCTTCAACTGCGTGACCGGGGACTTCCTGCCGACCTCCGGCACGATCCGGCTGTTCGGCGAGGACGTGACCCGCTTCCCGGCCTACGAACGCATCCGGCGCGGCCTCAGGCGCACCTACCAGATCAGCCTGCTGTTCAACGGGCTGACCGTGGCCGACAACGTCTACCTCGCCTGCCGGGGCGTATCGCGCGGGCGGTTCTCCTTCCTCAGGGCGCGCGCCAACGACGCGCTGCTGACCCGCTCGGACGAGCTGATCGCCGCCGTGCACCTGACCGAATGGCGCGACACCTCCGTCGCCAACCTCAGCTACGGCCAGCAGCGGCAGCTCGAGATCGCGCTGGCGCTGGCGGGCGCGCCGCGGATCATCCTTTTCGACGAACCGGCGGCGGGCCTGTCGCCGACCGAGCGGGCCGAACTGGTGGCGATCCTCAACGGCCTGCCCGGCCACATCGGCTACATCATCATCGAGCACGACATGGACGTGGCCCTGCGCGTCGCGGAAAGCGTGACGATGATGCACAACGGGCGGATCTTCAAGGAAGGCACCCCTGAAGAGATCGAGAACGACGCGGAAGTCCAGGAACTCTACCTCGGAGGCGGCGATGAGTGAGCGCCGCGACACCCGCACCGGCCCCGCCGCGCTCGAGGTGCGCGGCCTCAACGTCTACTACGGCGCCTCGCACGCGCTGCAGGGCGTGGACCTGAGGCTGGAAAGCGGCGTGCTCTCGGTCGTGGGCCGCAACGGCATGGGCAAGACGACGCTCTGCAAGGCGATCATGGGGCTTGTTCCCGCCGCGTCGGGCGCCGTCAGTTTCGGCGGGCAGTCCCTGCTGGGCCGCTCCCCCGCCGAGATCGCGCGCATGGGCATCGGCTACGTGCCGCAGGGCCGCCGCCTGTGGCGGTCGCTCACCGTCGACGAACACCTGAAGATGGTGGAGAAGAATGGCGGCGCCTGGAGCTCGGAGCGCATCTATTCCACCTTCCCCCGGCTGGCCGAACGGCGGCGCAACGGCGGCGCGCAACTGTCCGGCGGCGAACAGCAGATGCTGGCCATCGCCCGCGCGCTTCTGGCCAACCCGCGCCTCCTCATCATGGACGAACCGACCGAGGGCCTCGCCCCGGTCATCGTCTCGCAGGTCGAGTCGATGCTGCTGCAACTCGCCTCCGAGGGCGAGATGGACGTGCTGGTGATCGAGCAGAACATCGGCGTCGCCTGCGCCGTGGCCGACCGCGTGGCGATCATGGTCAACGGCCGCATCAACCGCATGGTGCCCGCCCGCGAACTGGCCGCCGACCGCGACCTGCAGCAGCGGATGCTGGGTGTCGGGCGCCACGCCCATGACGACACGCCCGAACCGCAGCCCGACGCCAGCGCCGAGGCGACACCGAAGGGCCAGCCGACGGGCCCCCGCTCCGTCAGGATCTACCTGTCGAACCCCAAGACGCCGACCCGCTGGTCGCAGCCCGTCCCGGTGCCGCAGATCGAACGCGCCGCCCGGGTCGTCACCACCGGCCAGCCCACCACCAGCGGGGTGGAGACGGCGCTGCGGCCGCTCTCCCCCTCGGGCGAGCAGGTGGTGCTGGTGGCGGGCACGCTCGACACCAAGGGGGCGGAACTGCGCTACATGCGCGACCAGATCCGCGCCGCCGGGCTGCCGGTGCGCATGGTCGACCTTTCGACCAGCGGCAGGCATTCCGGGGCAGAGATCCCCGCCCACCAGGTTGCCGCCTTCCATCCGCGCGGTGCGGCGGGCGTCTTCACCGACGACCGCGGACAGTCCGTCGCAGGCATGACCGAAGCGTTCCGCCGCTGGATGTCCCGGCAGGACGGCGTCCTCGGCATCCTCTCGGCAGGCGGCTCCGGCGGCACGGCCATCGTCGCCCCGGCGATGCGCGCCCTGCCCGTCGGCGTGCCGAAGCTGATCGTCTCCACCGTGGCCTCGGGCGAGGTGGCGAAGTACGTGGGCCCCTCCGACATCACCATGATGCACTCCGTCGCCGACGTGCAGGGCCTGAACGCCATCACCGAAGAGGTGCTGTCGAACGCCGCGCAGGCGATGGTCGGCATGGTGAAGGCCCGCAAGGCCGCGCCCGCCCGCACCTCGGCCAAACCCGCCATCGGCCTGACGATGTTCGGCGTAACCACGCCCGCGGTGCAGCAGATCGCGAAGGCGCTGGACGAAACCTTCGACTGCCTCGTCTTCCACGCCACCGGCATCGGCGGGCAGGCCATGGAGAAGCTGATCGACTCCGGCAAGATCGAAGGCGTCATCGACCTGACCACGACCGAGGTCTGCGACATGATGTTCGGCGGCGTCTTCCCCGCGACGGAGGATCGCTTCGGCGCGATGATCCGGCGGCGGATGCCCTACGTCGGCTCGGTCGGCGCGCTCGACATGGTGAACTTCGGCGCGCCCGACACCGTCCCCGAGAAGTACCGGGGCCGCACCTTCTACGAACACAACCCGCAGGTCACGCTGATGCGGACCACGCCCGAGGAATGCGCCAGGATGGGCCGCTGGATCGGCGCCCGCCTGAACGAGATGGAGGCGCCGGTGCGCTTCTTCCTGCCCGAAGGCGGCGTCTCGGCGCTCGACGCGCGCGGCCAGCCCTTCGACGATCCGGCGGCGCGGCACGCGCTGTTCACCGCGCTGGAGGACACGGTCCGCCAGACCTCCACCCGCCGCCTGATCCGGCGGCCCGAGAACATCAACGACCCCGGGTTCGCCGCAGCCGTCGTCACCGCCTTCCGCGAGTTCCACGACGGCCGGCCCCCGACCCGCAAGGAGGCGCGCAGATGATCGACCGACAGACCATCCTCTCGAAGTTCCGCGACATGGTCGCGCGGGGCGAACCCATCGTCGGCGGCGGCGCGGGCACCGGGCTTTCGGCCAAGTGCGAGGAAGCGGGCGGCATCGACCTGATCGTGATCTACAACTCCGGCCGCTACCGCATGGCCGGGCGCGGCAGCCTCGCCGGGCTGATGCCCTACGGCGACGCCAACGCCATCGTGGTCGAGATGGCCTCCGAGGTGCTTCCGGTGGTGAAGCACACCCCGGTCCTGGCGGGCGTCTGCGCCACCGACCCCTTCCGCCTGATGGACAGGTTCCTGGACGAACTGAAGCGGATCGGCTTTGCCGGGGTTCAGAACTTCCCCACCGTGGGACTGATCGACGGCACCTTCCGCGCCAACCTCGAAGAGACGGGCATGGGCTACGGGCTGGAGGTCGACATGATCGCGAAGGCCCGGGAAAAGGACCTGCTGACAACGCCTTACGTCTTCGACGAGGACAGCGCCGCCGCCATGGCCGGGGCCGGTGCGGACATCGTCGTCTGCCACCTCGGCCTGACCACGGGCGGCTCCATCGGGGCAGAGACGGCGCTGACGCTGAACGACTGCCCGGCGCTGGTGGACGCATGGGCCGAGGCCGCGCTGAAGGTCAATCCGGACGCCATCGTCCTGGTCCACGGCGGCCCGGTGGCGATGCCGGACGATGCCGAATTCATTCTGAAGAACACGTCGAACTGCCACGGGTTCTACGGCGCCTCCTCGATGGAGCGCCTGCCGACCGAAGTGGCGCTGACGGATCAAACGCGCGCTTTCAAGGCCATCAAGGGCCGGTAACGCGCAACGGGGAGGGTTGAGAAGTGAGTGGCCAGATAATCGGACAACTGATCCTGTGGCTGATCATCGCCGTCGTGGTGATCGCGATCATCTACTGGGTGATGCAGTGGCTCTACCGGCGGTCGACAAAGGAAATCGCCTTCGTGCGTACGGGTTTCCTCGGCGAGAAGGTGGTGATCGACGGCGGCGCCTTCGTCTGGCCGATCGTGCACGACATCACCCCCGTGAACATGAACACCCTGCCGCTCGCGGTGGCGCGCACCCGTGAACAGGCGCTCATCACCAAGGACCGGATGCGCGTCGATGTCGAGGCCGAATTCTACGTCCGCGTCCGATCCGACAAGAGCTCCGTGTCGAAGGCCGCCGCAACCCTCGGCCGTCGCACGCTGGAGACGGAGCGCCTGAACGGCCTTCTGGCAGGCAAGTTCGAAAGCGCCCTGCGCGCCGTCGCCGCCGAGATGTCGATGGGCGAGATGCACGAGAACCGCGGCGCCTACGTCACCCGCGTCCGCGAGCAGGCACAGGAGGATCTGGAGAAGAACGGGCTGGAACTGGAAAGCGTCGCGATCATCGACATCGACCAGACCGGCCTCGAATACTTCAACCCGTCCAACCGCTTCGACGCGGAGGGCCTGACCGTCCTGATCCGCGACATCGAGGACCGCCGCAAGCTGCGCAACGACATCGAGCAGGACTCGATGATCCTGATCCGCACCCGCAATCTGGAGGCCGAGAAGCAGGTGCTGGAGATCGAACGCGCCAGCGAGGAGGCCCGCCTGAGCCAGGAGCGCGACGTGGAGACCCGCCGCGCCCAGCAACGTGCCCAGATCGCCCGCGAACGCGCCGAACGCGAGACGGAGGCCGAAAGCGCCCAGATCACCGCGCAGGAGACCATCGAACGCGCCCGCATCGCCAACCAGCGCGCCGTGGCCGAGGCCCGCATCGCCTCCGAACGCGAGATCCGCGCCCGCGAGATCGCCCGCAAGAAGGAGGACGACGCCGACGAGATCGCCGCGCAGGAAGCCACCGAAACCGCGCGCATCCTGCAGGAACGCGCCGTCCGTCAGGCCCGCATCCAGAACGAGCAGGAAACCCAGGCCCGCGAGATCGAACGCCAGCGCGCCATCGACGAGGCCGAGATCTCGGCCCGCGAGGTCATCGAACGCGCCCGCATCGAACAGGAAAAGGCCCTGTCGGAGGCCCGCATCGCCAAGGAGCGCGAGACCCAGTCGCTCGAGATCGAGCGGCAGAAGTCCGTCCGCGACGCGGAGATCGCCGCCAACGAGGCCAACGAGAAGCGGCGCATGGCGCAGGACCTCCTGCTGGCCCAGACCCGCATCAAAGGCGAAGAGGACATCCGCCAGCGCGAGATCGCCCGCCAGCAGGCGCTGGACGAGGCAGAGATCGCCGCGCGCGAGACCGTCGAACGGCTGCGCATCCTGCAGGACGCCCAGATCAGCGAGGCCCGCATCGCCGAGGACCGCCGCATCCGCGAACTGGAGATCGCGCGCAGGCAGGCGGTCGAAGCCGCCGAGATCGCGGCGGACGAGGCCGTCGAGGCCGCCCGCATCGCCCGCGAAAAGCAGATCGCCGCCACCCGGATCGAGGCCGACGGCGACACCACCACGCGCGAGATCGCCCGCAACCGCACCATCGACGAGGCCCGCGTTGCCGCCGACGAGGCGGTGGAACAGGCCCGCATCGCGCAGCGCCGCGCACTCGAAGCCGAACGCATCGCCGCCGACCAGGAAGTGCGCGCCCGCGAGATCGACAAGGAGCGCGAGCTGGAGAACGCCGAGATCGCCCGCCGCGAGGCCGTCGAGAAAGCCCGCGTCGCCTCGGAACTGGCGCTGGAGCAGGAGCGCATCGCCAGCCAGAAATCGCGCGAGGTGGCCGACATCGAACGCCGCCGCAACGTCGAGCAGGCCGAGGAACGCCGCGTGATCCAGCTGGCCGACACCAAGGCAGAGCGCGCCGCCGCCGAGGCCAACGTGCGCGAGGCGGAGGTCATCGCCCGCCGTGCCGTCGAGAAGGCCGAGATCGAGCGCGAGCGCGCGCTCGAGACCGCCCGCCTCGAACGCCGCCGCGCGCTGGAACAGCTCGAGGTCGCCCGCGTCCAGACCCTGCGCGAGGCCGAGATCGCCAGCCAGGAAGAGGTGGAGCGCGCCCGCATCGCCTCCGAACGCGGGCTGGACGAGATCCGCATCGACCACGAGACCGTCCGCCGCCGGCTGGAGGTCGGGCGCGAGCGCGAGGTCGAGACCGCGCAGATGGAAAAGGCCATCGCCCTCTACCAGAAGTCGCTGGAGGAAAGCGCCGCGCGGGCCGAGGCCGACGCCGCCCGTGCCCGTGCCGCCGAGGCCGAGGAAAAGGTCAAGACCGTGCGCGAGACGGAGGCCGCCAACCGCCGCAAGTCCATCGACGTGACCATGGCGGAAAAGGCCGCCGCCGAGGCGAAGCTGATCGCCGAGGGCGAGAAGGTCCGCAAGGCCGTGGAGGCCGAGGCCCAGAAGCTCATCAACGAGGCCGAGAACGTGCTCACCGACCCGGCGCGCGCCTCGCTCTTCCGTCGCAAGCTGCTGGAACACGTGGAGGGCATCGTCTCCGCCTCCGTCAAGCCGCTGGAAAAGATCCAGGACATCCGGATCATGCAGCTCGACGGGGTCACGGGCGGGGGCGGCAACCGCTCCGGCAGCCCCACGGACGAGGTCATCAACTCTGCGCTCCGCTACCGCGTGCAGGCGCCGCTGATCGACTCGCTCCTCGCCGACATCGGGATCGAGGGCGGCGGGCTGGCCAAGCAGGGCGGCCTGATCCGCGAGGCCTCCGACATGAAGCGCATCTCCGACGCGGTGGAGAAATCCGGCGGCTCAAGCTCGGGCTCGGGCGGCGGCGACGCGCCCGAGGGCGGGAAATCCGACACCGGGGGAAAGAAGTAGATGCCGCGCGTATATATCTCATCGGTCATCGACGCCCCCGCCGCCAAGGTCTGGGACAAGGTGCGCGACTTCAACGCCCTGCCCCGCTGGCACCCGCGCATCCGCGACAGCCGGATCGAGAACGGCGAACCTTCGGACAAGGTGGGCTGCGTGCGGGACTTCCACCTCCAGAACGGCGACCGCATCCGCGAGAAGCTCCTGGGCCTCAGCGACTACGACCTGTTCTGCACCTACGCGATCCTCGAAAGCCCGATGCCGCTGACCGACTACGTGGCGACCCTGCGGCTCACGCCGATCACCGACGGCGACCGGACCTTTGCCGAGTGGACGGCAGAGTTCGACTGCGCCGAGGCGGACGCGGAGGACCTGGTCGACGGCATCGGCACCAACGTCTTCATGGCGGGCTTTGCCGCCCTGCAGCGCAACATGGCGACCTGACCATGGTACACGTCGTCAAAAGCACCGTCCTCAACGCGCCGGTCGAAGCGGTCTGGGAGGTCCTGCGCGACTTCAACGGCCACGACGAATGGCACCCGGCAGTGGCCGACAGCGTGATCGACCGGGGCTATCCTTCGGACAAGGTCGGCTGCGTGCGGCGCTTCCACCTCGCCGACGGATCGGAACTGCGCGAACAGCTCCTGACGCTCTCGGACGCGGACATGGCCTTCAGCTACTGCCTCTTGGAAACGCCTGTGCCGCTGCTGAACTACGTGGCGCATGTCCGGCTGGCGCCGGTCACCGACCGCGACATGACCTTCTGGCACTGGGAAAGCCGCTTCGACACGCCCGCCGGGCGCGAGGCCGAGCTGAAGACCATGGTGGCCGAGAACATCTACCAGGGCGGCTTCGACGCGGTCCGGGACTTCATGGGACTGGAGGCAGCATGACGACCGTCGAAACCTACCGCACGATGGAGGAGGCCTCCCGCGCCATGGGTGGCGACGCGGCCTACCTCGGCGGCGGCACGCTGGTCATGCGCGCCGTGAACGAGGGCACCGCCCCCGCCCGGCTGGTCCGCGTCACCGATCCCGGGCTGACGCAGATCCGCGCGTCGGGCGACCGCATCACCATAGGCGCGGGCGTGACCATGGCCGACGTGCTGGCCAGCCGCGACCTCGACTTCCTGCACCCCGTGGCCCGGCTGATCGGCGGCCCGCAGGTGCGCAACATGGCGACCGTTGCGGGCAACCTCTTTGCCGACCACCCCTACGGCGACTTCGCCACCGCCCTTCTCGCGCTCGACGCGCAGGTGACGGGCGCGGGGCAGGCCGGCGCCCGCCCGGTGGCCGAGGTGCTGCGCAACCGCGACCGCGCCGGGCTGATCGCCTCGGTGGAGGTCACCCGCCCCCGCGACCGCCGCGCCTTCGGCTTCCTGAAGGTCAGCCGCGTGAAGCCCAAGGGCGTCTCCGTCCTGTCCATCGCCGCGCACCTGCCGCGCGAAGGCGGACGCATCCGCAACGCCCGCGTGGTCTTCGGCGCCATGGGACCGGCCCCGCTGCGCTCCGCCGGGGCAGAGCGCGCGCTCGAAGGCCACGCCATCGACGCGCGCAGCATCGCCGATGCCGCCACCGCCGCGACCGAGGGGCTGGACCCGCCGACCGACCAGATCGCCTCCGGCTGGTACCGCCGAGAGGTCGCCGGCGTGCATCTCAAACGCCTCCTGACAGAGATGGAGCAGCGCTGATGGCCAGGACACCCGTCACCTTCACCCTGAACGGCACCTCCCGCTCGGCCTTTGCCGGAGAGGGCCAGAACCTTCTGGACTTCCTGCGCCGCGACGTGGGCGACATGACGCCCAAGTTCGGCTGCGGTCAGGGCACCTGCGGCGCCTGCACCGTGACGATAGACGGCAAGACGCAGCTTTCCTGCCTCGTGCTGGCCGAGGCCGTCGACGGGCGCGAGGTCAGGACCGCCGCGGGGCTGGCCGATGGCGTGACGCTCGACCCGCTGCAGCAGTCCTTCATGGACCATTTCGCGGCGCAATGCGGCTACTGCACGCCGGGAATGCTGGTCTCCGCCCGTGCGCTGCTGGACCGCAACCCGCGCCCCAGCCGCGACGAGGTGATCGAGGCGATCTCGGGCAACCTCTGCCGCTGCACCGGGTACGAACCGATCATCACCGCGATCCTCGCCGTCGCCGAAGGGAGGGCCCGGGCATGAAGGACATGACCACCAGCGGACCGATGGTCGAGTTCCGCAAGGACCTCTTTGCCGACGAACGGGACGACAACCTGAACGAAGTGGGCAAGCCCACCCGGCGGCAGGACATCGTGGGCCACGTCACCGGGCGCTCGCCGTTCTTCGACGACCACCGCTTCGACGGGCTCCTGCACATGCGCTGCGCCCGCTCGCCGCACCACCACGCCCGCATCCGGCGGATCGACACCTCGGCGGCCGAACGGATGCCCGGCGTCGTGCGCGTGCTGACAGGGCGCGACGTGCCGGTGAACCTCAACACCCTGCTGTCGCTCTTGGACTTCGGGCTGGACGACGAACCGATCCTCTCGGACAAGAAGGTCGCCTACATGGGTGAACCCGTGGCCGCCGTCATCGCCGCGACAGAGGCCGAGGCCCGCGCCGCCGCCGCCGCCATCCGCGTCGACTGGGAGGTCCTGCCCCACGTGCTCGACGTGGAAGAGGCGATCAAGCCCGGCGCGCCCGCCGTGCTCGACATCTATCCGGACAACAAGTTCGTCTACCACGGCAAGTACGACCACCAGAAGCTGCGCTACGGCGACGTCGAAACCGCGTTGAGGCAGGCCGACCACGTCATCGAGGGGCGCTACCAGATGTCGCCGATCGAGCAGGCGCCGATCGAGACCTGCGGCGCCATCGCCGCCCCCGAACAGAACGACCGCTACGTCTGCTACACCTCCACGCAGGCGCTGTTCTTCTCGCTGGGGACGGCGGCAAAGGTGCTGTCGATGCCCTCCTCGCGGCTGCATTTCATCGGCGGCACAGTGGGCGGCGGCTTCGGCGGCAAGGTGGATTCGATCCACGAACCGCTCGCCATCCTGGGCGCGATGATGACCGGGCGCCCGGTGAAATACGCCTGGGACCGCGCCGAAGAGATGCAGGTCGGCGCACCGCGCGGCGCCGAACGCTGGTACGTGACCGACGGCGTGATGAACGACGGCCGCATCGTGGCGCGCAAGTTCACCGGCTATTTCGACGCGGGCGCCTACACCCGGCTCAGTTCCTACGCGATCATCAAGGGCGTCGGCCACCTGCCCGGCCCCTACACGATCCCCAACGTCTCGGCCAACGTGTACTGCGTGTATACCAACCGCACACCGGCCACCGCCATGCGGGGCTTCGGCATCACCGGCGTCGATTTCGCCATCGAGGCGCATATGGACAAGGTGGCGGAGGCCGTGGGCATGAACCCCGTCGAGCTGCGCATCCTCAACGCCTACCGCGACGGAGACATGAAGGCGCACAGGCGGCTGGCCAAGAACTGCGCGCTGATCGAATGCGCGCAGGTGGTGGCGGAGAAGGCGGGCATCAACCTGTCGCCAGCGCTGAAGGCCGCCTCCTCGCTGAAGGACGGCGGCGGCGCGCGGGCGGAACTGCCGCGCCACACCGTCACAGACGAGGACGGCCGCGTGCAGGGCTTCGCCGCCACCAGCTATGCCCGCAAGGGGGGCGCGGACAGCGCGCCGCTCGCCCCGCCCACGCCCCGCGCGCCCGCCGCGCCGCCGCCCGCACGACCCTCGGCGCAGCAGCCGCAGACCTCGTCCTACACCCCGCCGCAACCGCCCCCGCAGCCCGCCGCACCGGACCGGCCCGAAAGGCCCGCGCCCAAACCGTCCCGTTCGGGCGCGATGCGGTTCTCCTCCCTCTCTGGTTTCAGGAGGCGCTGATGACCGTCCACCGCGGCCGCGGCTTCGCGGCGATCAACTATCCCATCGGCATGAACCTCGGCGGCGACCCGAGCCAGGCGCTGGTGCATTCCAACCCCGACGGCAAGTTCACCGTCGCCCTCTCGGCCATCGACCTCGGGCAGGGGATGAAATCCGTCACCCGCCAGATCGCCGCCGAAACCCTCGGCGTCCCGGTCGAGGACGTCTATGTCGACACCGCCGACAGCGACACCGGCCCGCACGACATGGGCTCCTTTGCCTCGCGCGGGACGCACCGCATGGGCAACGCCGTGATCCGCGCCTCCGAAGAGGCCCGGCAGGTCATGCTGGAGGCCGCCGCCGAAGAGCTGGAGGTCGACGCGGGCGACCTCGTGACCGATGGCAAGGGCAACATCCACGTGAAGGGCGCGCCCTCGCGGTCGATCACCACCATGGCCGCCAGCCAGGCGGCGCAGTTCAAGCAGGGCCGCACCATCGCCGGGCGCGGCATCTTCCTGATCCCGCTGTCCGAGGTCGATCCCGAAACCGGCGAGATGTCCCCGGTCACCACCTTTGCCCATGCCGCCATGCTGGTCACGGTGGAGGTCGACGACGAAACCGGAGAGGTCACCGTCACCGACATGCAGTCCGCCTACGAGGTGGGACGCGCGCTCAACCCCAAGCTGGTGGAACAGCAACTGCGCGGCGGCGCGTGGATGGGGATGAGCCACGCCGCATGGGAGACGACCGAACCCTACTACCCCACCCGCGACAACCGGCCCGAGGACTTCAACACATACCTCATGCCGGGACCGGGCGATCTGGCGCCGCATCACATCTCGATCCTCGAACGGCCGGCCGAGGACGGCCCCTACGGCGGCAAGGGCCCGGGCGAGATGTGCGCCAACCCGGTGCTGCCGGCGGTGGTCAACGCGGTCTACGACGCGGTGGGCGTGCGCATCGACGACCTGCCCGTGACCCCGGAAAAGGTGCTGCGCGGCATCCGCGCGCTTGGCGGCGCGAAACCCCGGCAGGCGCTCTGATGGTGGTGCGGCGCGCGATACAGGGCATCGACGGTCCCGAACCGCTGACGCAATTGCTGGGCGACGCCCAGTACATTGCCGACGCCGGGCTCGCCACCGCCGCCTACCTGTCGCTCGCCCTCGGCAAGCCGCTGCTGCTGGAAGGCGCCCCCGGCGTCGGCAAGACGGAGGCGGCCAAGGCGCTGGCCTCCGTGCTCGGGCGCGAACTGGTGCGCCTGCAATGCTACGAGGGCATCGACGCCGCCGCCTCCATGTACGAATGGAACTTCCCCCGGCAGATGCTGGCGATCCGGCAGGCGGGCGACGAGTACGTCAACCTCTACGACGACCGCTTCCTGATCGCGCGGCCGATCCTGCAGGCGCTGGAGGCGCCGCGTGACCGCGTCCTCCTGATCGACGAGATCGACCGCGCCGACCACGAGTTCGAGGCCTTCCTGCTGGAATTCCTGTCCGACTTCACCCTGTCGATCCCCGAACGCGGCACCGTCCGGGCAGAGGAGCCGCCGGTTGTGATCCTCACCTCCAACCGCACCCGTGAACTGCACGAGGCGCTCCGGCGGCGCTGCATCTACCACTGGATCGGCTATCCCTCGCCCGAGCTCGAGCAGCGCATCGTCATGATGCGCGCCTCCACCGTGGCGGAGGACACCGCGCGCCGCGTCGTGGCCGCCGTCAATGCGCTCCGGGCGGAACCGCTGGCCAAGCCGCCGGGCGTGGCGGAAACCGTGGAATGGGCCGAGGCCGCGACGCTTCTGAACCGGGGCGGCGGACCATGGCCCCGCGCCTTCGCCCGCGCCATCGGGGTGGTGCTGAAGGATCAGGACGACCTCGACTACATCGCGCCCCGCATCGACGCCATCCTGTCGGAGAGCGCCGCATGACCCCGCGCGCGCTCGCCCCCTTCCTCGCCTTCCCGCAGGCGCTCCGGGCCGCCGGTTTCCCGGCCACGCCCGACCGGACAGAGACCTTCATCACCGCCGTGGGCCTCCTTGGTCCGCGCGACATGGCCGCCATCCGCCGCGCCGCCCACGCGGTCTACGGGCCGGGGCCGGACCGGCAACTGATGTTCGACACCGTCTTCGACCACGTCTTCCTCGGCCGCAGCCTCGCCGCGCCCGCCCCGGGCGACCCCGAAGACCTGCCGCGCAGCTACGACGCCGGCGACTTCGAGGAACTGCCCGTCCCCGACGAAGAGGACCCCTCCGGCGGAGAGGCCACCGCGGCGGAGCGGCTCTTTGCCCGCGAACTGGCCGCCGGGGACGAGGACGCCCTGCTGCGCGCCTTCGCCCGCGCGCTGCCGAACCGCCTGCCCCATCGCCGCGCCCGGCGCATGAGCAAGGGCAAGGGCCGCCACCCCGACCCGCGCCGCGCCTTCCGGCAGATGATGCGCCGCGACGGCGAGATCACCCGCCTGCCGACCCGCCGCCGCATCACCCGCCAGCGCCGCGTCCTGCTGCTGGTCGATGTCTCCGGCAGCATGAAGTCCAGCACCGAAGGCGCCCTGCGGCTGGCCCACGCGCTGCAACAGGGCGGCGAACGGGTGGAATGCTTCACCCTCGGCACAAGGCTGACCCGCGTGACCCGCGCGCTCCGCCACCGCAACCGCGAACAGGCGCTGACGCTGGCCTCCGGCCTCGTGGCGGACTGGGACGGCGGCACCCGGCTGGGCGAGGCGCTGCAGGTCTTCCTGTCGATCCCGCGCTTTGCCGCCCATGCCCGCGGCGCGCTGGTCATCCTGCTCTCGGACGGGCTGGAACGCGGGGGGCCGGAGGCGCTGACCGGCGCCATGGAACGGCTGAGCGCGTTGGCGTGGTCGGTGCTCTGGCTCTCTCCGCTGGCCGCCGACCCCGCCTACCGGCCGCAGACGGAGGCGATGCGCGCCATCCATCCCCTGCTCGACCGGCTGGGCGCAGGCGACACACCCGCATCCATCGCCGCCGAGATCCTCGACTTCCGGAAAGGAGCGCGCGCATGACCATCGTCGATGCACATTTCCACGTCTGGCGGCAGGACGACCTGCCTTGGCTCAAGGGCCCCATGCAGCCGCGCATCTTCGGCCCCTACGAACCGATCCGCCGCGACTACCCGATGAGCGAATACCTCGACGACATCGCGGGCACCGGCGTCACCAGATCCGTCTACGTGCAGGCCAACTGGCCCACCGACCGGGCCGAGGACGAGGCCGCCTGGATCGAGAGCCTGATCGCCGAAACCGGCTGGCCCCACGGCCTCGTCGCCTATGCCGACATGGGCGCGGAGGACGTGCGCCCCGCCCTCGACCGGCTGGCCCGCTTCCCGCACCTGCGCGGCATCCGCCAGCAGTTCCACTGGCACCAGAACCCCACCTACCGCTTCGCGCCCCACGCCGACCTCTGCCGCGATGCGACCGTGCAGAAGAACGTCGCGCGGCTGGCGGACTACGGCCTCGTCTTCGACCTGCAGGTCTTCGACGACCAGATGGACGGCGCCTGCGCGCTTGCCCGCGCCTGCCCGGACGTGACCTTCGTGCTGCAGCACGCGGGCATGCTGGAAGACACCTCCGACGCGGGCCGCGCCAAGTGGCGCACCGCGATGGAGGGGCTGGCCGGGTGTCCCAACGTGGTCTCCAAGCTCTCGGGCTTCGGCACCTTCCAGCACCGGCTCGACCCCGACCTCATCGCCTGGCTGACCACCGAAACCGTGGGGATGTTCGGCGCCGACCGCTGCCTCTGGGGATCGAACTTCCCCATCGAGAAGCTCTGGACCGACTACACCGCCCTGATCGAGGCGCACCGCCGCGCCGCGGGCGGGCTCAGCGCCGCCGAACAGCAGGCGATTTTCCATGACACGGCCACCCGGGTCTACCGGCTGGCGTGACGCAAGCGACGATAAACGGGAGGACACGATGGGGCTGGAAATCAAGATACTCGACTACGGGGACATCGAACTGGAATCGAGCTTCCTCGTGCTCGGCCGCGACTGCGGGCGCGTAAGGCGGGTGCCGGTCTACGGCTTCCTGATCCTCGGCGGGATGTACCCGATCGTGGTGGACACCGGCTACCGCGACAACGCGATCATGGAAACGCTGGGCATGCGCGGCCTCCAGTTCCACGAGAACATGATCGAGCGGCAGCTGGCCAACCACGGGGTCAAACCCGGCGACGTGCGCTACGTGCTGCACACCCATCTGCACATCGACCACGCGGGCAAGGACGACCACTTCCCGATGAACACCACCGTGGTCATCAACCGGCGCGAACTGGAATACTCCGTCTCCGGCCTGATGCACCCGCAATACCCCAAGCCCGACATCATCCACCTCGTCGAACGGCTGCACCACCCGGGCGCGCTGAGGCTCGAGGATCTCGACATCTCCGGCCCGGTCGAACTGATCCCCGGCGTCTTCGTCGAGGCGGCGGGCGCCCATACCGAAGGGTCGATGAACGTGCATGTCGACACCGACGAGGGCCGCGCCACGATCTGCGGCGACGTGATCTACGACTTCAACGACCAGATCATCCAGCCCATGCGCACCTTCGGCCCCGAGGAATACCAGGTCACCGGCAACCACGGGAACACCAAGCGGCAGGAAAAGGGCGCGATCCGCAAGCTGATGTATTCCGGCGCGAAGTTCCTCCTGCCGATCCACGACAAACCGGCCAAGGTCGAACACGGGCGGGTCGTCGGGCGGATGGACATGTCGGTGCCCGGCCCCGTCAGCCAGACCGTGCCGCGCCGCGACTGGTTCCCCGCCTGATCCCGGCCAGAGGAGGACACCATGGCCCACGAAGCGCTCGACCCCGCCTTCCGCAAGCTGATCGACGAACACGCGCCGGTCCGGCAGCCCGGCTCGGGCTTCATCTTCACCGAAGGGCCGATCTGGCACCCGGTGGACCACTACCTGCTGTTCTCCGACATGCCGGGCGACGTGCGCCGCCGCATGGACCGCGCCGGCGTGCGCGAGGTCATGACCCCCTCCAACAAGGGCAACGGCATGACCTACGACGCGGACCTCAACCTGCTGGTCTGCGAACACAGCACTTCTTCCGTCGCGCGCTTCCGGCCCGACGGCACGCGCGAGGTGCTCGCCTCCCACTTCGAGGGACGGGAGCTGAATTCCCCCAACGACATCGTGGTGAAGTCCGACGGCTCCGTCTGGTTCACCGATCCGTGGTACGGCCGGATGCCCGGCTTCGGGGTGGAGCGTCCGCGCGATCTGGGCTGGCAGGGGGTCTTCCGCCTGCCGCCGAACCACCGCCCCGGCGACGATCCGCAGCTCGTGGTGGACCGCTACCTCTTCACCATGCCCAACGGGCTCTGCTTCTCGCCCGACGAGACGCGGCTTTACATCAACGACACCGAACAGGCGAACATCCGGGTCTACGACGTGGGACCGGGCGGCACGCTGACCAACGGCCGCGTCTTCGCCAGCGGCATCCGCGACAGCCTGAAGGAAGGCGTACCGGACGGCATGAAGTGCGACGCCTCCGGCAACGTCTGGGTGACGGCGCCCGGCGGGCTCTGGGTCTATGAGCCGGGCGGCAAGCTGATCGGCAAGGTCGCCATCCCCGAGAAACCCGCCAACCTGCACTGGGGCGGAGAGGACTGGCGCACGCTCTACGTCGCCGCCTCCACCAGCGTCTATGCCATCCCGGTCAAGGTCGGCCCGCGCAACGAACCCTTCATGCGGGCGCGGGGATCGTCCCGCCCCCAGGCCGCGCCCCAGGGGGACGACGCGCTCCGCCTCGACGCCTCGCGCTGCGCGCTGATCATCCAGGACATGCAGAACGACGTGGTGATCGAGGGTGGCGCCTTCGCCGCCTCCGGCAGCCCGCAGCACTGCCGCGACCAGAACGCCATCGCCAATATCGCCCGCCTCGCCGCGCGCTGCCGCGAGCTGGGCGTGCCGGTGATCCACGTGCATTTCCTCGTCCACCCCGGCGCGCCCGGCTTCACCCTGAACGCGCCGCTCTTCGAGGGGCTGCTGGACGAATCCGCCATGGTCCGGGGCACATGGGGCGCGCGCGCCGTGGACGGTCTGGAACCCCAGCCCGGCGATCATGTGGTGGAGAAGATGCGCATGAGCGCGTGGGAGGGCACCTCGCTCGAAACCGTGCTCAAGGCCGAGGGCCGCGACATCCTGATCGAAACCGGCGCCT
Organism: Sagittula sp. P11; assembly: GCF_002814095.1. Classification (NCBI taxonomy): domain Bacteria; kingdom Pseudomonadati; phylum Pseudomonadota; class Alphaproteobacteria; order Rhodobacterales; family Roseobacteraceae; genus Sagittula; species Sagittula sp. P11. The sequence continues at coordinate 1,221,892 of NZ_CP021913.1, forward strand.
GGACCAACATGTCGATCGAGCACACCGCCCGCACCGGCGCCGACAAGGGCTATGTCATGGTGATCCCTGAGGACGGCTGTTCCACCATGAACGCCGACTGGCACCGCGCCAGCATCGACTACGCGATGCAGAACGTGGCGCTTGTGACGAAGGTCGACGAGGTCATCGGCGCGCTGGCCTGACGGTCCGGGGCCGGCGGTCCGCATCGCCACCCCGGCCCCGCGCACCGCCGGACCGGTCGGGCGCCCCGATCCGCATGGCCCGCCCGAGGCGGACGATCCGCCCACATCCCTGCGGTCACAGCCCCATGCGCCACCGGCCCGGCCCGCGGCCCTCTTCCGCATGCGCCGCCCGAGGCAACCGACCCGCCCGCCGGAACCACTCACACCCGTTCTGCCGAACAAACCCAAGCAACAGCCACACCGCCCTACCGCCGCTCCGAAAGCCCGCGTCCCCGCCCACGCGACGCCCCGTAGGGTGCAGATTCTGCACCCCCCGATGGGTGACCACTGGCCACTGCCCCGCCACTCCGCTAAACCCGCGCTGACGTTCGCGAAGGAAGACGCATATGGCCCGCCATCTCATCACATCTGCCATTCCGTACATCAACGGCATCAAGCACCTGGGCAACCTCGTCGGCTCCCAGTTGCCCGCCGACCTCTATGCCCGCTACCTGCGCGCCCGTGGCCACGAAGTGCTGTATCTCTGCGCCACCGACGAACACGGCACCCCCGCCGAACTCGCCGCCGCCAAGGCGGGCAAGCCCGTGGCCGAATACTGCGCCGAGATGCACGAGGTGCAGTCGAAGATCGCCGAGGGCTTCCGCCTCTCCTTCGACCATTTCGGCCGCTCCTCCTCCGACGCGAACAAGCGGCTCACCCAGCATTTCGCCAAGGTGCTGGACGAACAGGGCCTGATCCGCGAAGTCTCCGAAACCCAGATGTATTCGAAGGCCGACGGCCGCTTCCTGCCCGACCGCTACATCGAGGGCACCTGCCCGAACTGCGGCTTCGACAGCGCGCGCGGCGACCAGTGCGACAACTGCACCAAGCAGCTCGACCCGGTCGACCTGATCAACCCGCATTCCACCATCTCCGGCTCCACCGACCTCGAGATGCGCGAGACCAAGCACCTCTACCTCCGCCAGTCCGCCATGAAGGACGAGCTGGAGAAATGGATCGACACCCGCGAGGGCTGGCCGGTGCTGACCACCTCCATCGCCAAGAAATGGCTCAACGACGGCGACGGCCTGCAGGACCGCGGCATCACCCGCGACCTCGACTGGGGCGTGCCGGTGCAGCGCGGCGACGAGCCCTGGCCGGGCATGGAGGGCAAGGTCTTCTACGTCTGGTTCGACGCGCCCATCGAATACATCGCCTGCGGGCAGGAATGGGTCGACGCGGGCAAGGGGACCGACTGGGAACGCTGGTGGCGCACCGACAAGGGCGCGGACGACGTGCGCTACACGCAGTTCATGGGCAAGGACAACGTGCCCTTCCACACGCTTTCCTTCCCGGTCACGATCCTCGGTTCGGGCGAGCCTTGGAAGCTCGTCGATTACATCAAGTCCTTCAACTACCTGAACTATGACGGCGGACAGTTCTCCACCTCGCGCGGGCGCGGCGTCTTCATGGACCAGGCGCTGGAAATCCTGCCCGCCGACTACTGGCGCTGGTGGCTGCTGTCGCACGTGCCGGAAACCTCCGACGCCGAATTCACCTGGGAATCCTTCCAGTCCGGCGTGAACAAGGACCTCGCCGACGTGCTGGGCAACTTCGCCTCCCGCGTGACGAAGTTCTGCCGCTCCAAATTCTCCGAGGCGGTACCCGAAGGCGGCACCCGCGGCGCGGCCGAGGAAAAGCTGGTCGCCGACATCACCGCCAAGGTCCGCGAGTACGAGACCCACATGGAGGCGATCGAGATCCGCAAGGCCGCCGCCGCCCTGCGCGCCGCCTGGGTGCTCGGCAACGAGTACCTGCAGGAGGTCGCGCCGTGGACCACCTTCAAGACCGATCCCGAACAGGCCGCGATGCAGATCCGCCTCGCGCTGAACCTGATCCGCCTCTACGCGGTGATTTCCCGCCCCTTCATCCCCGACGCCTGCGCCGACCTGCTGGCCGCCATGCAGACCGACGACGAAAGCTGGCCGGTCGACGTGCCCGCCGCCCTTGAAACGTTGCCCGAAGGTCACACATTCACCGTGCCGGACGTCACCTTCCGCAAGATCACCGATGCGGAACGCGAAGATTGGCAGCAGCGTTTCGCTGGAACGCGGGCGTGAGGGAGGACCAATTGATCGTCACCACCATCGAGGATGCGCTGAAGCTTCTGCTTGATTGGGTCGGTCGTCCCGACATCGCCATCCCTGAGCGGGACACGACACCCGGCCAGTTGCCGTGGCTGAAGCCCGTGACCGAGGTGTCGGATGCGCTCGGGCCGGATGTGTTCCATTCCGGGCTGCCGCTGCTCCTGACGCAGGACCGGATCTTCCGCCCCGAAGAGCTGCACGCCAGCAGCAACGGCTACATCACCTTCATCGTCGAGAGCCAGGGCGCCTACAGCCTCGGCTACCGCCCCGATTTCCCGGAACGCCTGTTCGTCTCGGGCGACTGGGTGACGGGATCCGAGGAGACCGTTCCCCCGGGCTGGCGCCGCCTCCAGATGACGCCGGAGGATGCGCTCATCATGACGGTGCTGATCAACGGCTTCTTCGGCCTGTCGGGTCAGCTCCGCACGCGGGACGAGCCCGATTTCAACACACTGCCGCCGGAAACCGACGTGCGCGTCTGGCATCACCCGGCCATGGGGGCGCACTGGCCCGGTTTCTGGACCGACAGCGCCAGCAGCATGCTGCACTTCGGCGGTTTCGGTCAGACCCTGATGCGCGCCTGACAGCCGGTCGCGATGGCGCCGCCGTCCTCCGGCAGACCCGCGCCCCGCAGCTTCCGACGCCCGAACAGCGCCGCCCTGAACCGCAGCACCGCGCGCCTGCGCGCCCGGCGCCGGTGGCTTTGTACCCGCGCGGCAAAGCCCGCGGCCTCGGCACTGGCGGCCGCGTCCGGCACGATCCGGAGGATGGGAAAAGGATGGGACATCTCTCACTCCTGAAAGCCTGATGCGATCTGTGCCCAGCCTCCCACGGCAATTTCCTTGAAAATACTGGCGATGCGCGCAAACTGACTTTCATGAATGAAAGTGCGCCCAGCCTCGACGATCTCGCGCTGTTCCTGCTCGTGGCGCAGCACGGCTCCCTCACCGCCGCCGCCAGGCTCTCGGGCACGCCGCTCCCCACGCTCTCCCGCCGCATGACCGCGCTCGAGGCGCAGACCGGCCGTCCGCTCTTTCTGCGCGGCAGGGCGGGTTACGCGCTGACCGGCGAGGGCCGCGCGCTCGCCACCGAGGTCGCCGACCTCTCCGCGCTCCGCCGCCGGGTCGACCGCTTCCTCGACAGCGACACCGGCCCGCGCCGGGTGCGCATCACCGCGGGCTTCTGGACCTCCCGCTTCCTCGCGCAGGCGCTGGCGCCGGACCCGACAGGTCACTGGGTGCCGGAGTTCCTGCCTTCGAATGCCGCCCTCGACCTCGCCCGCCGCGAGGCCGACATCGGCATCCGCAACCGCGCGCCCGATCACCCGTGGCTGGCGCGGCAACGGGCCCGGCCCATCCTCTACGCGGTCTACGGGCTGCCCGGCGCGCCGGACCGCTTCGTCACCCTGCCCGCCAGCGCCGACAAGCCGCCCTCCCAGCGCTGGGTCCACGACCACCACGCCGACCGCATCCTGACCACCGCCAGCGACAGCCGCCTCTGCCTCGACCTCGCGCTGAACGGTTTCGGGCGGATCGTGCTGCCCTGCTTCGCCGGAGACACCGAGCCGGGCCTCGACCGCCTGTCGGAGCCCATCGACGCGCTGACCCACGACGAATGGCTGGTCTCCCACCACGAGGCCCGCCACGATCCCCCGATCCGCGCCGCGCTCGACGCGCTCGCACAGGTGCTGTGCTGAGGGGCGCACGCCCCACGCGCAAACATTCTTGCCTTCGCATCCATTCGCGCCATCTGCGTCGCCATGGCAAACGGCAAGCGAAACCGCGATCTCACCTCCGGCCCCGTCTCCCGCGCACTCTGGCGGGTCTCCGCGCCGATGAGCATCGGCATCCTCGGCACCCTCTCCGTAGGCATCGCCGACAGCGCCTTCCTCGCTCGCGCGGGCTCCGATTCGCTGACCGCCATCGGTTTCGTCTACCCGGTGATCGTCGCGCTCACCTCACTGAGCATCGGCATGGGCGCGGGCACCTCCGCCGTGGTCAGCCAGGCCTTCGGGCGCAACGGCAACGACGACGCCTATGCCGCGCGCCTCGCCCTCCACGCGCTGATCGTCGCGGCGCTGCTGGGCCTCGTCACCGCCACGGCCTTCTACCTCTCCGCCCCCGCGATCTTCTCCCTCATGGGCGCCACCGACGCCGTCCGGGACGAGGCGCTGTCCTTCGTGCCGTGGTGGTGCGCCTCCTTCCCCTTCATGGTCGCCGCCATGGGGCTGAACGCCGTGTTCCGCGCGGGCGGCGAAAGCCACATCTCCGCCACCGTCATGGTCGCGCAGGCGCTCCTCAACATCGCGCTCGACCCGCTGTTCATCTTCGGCGCGGCCTTCATCCCCGCCATGGGGACCGAGGGCGCGGGCATCGCCACCTTCCTCGCCCGCACGCTGGGTTGCCTCGGGCTGGTGATCTTCTCGCTCCGCAGCGGGCGCCTGTCGATCAGCCGGACCTGCCTGAACGGCCTCGGCGAAAGCATGCGCGACATCGCCCGGATCGGCGGCCCCGCCGCGCTCTCGAACGCGATCAACCCGTTGGGCCTGTCGCTTGTCACCTCCGCCGCCGCGATGCTGGGCGATGCCGCCGTCGCGGGCTTCGGCGCCGCCACCCGTGTGCAGTCGCTGCTCTTCGTGCCGATGCTGGCGATGTCGGCGGGGATCGGCCCGGTCGTGGGCCAGGCCTGGGGCGCCGAGAAACACGACCGCGCCCGCGCCGCCACGCGGCTCACCTTCCTCGCCTGCGCGGGCTACGGCGCGCTCTTGGCCGCCGTGCTGTCGGTCGCGGCGCCCACCCTCGCCCACCTGATGACCGACGGAGGCGAGGCCGCCGACCATGCCACCACCTACCTGCGCTGGGGCGCGACAGGCTTCTTCGGCTACGGCATCCTCGTGACCGCCAACGCGGCGATGAACGCCCGCGACCGGGCACTCTGGTCCATGGGCCTCTCGGCCAGCCGCATCGCGCTGGTCTACGTGCCGCTCGCATGGCTGGGCGCCAGCGTGGCGGGCTTTGCGGGCATCGTCGGGGCCTTCGTGCTGTCGAACCTCTGGGCGGTGGCGGGCGCGCTCTGGCTCTGCAACCGCGCGGGCCTCCTGGACCTCTCCGGCCTGAAGGACACCCGCCTCTCCGGCACGACCTGACGGCCCGCCCGCACAGTTCGCCCGGACCCACGCGAACCGGCGATCCCCCGCCGGACCCGCGACCGCGCGGGAACGCCACCACCTCCTCGACGGTTTGTCTTCCAACGATCCCCAGAGGAGACACCGACATGAAACCGCATATCGCCGCCACCGCCCTCTTCCTCAGCGCCGCCCCCGCCGCCGCGCAGGACAACGAGGCGACGCTGGCGTTCAACAACCATTGCCGGACGTGCCATTCCCTCGACGAGGGCGACAACCGCCTCGGCCCCAACCTGTACGGCATCGTCGGGCGAGAGGCCGGCAGCCTGGAGGATTACGGCTATTCCGACGCCCTCGCCCGTGCCGATTTCGCATGGGACGCCGAAACCCTCGACGCCTTCATCGAGGACCCCGACGCCGTGGTCCCCGGCCACAACATGAAGCCCTTCTCCGGCATCGCCGAGGCCGAGACCCGCGCCACCATCGTCGAGGCGCTCTCCGACGGCTGACGCCCGCGGCGGACCACCTGCAAGACCACGGCCCGCGCGCGCCCCGCGATTGACAGGGCGCGGCGCGCTTGCTACCCGGCGCGCCTTACCGCGAAAGGGCAGCACATGGCACGCAAGCGCAAGGGCCGGGACATTTCCGGCTGGCTGATCGTCGACAAACCGGCGGGCATCACGTCCACCGCCGTCGTGAACAAGGTCCGCTGGGCGCTGGAAGCGAAGAAGGCGGGCCATGCCGGCACGCTCGACCCGGAGGCGACGGGCCTTCTGGCCGTGGCCTTGGGCGAGGCGACAAAGACCGTGCCCTACATCACCGACGCGACGAAGGCCTACGCCTTCACCATCCGGCTCGGGCAGGCGACCAACACCGACGACACCGAGGGCGAGGTCACAGCCGAAAGCGATCTCCGCCCCTCGGACGACGAGATCAAGGAGGCGCTGCACGGCTTCGTCGGAGAGATCATGCAGGTCCCGCCGCAGTTCTCGGCGGTGAAGATCGACGGCGAACGCGCCTACAAGCGCGCCCGCGACGGCGAGGAGATGGAGATCGCCGCCCGCCCGCTCTGGGTCGAGGAGCTGGTGCTGACCGACCGCCCCGACGCCGACACCGCCGTGCTGGAAATGACCTGCGGCAAGGGCGGCTATGTCCGCTCCATCGCCCGCGACCTCGGCCAGACGCTCGGCTGCCACGCCCATGTCCTGACGCTGCGCCGCCTCTGGTCCGGACCCTTCGACCTCGAAAACGCCGTGACGCTGGACCAGATCGACGCAGAGGCCCGCACCCCCGCCCTAGACGCCCGGCTCCTGCCGGTCGAGGCGGGGCTGGCCGACCTTCCCGAACTGAAAGCCACCGCCGAGGGCGCGACGCGCCTCAGGAACGGCAACCCGGGCATGGTCCTTGCAGCGGGCGGCATCGAATACGGCGACGAGGCCTGGGCCAGCCACGACGGCCGTCCGGTCGCCGTGGGCCGCTACAAGGCCGGCGAACTCCACCCCGTCCGCGTCTTCAACCTGCCCGACGCCTGACCCTCTGCCGAAACGCCTTGGCGCGCGTCATCCCGGCGCGCGCGAGCGCCGCAAAACGACCTGCGCCCCCCTTCGCCGCAACAGACGCAGCGCCCCCTTGCCACAGCACCATGCCGTCCGGCTTGCGTCCGGTCGCCGTTTCCGTATCCTTCACACGAATTGGACAGGGACATACGCCCGATGAAATCTGCGGACCGAACCATCTGAATCCGTCCCCGCGCTGAAGCCCGGGGAAATTGCGCGCCGCCCTCAGCGGCAGCGCTGGTTTTGCATGTGCGCACACATGCCGATCATTCAGAGGTCCCAGATGAAAAACCACTTCGAAAGCCCTTTCCGGGGCATCACGCTGGACAAGCAGGTCACCAATCCGAACATCCTTGTCGGACGGTTCAGCTACTATTCAGGCTACTATCACGGCCACAGCTTCGACGACTGCGCCCGCTACCTCCTGCCGGACGAGGGCGTCGACCGCCTCCTGATCGGCAGCTTCTGCTCCATCGGATCGGGCGCCGCCTTCATCATGGCGGGCAACCAGGGACACAGGAACGACTGGGTCAGCACGTTCCCCTTCTACTGGATGTCAGACGTGCCGGCCTTTGCGGGCGCCGAAAACGGCTACAGTTCGGCCGGTGACACGGTCATCGGAAACGACGTCTGGATCGGCTCCGAAGCCATCGTCATGCCCGGCGTCAGGATCGGCGACGGCGCGGTGATCGGCACGCGCGCCGTGGTGACGCGGGATGTCGCCCCCTACGCCATCGTCGGCGGAAACCCGGCCCGGGAAATCCGCAAGAGGTTCGACGATGCCCGCATCGCCCTCCTGCTCGAACTCCAATGGTGGGCATGGACGGAAGACCAGTTGCATCAGGCGATGCCCCTCCTCACCAGCGGCGACATCGAAGCGCTGCACGCCCACTGGAGCACGCATATCCGCAACCGCTAGACCGAAGCGCCCGCCATCGATCCGGTGGCGGGCGTCCAACCGTCCGCAATGGGCACGAAGCCCTCATCGCGCTCCGCGCCCTTACTCTGCGTGCACATCTTCATGTCGTGCCAAGGGCAATGCCCCGGCGCCCGTCCCCTATGGGCCAGACCGGGCAAATCCGGCCTGCCGAAAGCGAAGGGCCCGCCGAAACGAACAGCCCAGGCCACCGCCCCGGCCCAACGCCACACGCGCCCCCGCGCTCCGGTCGGGGCGGCGGGGTGGGCGGGTGGGCGACGGCCCGAGCGGGGCACGGGGGCGCGTTTCACGGGGCTCACACCTGAACCACGTCTGCGACGCCTCCCGTTCCCGTGTCCCGCCATGCGGCAGCCACAACGGCGTCACGCGCTGCCAACCGCAGAACACTCAGCCGGCCCGCACATCCACCGCCGGTCATGCCGTTCCCGGATCAGCGCAGCATCCGGATCCAGCGGTGCAGCGCGTCCAGCGCCTCCGGTTCGTCGAGGAAGGGGATGTGCCCCCGCCCCTTCACCTCCACCGCGATCATGTCCGGGCGCCGCGCCTTCATCTCCTCGAAGGTCTCGCGCGACAGCAGGTCGGAGTTCTCGCCCCGCAGCGCACAAAGCGGCAGCCCCTTGAAGGCGTCGAAGAACGGCCAGAGGTCGGCCACCGGCTGCGCTCCGCCGCCCAGCACCGCCTCGCGCAGGTTCGGGTCGTAGGTCAGGCCGACCCCGTCCTCCTCCTGCACGAAGATCCGCTCCGCCTCCTCCAGCCAGCGGCTCTCCGGCACGCCGACGAAGCCGGTCATCAGCTCCGCCCGCCGCGCCGCGACCTCCGCCAGCGTCTTCTGCGGCGGCCTGCGCCCGAGGTAGCCCTTGATGACCTCCAGCCCGGCGTCCGCGATCTCCGGCCCGATGTCGTTCAGCGCCACGCCCATCAGCCGGTCCTTCACCGTCGCGGCCAGCCCCATGGCGATCAGCCCCCCGCGCGAGGTGCCCAGCACGGCGGCCTGCTTCAGCCCGAGGTGATCCAGCAGCTCGACCGTGTCGCGCCCCTCCACCGGGATCGTGTAGGTCGACCAGTCCGCCCAGCCCGACTGCCCCCGCCCGCGATAGTCCGGGCGGATCAGCCGCACGCCCTCCAGATGCGGCGCCACGAAATCGAAATCCCGCCCGTCGCGTGTCAGCCCCGCAAGGCAGACCAGGGGCACACCCTCGCCCTCGTCGCGGTAGAATATCTCCACCCCGTCGGACGTCGTGAAATTCGCCATCACACCCTCTCCGGTATCGTCGTCAGATCCTTCATCACATGGTCGGGCGAAGCCATCAGCCGGTCCATCGGCAAATCGCCGCGGTTCACCCAGACCGTCTCGAAGCCGTAGGCCGCCGCCCCCGCCGCGTCCCAGCCGTTCGACGACACGAACAGCACCTCGCCCGGCGCCACGCCAAAGGCCGTGCCCACCATGTCATAGACCGCACGGGCGGGCTTGAAGACCCGGACCGCCTCCACCGACAGCACCTCGTCGAGGTAGAGCCCCACGCCCGAGGACTCCACCGCCCCTTCCAGCATGTCGCGGCTGCCGTTCGACAGGATCCCCGTCGCGACGCCCTTCGCCTTCAGCGCCGCCAGCATGAAGGGCACCTCGCGGTAGGCGGGCAGTTCCCAGTAGACCGCCAGCAGGCGCTCGCGCAGCTCCGGGTCGTCCAGCCCCGCGCGCTCCATCGCCCAGTCGAGCCCGTCCATCGTCAGGGTCCAGAACGGCACGTAATCGCCCGTCACCGCCCTCAGCCACGAATACTCGAGCTGCTTGCGCCGCCAGTCCTCCGCCACCTGTCCCCAGACCGCCGCCAAGGCCTCGCGCCCCGATTCCTCGGCCACGACACGCGCCGCGGCGGCCACGTCGAAGAGCGTGCCGTAGGCGTCGAACACCACAACCTTCGCCATCCCTCAGCGCTCCAGCCAGGCCTTGAAGGCCGCGTCGTAATCGCCGTGCCAGCGCGACAGCGGCGGGCGGTTCTCCACGATGTCGCCCGCGGCCCAGAGGATGCGCTTCTCGTCCGTCGCCCGGTCCACGTCGTTGTCGGGGCAGAGGATGTAGAAATCGTCCCGGTCCAGTGCCGCCATCAGGAAGTCCACAAGCTGCTCCGCCGTCCAGGCGCCGGCGGGCTTCTCCGTCCGGCCCTGCCGCGTCAGCCCGGTCCAGACGAAGCCCGGGATCAGCAGCCGCGCCTCTACGCGGCAGCCCTCGCGCCCGCGCAGGTCGTGCTGCACGGCTTCGGCAAAGGCCTTCACCCCGGCCTTCGCGGCGTTGTAGGCCGGGTCGCCCGGCGGCGTGGTGATGCCCTGCTTCGACCCGGTCATGACGATCAGCCCCGGCGCGCCGCTGGCGATCATCGCGGGCGCCAGCACCTGTACCGTGTGCACCAGCCCCATCAGGTTGACGTCGATCACCCGGCCCCATGTGCCGCGCTCGTCGAAGACGTCCGATCCGGGCTGGATCGCGGCGTTGGCGAACAGCGCGGAAACCGGGCCAAGCTCGCGCTCCACCCGCACCTTCAGCGCCTCCAGCGCCGCGCGGTCGGTCACGTCCACGGCCACGCCCAGCGCGCCGGTCTCCGCCGCCGCCCGCTCCAGCGCCGGGCCGGGCAGGTCGGCAATCGCCACCTTCATGCCCAGCGCCACCAGCCGCCCCACGATCTCCAGCCCGATGCCCGAGGCCCCGCCCGTCACCACCGCCACGTTGTCCTTCGCCAAGACCGGATGCATGGCAAAACTCCCTTTCTCCGCGGGTCCGGCAGGCGCGGCAAAGCGCCCCGAACCCGGCATTTCCGTCGCCCCGACAGTAGGGCGCACACCCGGTTCTGACCACCGGGTTTGCATCGCGGGCCATGAATCATTATCTTTAGGCATGAGCATGCGAGCCACCCGGGACGCCCCGGCCTCGCCAAACCCGTTTCCAAGACATCAGAGGTACACACATGACGCAGGTCAAAACCGGCGACACAGTTCAATTGCATTACACCGGAACGCTGGCAGACGGCGCCACCTTCGACAGCTCGCGCGGGCGCGATCCGCTGCAGTTCGAAGTGGGCTCCGGCCAGATCATCCCCGGCCTCGACAAGGCCCTGCCCGGCATGACCGTGGGCGAGCAGAAGAAGCTGACGATCCCGGCGGACGAAGCCTACGGCCAGCCCGATCCGAACGCGATGCAGGCCGTGCCGCGTTCCGAGATCCCGGCAGAGATCCCGCTCGACCTCGGCACCCAGCTGCAGGTCCAGACCCCGCAGGGTCAGGTCATGCCGGTGACGGTCGTCGAAGTGAACGAGGAACAGGTCACCCTCGACGCCAACCACCCGCTGGCCGGCAAGGACCTGACCTTCGACATCGAAGTCGTGGGCATCGCCTGAACGGCGGCCACGGACGCCCCGTTCCGGCGGGGTGCCGGCCTCCAGTGCCCGAGACCACACACACGGCCCCGCAGCCCCGCGCTGCGGGGCCGTCTTGTTTTCCCACCCGCACCCGCCGATCCCGGCCGTCGCCCTGCCCCTGCCGGGCAGCGGCTTGGAGGGTGGGCCGCTGAAGCCCGCAGGGGCTTCAGTCGGGGCGCCCGGAAAGCTGCCCGCCGCAACACGACGCGACCGGCGCCGAAGGCAGCCGCCACGACCGCACGACCGACGGGCACGCACGGGAATGCCCCTCGCCCCCGCCCGACCACCGGGCGTTCCAGGGTCGCCCCCCCGTCGCAGCCCGCTTTCCCGCCTTCCTTAACGCCCTCCGTGAACGGAAATTAACCAACCTTGCCAACCGGCCGGAAAGGCCCCCCGAACCGGCCGGTTCGCCCCATAACATCCGGTTAACGTCCCTCCGGCCCGGCGTCGGCTTGTGGCCCGCGCCCCGGCCAACCTCAAGATATGGCCAGCGCCGCGCCACCGGACGCCTCGTTAACCCGCCACACGCCCCTGTCCGCAACACCTTCCGCAGGTCGTCAACCAAGGTTAAACAGGGGGCACACAGGAGGCCCCAATGCAGACAGTCCAGCTCGGCGACACCCGTATCCACTATGCCCTGACCGGCCCGGAGGACGGCACCCCCGTCGTCTTCGCCAACTCGCTCGGCACCGACTTCCGGCTCTGGGACGAGATCCTGCCGATGCTGCCCGGAAACCTGCGAATCCTGCGTTTCGACAAGCGCGGCCACGGCCTCTCCGACACGCCCAAGGGCCCTTATTCCATGGGCGCGCTGATCACCGACACCGAACGCCTGATGGACCATCTCGGGCTGAAAGACACGATCTTCGTGGGCCTCTCCATCGGCGGCATGATCGCACAGGGACTGGCCGCCAAGCGCCTCGATCTGGTGCGCGCCATGGTGCTCTCGAACACCGCCGCCAAGATCGGCACGCGCGACATGTGGGCCGAACGCATCGCCAATGTCGAAAAGGCCGGCCTCGCCGACATCGTCGATCCCACGATGGACCGCTGGTTCTCCAAGCCCTTCCACCAGACCGACGAATTCCCCGCCTGGCGCAACATGTTCCTGCGCACCCCGGCCGAGGGCTGGACCGGCTGCGCCGCCGCCATCTCAGGCACCGATTTCATGAGTTCCACCAGCGGGTTGCGCCTGCCGACGCTGGCCATCGCCGGATCCGAGGACGGCTCCACCCCGCCCGATCTGGTGTTCGAAACCGCCGACCTGATCCCCGGCAGCCAGAAGCACCTGATCCGTAACGCCGGTCATCTGCCCTGCGTGGAACAGCCCGAGGAATACGCCCGCGTCCTCACCGATTTCCTGAAGGCCCAGTGCGCATGACCGGCATGACGGGACAATCCGCCTGATGGCCCGCTTCCTGCTGATCCACGGCGCGGCCCACGGCGCATGGTGCTGGCGCGACGTGATCCCGGCGCTCGAGACGCTGGGACACGAGGCCCGCGCCATCGACCTGCCCGGCCACGGCGACGACCCCACCCCGATCGAGCAGACCACGCTCCACGACTTTGGCCAGGCCATCGTCGACGCGCTGACCGAACCCGCCGTGGTCGTCGGCCACTCCATGGGCGGCTACTCCATCACCCAGGCCGCCGAGATCGACCCGGCCAACATCCGGCGCCTCGTCTACCTCTGCGCCTACACGCCCTGGCCGGGGCACAGCCTCGCACAGATGCGGATGCAGGCGGACGAACAGCCGCTGGTGCCGCTGATCCGCCTCTCGGACACCAAGCTCAGCTTCACCTTCGACCTCTCCGGGGGCACCGGCAACTTCTACCACGACTGCCCGCCCGGCACCGACGCCTACGCACTGCCCCGTCTCTGCGCCGAATCCACCGCGGCCTCCGGCACGGCCATCGCCCTGTCGCAAAAGTCGCAGGCCCTGCCGCGCAGCTACATCATCTGCACCGAAGACCGCGCCATCCCCCCGGATTTCCAACGCAAAATGGCCGAACGCTTCGCCCCCGAAGACGTGTTTTCGTTGCAAAGCTCCCACTCTCCGTTCTTCTCCATGCCGGGGGACCTTGCGTCTCTGCTTCACAAAATCGTTGCAATGTGACAGAGACCCCGGACTTCGGATGCCGCCACGCAAACCTGCGGCGCACGGAGGACAAAGGAACACGACATGCCCGCAACGCCCTTCGACAGCGCCCACCTGTCCGGTCTTTTCCCGACCGGTGAAACCGCGCGGCTGTTCTCCGACAGCGCCGAGGTCCGGGCGATGATGCTGGTCGAAGGCGCGCTGGCGCAGGTGCAGGGCGCCACGGGCGTGATCCCCGAAACCGCCGCCGCCGCGATCCACCGCGCATCGCTCGAATGCCAGGTCGATCCCGTGGGGCTGGCCAAGGCCACGGCGCAGAACGGCGTGATGACACCTGCACTGGTCGCCGCCTTCCGCGAGGCGATGATGGCCCCCGAGCATGCGCAGTACCTGCATTGGGGCGCGACATCGCAGGACATCCAGGACACCGGGCTGATGCTGCGGCTGAGGCAGGCGCTGGCGCTGCAGGAGGACCGGCTGAAGGCCACGCTGAAAGGGCTGGCAAAGCTTGCAGGCGATCACGCCGAGACGCCGATGGCCGCCCGCACCTACGGCCAGCACGCGACGCCCACCGCCTTCGGCGCGCAGGTCGCGCAATGGGGCTGGCCGCTGCTGACCGCGCTCGAGGACCTGCCCCGCGTGCGCGCCCAGCTTTTCGTGTCCCTGTCCGGCGCGGCAGGCACCGCATCCGCCCTCGGCCCCGATCCCGTGGCCCTGCGCGCCGCGCTGGCCGAAAAGCTGGGCCTGAACGATCCCGGCCACGCCTGGCACACCGACCGCACGCCCGTGCTGACCATCGCCGGGTGGTTCGCCCGCACCGCGCTGGCCGCGGGCAAGATGGGTGAGGACCTCGTTCTCGCCACCCAGTCCGGCCTATCCGAGGTCCGCCTCGGCGGTGCCGGGGCCTCATCCACCATGCCGCAGAAACAGAACCCGGTTGCGCCCTCCGCCATGGTTGCGCTGGCCCGCCACGTGCAGGGCCTGTCCGCCACTCTGGACGGCGCGGCCCTGCACCGGCAGCAGCGCGACGGCGCCACGTGGTTCACCGAATGGCTGACCCTGCCGCAGCTGGTGCTGGCAGCGTCCGCCGCGTTGACACTTATGCAAGACTTGTCAGAGACACTCTCTCCCGACACGAGCGCCATGCAGACGACGCTCGACGCCACCGGCGGCCTCCTGATCGCCGAGGCACTCTCCTTCGCCCTGACCGACCGGATGCCCCGGCCACAGGCGCAGGCCGCCGTCAAGGACCTCATCAAATCGGCCCAAACCTCCGGCACGCCGCTGACCGACGCGGCCCGTGCGGAATGGCCCGACCTGCCGGCGGACCTCTTCGACGCGACCCGCCAGCTCGGGACCGCCCCGGACGAGGCCCGCGCCTTCGCCGCTGCCGTGACAAAGGCGATCTGACCCTTGCGCCTGCCCGTCCTCTTCCTCCTCATCACCGTGGCCATCGACGCCATGGGCATCGGCCTGATCCTCCCGGTCATGCCGGACCTGATCGAGGAAGTCTCCGGCCGCGGCCTCTCCGGCGCGGCGCTCTGGGGCGGGGTCCTGGGCACGGTCTTCGCGGCGATGCAGTTCCTGTTTGCGCCGCTTCTGGGCGCGCTGTCTGACACCTACGGGCGCAAACCCATCCTGCTGGGCACGCTGGCGCTGATGGTCGTGGACTACGCGGTGATGGGCATGACCCACAGCCTCGTGGTGCTGCTGATCGCCCGGATCATCGGCGGCTTCGCCTCCGCCACGCATTCCACCGCCTTCGCCGCCATGGCCGACCTCTCCCCGCCGGAGAAACGCTCCGCCGCCTTCGGGCTGATCGGCGCGGCCTTCGGACTGGGCTTCGTCCTCGGCCCCACCATCGGCGGCCTTCTGGGAGAGTTCGGGACCCGCGCGCCCTTCTGGGCCGCCGCCGTGCTGGCCGCGCTTAACACGATCCTCGGCCTGCTCGCCTTCCCCGAGACCATCAAGCCCGAGAACCGCCGCCGCTTCCGCCTGCGTGAAGCCAACCCGTTCAGCGCCTTCCTCATCATGACGCGCGTGCCGGGCATCCGCCGCGGGCTGGCGATCATGTTCCTCTACCACGTGGCCTTCGCGGTCTATCCTTCCGTCTGGGCGTTCTTCGGCCATGCGCAGTTCGGCTGGTCCAGCGCGATCATCGGCACCACCCTCGGCGCCTTCGGCCTGTCCTTCGCCTTCGTGCAGGCGGGGGTGATCCGGCTCCTGCTCAGGCGGTTCGGAGAATCGGGGACGGTGGTCTTCGGCCTCCTGTGCGCCGCCATCGCCTACGCGCTGATCCCCTTCCTCGACAACACCCGCACGGTGCTGGCGCTGATCCCGCTCGCGGCACTCGGCGGCACCTTCGGCCCGGCGATGCAGGGCATGATGAGCCAGAGCCTCGGCGACGACCGGCAGGGGGCGCTGCAGGGCCTGCTGACCTCAACCGCCGCGCTGGCCGCCGCCGTCTCGCCGATCATGATGACCTCCGTCTTCGCCGCCTTCACGGCGCCGGAACGGGCCGATCCCTTCCCCGGTGCGCCGTTCCTCGTGTCGCTCGGGCTGATCGTCGTGGCGCTGACGCTGTTCCTCACCCGCGCGCCCAGACACGCGGTCGCCTGAAAACCCCGGCCTCATTCGCCCTTCTGCCGCCCCCATGTCGTTTTCCGGCTTGAACCCCGGGACGAGGCGGTGAACCCTCCGGGAAAACAGGGAGACTGGGATGACACGCATCCGCGCGGCGGTCTGCACCGCCTTCAACGCGCCTCTGACGATCGAGGACCTCGATCTGCGCGCCCCCGGAACCGGCGAGATCGAGGTCACGCTGGAGGCGGTCGCCATCTGCCATTCCGACATCTCCTACGCCGACGGCGCATGGGGCGGCGACCTTCCGGCCGTCTACGGCCACGAGGCCTCCGGCCGCATCACCGCGCTCGGCGATGGCGTGAAGGGCCTCTCCGAAGGCGACCGGGTCGTGGTCACGTTGATCCGTTCCTGCGGGGCCTGCGTGAACTGCAACTCGGGCAAGCCGACGATCTGCGAAAACCAGGGCGGACGCCCCTCGCCCCTGTCCCGCCCCGACGGCACCCCGGTCGTGCAGGCGATGAACTGCGGCGCCTTCGCCGAGCGCGTCGTCGTGGATCAGAGCCAGGTCGTGCCGCTCCCCGAAACCCTGCCCGCCGAGGGCGTCTGCCTCCTGGCCTGCGGCGTCATCACCGGCATCGGCGCGGTGGTCAACGCCGGCCGCCTGCGCGCCGGAGAGGACGTGGTGGTGATCGGCGCCGGCGGCGTCGGCCTGAACGCCATCCAGGGCGCCCGCATCGCCGGCGCCCGCCGCATCGTCGCCGTCGACATGTCGGAGGCCAAGCTGGAGATCGCCCGCGAATTCGGCGCCACCGATGCCGTGCTGGGCACGTCGAAGGCCCCGTGGAAAGCCGCGTTGAAGGCCCTCGGAAAGGGCGCCGACGTGGTCGCCGTGACCGTCGGCGCCATCCCGGCCTACGAACAGGCGATGCGCTACCTCGGCTGGGGCGGACGCTTGGTCATGGTCGGCATGCCCCATACCGGCGCCATGGCTCAGTACGAACCCGTCGTCCCCGCCTACACCGGCCAGCAGATGATCGGCTCCAAGATGGGCGACGTGGTGATCCGCCGCGACATCCCCTGGATGGCCGACCTCTACCGCCAGGGCCGCCTCAAGCTCGACGAACTGGTCTCCGGGCGCTGGTCCCTCGACCAGATCAACGAGGCCATCGCCGACACCAAGACCGGCGGCGCCCGCCGCAACGTCATCCTCTTCGACACCTGACCCCACACAGGTCACGCCGCCCCGCCCCTTCATCTTGGCAGAAATACCTCGGAGGGGGTCCGGGGGAGGCAGCGCCTCTCCCGGCCGGTCGGGTCGCGGAACGCGGCCCGAAACCATGCAGGAGCACAGCCCATGATCCTCAAGGACCTCGACATCATCGTCACCGCCCCGCCGCACCCCGGCTGGGGGGGCCGCTACTGGATCCTCGTCAAGCTCACCACCGGCGACGGCATCACCGGATGGGGCGAATGCTACGCCGCCTCGGTGGGTCCCAAGGCCATGACCGCGGTGATCGAGGATGTCTTCAAGCGCTACGTCGAGGGCGAGTCCGCCGAGAACATCGAACGCATGTTCCGCCGCGCCTATTCCTCGGGCTTCACCCAGCGCCCCGACCTCACCGTCATGGGCGCCTTCTCGGGGCTCGAGATCGCCTGCTGGGACATCCTCGGCAAGGCGCGCGGGCGCCCGGTCTGGGCGCTGATGGGCGGGCTGATGAACGAACGCATCCGCGCCTACACCTACCTCTACCCGCTGGCGCAGCATAACCTCGCCGACTTCTGGACCGCGCCCGACCAGGCCGCCGAGGCCGCCGCCGACTGCGTCGCGCGCGGGTTTACCGCGGTGAAGTTCGACCCCGCCGGCCCCTACACCATGCGCGGCGGTCACCAGCCCGCGATGTCCGACATCACCCGTTCCGTGGCCTTCTGCAGCCACGTGCGCGAGGCGGTGGGCGACCGGGCGGACCTGCTCTTCGGCACGCACGGGCAGTTCACCACGGCGGGCGCCATCCGGCTCGGGCAGGCGATCGAGCCTTACAATCCCCTGTGGTACGAGGAACCGATCCCGCCCGACAACCTGCTCGAGTTCGCCCAGGTCGCAAGCCAGGTCCGCATCCCCATCGCCACCGGCGAGCGCATGACCACCCGGTCGGAATTCGCCACCCTCCTGCGCACCGGCGGGGCAAAGATCCTGCAACCGGCGCTTGGCCGCGTCGGCGGTCTCTGGGAGGCGCGCAAGCTGGCCGCGCTGGCGGAGTCGTTCAATGCCGAGATGGCCCCCCACCTCTATGCCGGTCCGGTCGAATGGGCCGCCAACATCCAGCTCGCCGCCTGCATCCCCAACCTGCTGATCGCCGAAACCATCGAGACCGATTTCCACCACCGGCTGATCAAGGGATCGATCCGGGAGGAAAACGGCTTTGTCGCAGCGCCCACCGCCCCCGGGCTCGGCATCGAGGTGGACGAGGACCTTGCCCGCGCCCATCCCTACACCGGCAACGATCTGCATCTCCAGATGCAGGATGAGCCCTGCAACTATGCGGAAGGCAACCGATTCCAGGGTGGCGCGCCCGCCCATGACGAGTAATCTCGCATTTTCCGAATCACCCGGCTATACAGTCCCGAGACCGGACCCAGGACCTGACCATGGACCAGAAAGCCCCCCCGGCGCCGCCGGAAGAAATGGAAGCCAACGCCCGCAACGCCTCTGCGTTCCTCAAGACGCTGGCGCATGAAGGCCGCCTGATGATCCTCTGCCATCTGGGCGGGGGCGAGAAATCCGTCGGCGAGCTGGAAGAACTCCTGGGCATCCGTCAGGCCGCGGTCAGCCAGATGCTCGCCCGCCTGCGCGAAGAGGGGCTGGTGGTCACCCGGCGCGAGGGCAAGACGATCTACTACAGCCTCGCGAACGAGAACACCTCGCGCGTGATCGCTCTGCTCTACGAGATGTTCTGCGCAGCGCCCGATGCCGACTGCTGAGACGGCGGGCTTCACCGGACCCGACCTCTGCCGCCTGACGGCGCGCGACGTGGTGGCCCTGCTGAAATCGGGTCAGGTCTCCACCGCCGAACTGATCGACGCCAGCCTGAACCGCATCGCGCAGACCTCTCCCGCGATCAACGCCATGGTCACCACCTGCGGCGACCGCGCCCGTGACGCACAGCCTGACCGCGACAGCCTGCTGGCGGGCCTGCCCGTCGGCATCAAGGACCTGACCGATGTCGCGGGCGTGCGCACCACCTACGGCACCCCGGCGCTCGCCGACAACGTGCCAAAGGCCTCCGATCCGATGGTCCTGCGCATGGAGGCGCGCGGCGCGGTGGTGATCGGCAAGACCAACACCCCGGAAATGGGCGCAGGCGCCAACACCTTCAACGCCGTCTTCGGCGCCACCCGCAACCCGTGGGACACGCGCATGAACCCCGGCGGATCGTCGGGCGGGGCTGCGGCGGGCCTTGCCACCGGCGAAGTCTGGCTGAGCCAGGGCTCCGACCTCGGCGGCTCGCTCCGCACCCCGGCCAGCTATTGCGGTGTCGTGGGGCTGAGGCCATCGCCGGGACTGGTCGCCTCGGCTGCCGGGGCGGACGCTTTCGACGCCTTCGGTGTCGACGGTCCCATGGCCCGGAACGTGGCGGACGTGGCGCTCTTCCTCGACGCGATGACGGGCTTCGACCCGGTTTCCCCCCTTTCGCATCCGCCCTCGACGGACAGCTACCTGGGCGCCTGCCTCGCAGCGCCGGGCCATGTCCGTATCGCCTTCTCGCCGGACCTCGGCGGGCTCGCCCCCGTCACGTCCGACATGGCGCAGATCCTCGCCCGGGCCGTCGCGCGGGTTCAGGCCCCCGATGTCGCGGTGGAGGAGCATCAGCCGGACACCCGCGGTCTCGACCACGCCTTCCGCACCTTCCGCGCGCTCGGCATGTGGACGTCGCATCAGGTCCGGCCAAAGCGCATCTCGCAGCACTTCAAACCGACGCTGGCCGAGAACATCCGCACCGGCGGCACGTTGACCGTCGACGACATCGCCAGGGCAAACGTGACCCGGTCGCGGCTTTACGCGCAGATGCGCGGGCTGTTCGGCAGGTTCGACGTGCTGGCCTGTCCCGTCACCGGGCTGGCCCCGCTGCCGTCAGAGGTCGAGTATCCCACCGAAGTCGCCGGTCAGCCCTGCCGCGATTACCTCGACTGGCTCAGCTTCGCCTTCCTCGCGTCCACATGCGGCCTGCCCGCGCTGTCGCTGCCGGTGGGGTCGACCTCCGGCGGCCTGCCGGTCGGGCTGCAACTGATCGGCCCGCCGCGCGGCGAGGCGCGGCTGCTTCAGGTTGCCCGCCGCCTGGAAGAGGCGCTGGCCCTGCCGCTGGCGCCCATCGACCCCATCGTGCGCCACGACGACACCCAAGCGGCGTGACAGACCCTTGCTGGGTCCGTCATCTGCACGCAGAGGAACCGCAGGAAGCGGCGCGCCTCACTCCGCCGCCACGTCCTCCTCGACCCATTCCCACGGACGGGTGAAGCCGCCCAGCACCGCGCCGACCTCGGCCTCGGTGTTGCCGTTCGGCGCCACCTGCGCCACCAGCCCGCGCGACTTGTCGTCGACGACCTTCTCGACCCGCGCAGCAACACCGGCCTTTTCCAGCGCGCCGTTGTAGACGCGCGTGATCGCCAGCTTGCGCAGGTCGGGCTTGAAGACCTTGCCGACCGCCGTCTTGGGCAGTTCGTCGAGGATGGTCATGTGCTTGGGATGCGCGGCGCGTTCGTGGACGTGCACCTTCGCATGTTCCAGCAGCTCTTCCTCGGTCACGGTTGCACCGGCGACCAGTTCCACGAAGGCGCAGGGCAGTTCGCCCGAATGCGCGTCCGGCTGGCCGATGGCCCCGGCAAAGGCCACCGCCGGGTGCGCCAGCAGCGCCTCCTCGATCTCGGCGGGGTCGATGTTGTGGCCGCCCCGGATGATCAGGTCCTTCGCCCGCCCGGTGATCCACAGGTAGCCGTCCGCGTCCAGCCGCCCCAGGTCGCCGGTGCGCAGGTGCGTGCCCCAGTGGAACAGGTCGACGTTCTTGGGCTCTTCCGTGTAGGTCTTCCCGGCGTAGACGCCCGGGTTCGACACGCAGATCTCGCCGATCTCGTCCGTGCCGCAGATCACCGGCTGGCCGTCGCGCACCTTCGTTATCTTCACGTCGGTGTAGGGGAAGGGAATGCCGACGGAGCCGACCTTCTTCTCGCCCTCGGGCGGGTTGACCGACACGAGGCAGGTCGCCTCCGTCAGCCCGTAGCCTTCGCAGATCGTCACGCCGCAGGCGCTCTCGAACCGCTTGAACAGCTCCAGCGGCATCGGGGCAGAGCCGGAGAACGCCGTCTTGATCGACGAGATGTCCGCATCCACCTTGCGCTGCATCAGCGCCGAGACGGCGGTCGGGACGGTGATCACGAACGTGGTCTTCCAGCGCTCGCAGAGCTTCCAGAAGTTGTCCATCACACCTTCGCCGCGATAGCCGGCGGGCGTCGGGAACACGACATGCGCCCCCGAGCAGACCATCGCCATCAGGATGACGTGGCACGCGAAGACGTGGAACAGCGGCAGAGGGCACATCACGCTGTCTTCCTCGGTGAACAGCAGAGTGTCGCCAAGCCAGCCGTTGTAGATCATCCCCGAATAGAGGTGCTGCGCCACCTTCGGCATGCCCGTGGTGCCGCCGGTGTGGAAGTAGGCCGCCACCCGGTCCTTGCCGCCGTCCTCGAGTGTCAGCGTCTTGGGCTGCTTCTTCATCTCCGCGCGGAAGCACTTGTAGTCCGCGTGCCGCGTGCCCGGCATCTTCGGACGGATCAGCGGCACGATCCACTTCTTCGGCGGCGTCAGGTAGCGGTTGAGGTCGACCTCCAGCACCGTGTGCACGTTGGGCGCATGGCGCACGGCCTCCTGCACCTTCTGCGGCACGTCGGTCTTCGGGAAGGGCTTCAGCGTCACCACCACCTTGGCGCCGGTCTCGCGCAGGATGGCGCCGATCTGCTCCGGCTCCAGAAGCGGGTTCACCGGGTTCACGATGCCCGCCACCATGCCACCCAGCAGGGTCGAAACCGCCTCGTTGCAGTTCGGCAGGACGTAGGCGATCACGTCCGTCTCCTCGATGCCGAGGCTGCGGAACAGGTTCGCGGCCTGTGCGGTGCGGTCCCGCACCTCGGCCCAGGTCATCGTCTCGGCCTTGTCCTTCGGTCCCGACAAAAGCTGGTAGCTGACCGCCGGGCGCTGCGGGAACTTGTCCGCCGTCCGGCAAAGCTGGGCCCAGACCGTCTTCGGCAGCCCCAGATCGTGCCAGGCGCCCTGCGATTCGATGGCGTTGCGGTCGTCCATGGTGGCGTAGCCCATGAGCGCATTCTCCTCCCCTAGTCCTCACCTCCAGTCTTGGCCTTCCCTGGTGCATCGCGCAAGAGCAGTGGACGTCGGGGAAAACACCCGGTGACGCTGCGTTCCAGAGATCTGGGCAACGCGCAGGTCACGGTTTATGTTGGGATCATGGACCATCCCCTGATCGACCTCATCTCTGCAAAGATCCGCGCGGCCGAGGCGGAAGGCGCGTTCGACAACCTGCCGGGCGCGGGCAAACCCCTGCCGCCCTGCGACGATCCGGAGAACGCCGTCCTCAACCGGATCATGAAGGAAAACGGCGCCGTGCCTGAGGCGGTCTCCGTCTCGAAGGAACTGGCCCGCCTCCGCGAGGAACTGCGCGAGACCGGCGACCGGACCGAACGGCAACGGATCATGCGCGACATGGCCCTGCTGGAAACCCGGCTGGAGATCGCCAGGCGCCGCTAGGGCTGGCCATCGCGGGCGCGATCGGGCAGGACACTGCGGCAGTCGGAGGGCAAGGCATGGTCACGGTCAAGGAACAGTACGAGGTCTATCCCTACCCCGCCCGAGACCCGGAGGACGAGCGCACGCGCCTGATCACCGGCTCCCCCTCAAGGCCCACCGAAATCGACCACCACCTGTTCGGCGGCGCGCGCGACTGGTCGCAGCCGCTGCGCGTGCTGGTGGCCGGCGGCGGCACGGGCGACGCGCTGATCCAGCTGGCCACGCTGATGACAAAGGCCGGTGCACCCTACGAGATCACCTACCTCGACCTCTCCACCGCCTCGCGCGGGATCGCCGAGGCACGGGCCAAGGTGCGCGGCCTCACGGGCATCACCTTCCACACCGGCAGCCTGCTCGACGCCGGGGACTTCGGGCCCTTCGACTACATCGACTGCTGCGGCGTGCTGCACCACCTGCCCCGCCCGGAGGACGGCTTTGCCGCGCTGCGGGGCGCGCTGGCACCGGGGGGCGGCATGGGTTTCATGGTCTATGCGCCCTACGGCCGATCCGGGGTCTATCCCCTGCAGGAGGCGTTCGGCGCACTGCTGGACGGTCTGCCGCCAGAGCAGCGCCTCGCCCGCGCGAAGGAGATCGTCGCCGCGCTGCCGAAGGGCCACCCCTTCGCGTCGAACCCGCTGCTGATGGACCACGAACAAAGCGACGCGGGCTTCTACGACCTGCTCCTGCACAGCACCGATACGCCCTTCGACGTGGCGCGCCTGCTGGACACCTGCGCCACGACCGGCTGGCGCCTGCAGGGCTTCGTCACGCCCGCCCTCTACGACCTGTCGCGCATTGCGGAGGTCCCGGCGGGGATGGACTCGGACACCGCCATGGCCGTGGCAGAGAAGCTGCGCGGCACGATCCGCAAGCATGTGGGCTACCTTGTGCCCGCCGACGAGGACCGCCCTCTTCCAAAACCCGGCCGCGCTTCACTGGTGCCGCGCCTGCAACTGCCGCACCGGCAACTGGCGCAGGCCGTGGCACGCGGTCAGACCCCGCCGGTGGAGGTCGATGGCGTCAAGGACAAGCTCGCCCTCCCGCCCGAGGCCGCACCGCTGATCGCCGCCGCAGACGGGCGCACGCCGCTGTCGCGCATTGCCGCCGGCGCCGGGCTGGACCCGCTGCGCTTCGGCGCTCTCTGGGGCAAGGTGCACCGGGAGCTGACGGACTGGGGGCTGCTGCATTACAGCGGCTTCGGGCTCTGACGGTTTGATTTCCGGCGGCGCGCGATAGATCATCCGGCAAGGATCTGCCCCCGGAGGATACGCCATGTGCGGTCGTTTCGCCGTCACCCTGCCCCCCGACGCCATGGCGCAGCTTTTCGCGGCCGTGCCGTCGAACGACCTGCCCGATGTGCCGAACTTCAACGTCTGCCCGACGAACCAGGTGCATGTCGTCATGAGCGACGAGGGGCGCAGGCTGGTCGCCATGCGCTGGGGTTTCATCCCGCACTGGTACAAGAAGCCGAACGACGGGCCGCTGCTGATCAACGCGCGGGCCGAAACCATCGCGGAAAAGCCCGCCTTCCGCGCTGCCTGCCGCGAACGCCGCTGCCTTGTCCCCGCGACCGGCTTCTACGAATGGACGAAGGATGAGGAGGGCAACCGGCTGCCCTGGTACATCCATCCGGCGGACGACGGCCCGTTGGTCTTTGCCGGGGTCTGGCAGGACTGGGCGCGCGACGACCTGTCCTTCCGCACCGTCGCTATCGTCACCTGCGGCGCGAACGGGTCGATGTCGCGCATCCACCACCGGATGCCCGTGGTGCTGGCCCAGGACGACTGGGGCAAGTGGCTGGGCGAGGACGGACACGGCGCGGCCAGCCTCATGCAGCCCGCCCCCGAGGATGCGCTGGCCTTCCATCGGGTCGCGCGCGAAGTGAACTCCAACCGTGCCTCCGGACCGGAGCTGATCGAACCCATCGACGCTTGAACGCTAGCCCAGCAGGAACAGCAGCGGCAGCAGCCCGGCCAGCCAGAGGCCACCCATGTCGCTGCCGCCCTCACCTTCATCCTCTTCGTCACTGTCCGGGGATGCACCCCCGCCGTCGGACGGCGCATGCGCGCCGTCGGCGAGCGCATCCATCAGCCCCTGCCCGTCCCGGTCGCCGGAGGCGCCGTCATCCGCTTCGCCGTCCGGATCGTCGGTGTCGTCCGGGTCGTCGGTGTCGTCCGCGGGCACCGCGACAGCGTCGGAGGACACACGCGGGCTGCCCGTCTGGGCGAAGACGTCGGCGAAATCGTCGGTGGGCACCACGTCGGTCAGCCGCACCTGCATGATCTCTCCGGGCGCCAGCAGGGTCTCGATCAAGCCGTCGACATGAAGGTCGTCCGGGTCAGGATGCTCTACCGTGGCGCGGCTTTGCGTGTTGCCGGGACCGTCGCCCCGGGCGACACCCAGCACGGTGATTTCCATCTCGCCGAAGCCTTCCACCAGGTTCGAGATGTCGACCTCGCTGTCGACCAGACCCCGCTGCAGGTTCGAGGTAAAGTAGAACAGCATGTCCTGCCCGTCGGCAAAGGCGTGCACGTCCATCTCGGTGGTGTGCATCTCCGTGCCCCGCTCGTCCTGCGGGGCGAAATCCAGCATCCGCATCCCCGGCAGGTTCTCCGACAGCATGGAGAACATCTCTCCCGGCGGGGTGGTCTCGTCGAACTCCCGCCCCAGCGCCAGCGCGGTCGGTGTGTTCTGGATCAGCGGCCAGACCTGCGCCGAGGCCACGTCCATCCGCATGAATTCCTCGACCTGTTCCAGCATCTCCTGCGCCTGCCAGAGCCCGTAGTCGCGGGTGTCCTCGAAGGCGTTCGTGTTGGACTTCTGGTTCCACTCGGTGACATGGATCTCCAGTTCCGGGTCGATGGACTGCCAGTGCTCCTCGATCTGTTCAAGCTGGTACCAGCGCGAATGCTCGACCACCGGCGCGCGTGAATAGACGTGGGCGATCACCCCGTCTGTCGCGGCCATGGCGTCGTCGTCGAAATGCGACAGGAGGATCTCATTGTTGATCTCCGTCCAGTCGATGTCGCCGTTCGGGTAGATCACGCTCTCGTCCAGCGACAGGCCATAGGCGGCATTCACCTCTGCCACCACGTCCGCCGGGGCCATGCCCGCATAATCGTCGGACAGGTCGGAATGGCCGAAGTTGGTGCCCACCTGCACCAGCACGCCGACTTCCGCTGCATCCGGGTCGGTCTGCGCGAGGTCGTTCAGCGTGCGGTCGATGATCTGCGCCATGCCGGCGGCCAGCCGCCCGTATTCGGCGGCGTTCATCTCGCCCGAGCCCCAGTATTCGTTGCCGATCTCGAAGGCGGCGACGCGGGCATCGCCGTATTCCCCGCCGACCACGTCGCGCACGAAGCCGGTCAGCACGTCGCGGTCGATGGCGGGCATCCGGTCGCCGTTGATGTCCAGCGCCGTGTCCGACAACTGGTCGCGCGTCGGGATCACGATGGTCAGGTCGCGTCCCGTCTGCTCGGCGTAGTCCATGATGCCGGAGAGCGGGATGAAATCCACTTCCCTCCCGAGGTCGGGCGAGAATACCCGGGCCGCGTCCGGATCGCGCAGGCTGAACATCTTTTCCGTCAGCGAACCGCCCGGGTATCGCAAGCCGGTGACACCCAGTTGTTCGATCGCCTCCGCGTAACTGCCCGGCCCCATCATGTGGGCGCGGGGGGCAAGGACATTGCCGCCGAAAAGGGCCGGGTGCGCGGCAGAGCCGGTCGCGGCGTCGGGTGTCGTCAATACAGGCATGATCGTCCCACTCGGTCGTGCGTTTGGCGGCACGTTGATGCAAAAGTGGAAACGATCTCTCTATACCGGGAGGAATGTCTCTAAATTACAAACTATTAACCACGTCCCACGCGGGCGAGAACGTAAGGCGTCAGGTACATCGGGATCTGGTAACATCCGATGAAAAGCATGACGGGGCCCATCGTCTCGGGCGGGAGGGCCAGAAGGTAGAGCGCGATGTTGCGGTTGCCCGCCACGACCGACAGGGACATGCGCTCTCCCATCGGCCACCGGCGCAGCACCAGCGCCGCCGCCCCCTGAAGCCCGAAGTTCACCGCCACGGCGACCCCCAGCCACAGGGCAAAGCGGCCGGGCGCATGGCGCAACGCGTCGGCGGCGGGCGACATCAGGCCCAGTACCATCAGCGTCATCACCAGCGCCGACAGCCCGTCCATGATCGAGATGGCACGCGGCGTGCCGGGCACCACGCGATGCGCCAGAAGGGCGAGGCCCCCGGCGCCGAGGATCAGCACCAGCAGCCGGGCCACCGCCATGGTCACCGCCCAGGGGTCGCCGCCGATCTTCAGGACGGAGAGGACGATCCACGCCGTCAGCGGCAGGAGCGCCGTGCCCAGCACCAGCATGCGCAGGGCGGGGGCCGGGTCTCCCCCGCCGAGGGCGGCAAGGTTCGGGCTGCCGGTGACCGAGGGCGCCGCCGTCACCAGCAGCAGCGCCAGCACCGCCGGATGCCCGATGATACCCAGCACAGCCGCGATCCCGGCCAGCGCCAGTGGCAGCGCCACCTGGTAGACCGCAATCAGGCCAAGCGTCTCACGGACCCGCAGTCCGGCCACGCCGACGCGGCCCGTCGCCCCCACACGGAGGGCGCCGAAAAACAGCATCACGGCGATCAGGTGTGGCAGCCACGGGGCAAAGATTGCGCCCGCGCCGGGAAACGCCAGCCCGGCGACCAGCCCCGCCACCAGCATCAGGCGTCCCTGCCGGCCAAGCCATTCGAGGAATGCCACCTAGCCTCCGGGCCGCGACCGGATGTTGTCCGGCAGCCATGTCGCCAGTTCCGGCACGGCGATCAGGACAAAGACCATCAGCACCATGATCAGGAACATCGGGAACGCCGCCTTGGCGATGAACCCCATCTCGTGCTGCGTCATCCCCTGCAGGACAAACAGGTTGAAGCCGATGGGCGGGGTGATCTGCGCCATCTCGACGACCACGACGATGAAGATGCCGAACCAGATCAGGTCGATGCCCGCCTGCCGCACCATCGGCTCCACCACCGCCATGGTCAGCACCACCGAAGAGATCCCGTCGAGGAACATGCCCAGCACGATGTAGAAGACCAGCAGCACCATCAGCAGCTCGAACCGGCTGAGCTCCCAGCCCGCGATCAGATCAGCCAGCCCGCGCGGTAGGCCGGTGAAGCCCATCGACAGCGACAGGAAGGCCGCGCCCGCGAGGATCAGCGCGATCATGGCAGAGGTGCGGGTGGCGCCCATCAGGCTTTCGGTGAAAGTCCTCCAAGTCAGCGACCCCTGCAGTGCCGCCAGTGCCAGGCTGCCGATCACGCCGAAGGCCGCCGCCTCCGTCGCGGTGGCAAAGCCCAGGTACATCGACCCGATCACCAGCACGATCAGGCAGATCACCGGCGCAAGGTAACGCGAGTTCCAGAGCCGTTCGCGGAAGGTCATCTCCGGCTCCGCGTCCGGGTTCCAGCCCCGCGAGAACCGGCTCATGACCGCGACATAGGCCATGAACATCAGCGCCAGCACCAGCCCCGGCAGGATGCCTGCAAAGAACAGCTTGGAGATCGATTCGTTGATCGTCACGCCGTAGACGATCAGGGTCAGCGAGGGCGGGATCATCAGGCCCAGCGTCGCGGCCCCCGCCAGCGTGCCGATCACCATCTTCTCCGGATAGTTGCGCTTGCGCAGTTCCGGGATCGACATCTTGCCGACCGTGGTCAAAGTCGCCGCCGAGGAACCGGAGACCGCCGCGAAGACCGTGCAGCCGACGATGTTGGTGTGCACCAGCCCGCCCGGCAGCCCCTTCATCCAGGGCGACAGACCGCGGAACATGTCTTCCGACAATCGTGTACGATAGAGGATCTCGCCCATCCAGATGAACAGCGGCAGGGCGGTGAGGGTCCATGACGAGGACGCGGCCCAGATCGTCGTCATCATGGTGTCGCCCACAGGGCGGGTGGTGAACAGCTCCATCCCCACCCAGGCCACGCCCATCAGCGCAAGGCCGACCCAGACGCCCGATCCGAGGAGGGTGAACAGCACGAAGAGGAACAGCAGGATGATCGAGATGTTCTCCATGTCACTCTCCGAAGCTCTGATCCATGCGATCCTGCACGATCCGGGACTTGCCGCCGAAGATCAGCGACAGAAGGTTGTCGGTCAGGGCGACGGCAAAGATCACCGCCCCTACCAGCACGACGCTTTGCGGGATCCACAGCGCGGTGCGGTCCTGGCCCTGGCTGACCTCGTTGAACTTCCACGACCAGTAGACGAAGCGGTAGCCGTAGTAGACCACGTACCACGCCACCGCCGTGCCGATGGCAAAGCACCAGATGTCGAGCCAGCGCCGCGCGCCCTCCGGCAGCGCGTTCAGGACCAGCGACACGCGGATGTGGCTGCCCTGGTTCAGTGCATTGCCGAAGGCGAGGAAGGAGGCCGCGGCCATGAAATACCCGGCGTATTGCGGCACGCCGGGAAAGACTTCGCCGGTCCAGCGCGCCAGCATCTGCAGCACGATCAGGACAAGGATCGTCACGAGGCACAGCGCCGCGGCCACCCCGGACAGGCGGTAAATGAGGTCGAGCAGGCGGCGGAGCGCAGCCACGGGCGGTCTCCTTCAAGGATGAGGGGAACGGTCGGCAATGGGCGCGGCCCGGAGAGTGTCCGGACCGCGCGGGGTCTGCTTACTGCATGGCCTTGAAGGCGTCGACGATGGCCGCGCCCTGATCGCCGGCCTCTTCCAGCCAGTCGGAGGTCATGGTCGCGCCGATTTCCTGCAGCTCGGCCTTCAGCGTGTCGGAGGCCGGCGCCACGGTCATGCCGCCCTCGCGCAGGCCGTCCATGGTGAACTGCGTGTAGCCCTTGGACTTCTCGAGCCCCTCCGCCTCTGCCGTGGCAGCACAGTCCTGGATTACCTTCTTGTTCGCATCAGAGACGCCCGACCAGGTGTCGGCGTTGACGATCACGTAGTTGCGCGGCAGCCAGGCGTCGACCTCGTAGAAATAGTTGAGCGACTCCCACACCTTGCGGTCGTAGCCGGTGGCCCCGGACGACACCATGCTGTCCGCCACGCCGGTCGCGAAGGCCTGCGAGATTTCTGCCGCCTCGATCTGCACCGGCAGCATGCCGGTCAGTTCCGCCAGCCGCGCGGTGGCGCTGTTGTAGGAGCGGAACTTCACGCCCTCCATGTCGGCGACGGAATTGACCTCGTCACGGAAATAGAGCCCCTGCGGCGGCCACGGGACGGAGTACAGCAGGACCAGGTTCTGCTCTGCGAGCACCTCCTCCAGCGGACCCTTGGCGGCTTCCCACAGCTTCTCGGACGCATCGAAGGAGGTGGCGAGGAAGGGCACGGAATCGAAGCCGAAGATCGGATCCTCGTTCTGGTGGCTCGACAGCAGGCGCTCGCCGATGGGCACCTGGCCGGTCTGCACCGCGCGCTTGATCTGGTCGCCTGGGAAGAGCGAGCCGGACGGATGGGTCACGATCTCGATCTCGCCGCCCGTGCCATCGGTCACGCATTGGCCGAACTCGGCGGCGTTCTCGGAATGGAAATTGGTGGCGGCATAGGCCAGCGGCATGTCCCATGTTTCGGCAATGGCCCCGGTCGAGGCAACGGCGCTGACGGCCGTGGCAGCCAGGATGGTGCGCATCTTGGTCATCGGTAGAACTCCCTGTCTTGTTTTATGAACTCATTGAAACCGCCCCGGCGAATAGGGTGCAAGGTCTATGTTGGGCATTCGGCCAGAGATCACCTGCGCAAGAAGCCGCCCGGTCTTCGGTCCGCCCGTCAAACCGACATGATCGTGACCGAACCCCGCATAGGCACCGGGCGCGTCCGGGAAGGCGCCGATCACCGGCAGGGAATCGGCCATCGAGGGGCGGTGCCCCATCCATTCGACCTTTTCCTTCCAGGTGATGCCGGGGATGGCGCGGCGAATATTGTCTTCGAGCAGGGCAAAGGGCGCGCGGGAGGGCTCGGCCTCCAGTCCGCCGAATTCGACGATCCCCGCCAGCCGCAGCCGCCCGTCCATCGGCGTCGCCACGAACTTGCCCGAGGCGACCATGACCGGCGCCTTGGGCATCACCGACGGCTCCCACAGCTCGAGGTGATATCCCCGTTCGCTTTCCAGCGGGACCTTTGCGCCCAGCTTCGCTGCCAGCTTGGTCGACCACGCGCCCGCCGCCAGTACCACGGCGTCGCAGGTCAGGGTCTCGCCGCCCACGCGCAGACCGATGACGCGCGGGCCGTCGCGCACCACATCGCTGACCTCCGCTTTCAGGATCTGGCCGCCCTGGCGTTCGACGTGGGCGGCCAAAGCCTTCACATAGGCGCCGGGATCGCTGATCCGCCCGTGACCGCCCAGCCGGACGGCACAGCGCAGGTCCGGACCGAAGCAGGGGTCGTAGGCGGTGAAATCCTCGTCCTCCAGCACGTCCCAGTCCCAGCCCGCCTCGCGGCGCACCTGCCAGTAGGCGGCATCCGCCTCGAACTGGCGGCGGGTCGGGTAGACGTAGAGATAGTCGGAGGGCACGACGAACCGCTCCGCCCCGGTGCCTTCTGCCAAAGCGAGATGGTCGTTCAGGCTGTCCCCGATGATCGGCGCGATGGCACGCGCACGGCTGGCCACCCCTTCGACCGTGGCGTGACGCATGTAGCGCAGCAGCCAGGGCATGAGGCGCGGCAGGTAGCCCCACTTCAGGAACAGCGGCTGGCGTGGATCGAACAACATCCGGGGCGCCATCTTCCACAGACCGGGCACCGGCACCGGCACGACGGAGGCAGAGGCCAGCACCCCGCCGTTGCCGTGGCTGGTGCCCTCCCCCGGACCGCGCTGGTCGATCAGCACCACGCGGTGCCCTTCGCGCTGCAGCCAGACCGCCGTGGACACCCCGACGATGCCCGCCCCCACAATCGCTACCGTTTTCGTCATGCCACCCCCGTCCGTTTGCGCGGACCTTGCGAAGGGACCGACCGCGTGTCAACGAGATCGCATGCCGCCGGAGCCCGCCATGTCCGATACCACCACGCCCGACGCCGCGCCGATCGGCATCCTGATGCTCGATTCGCGCTTTCCCCGCATCCCGGGCGACGCGGGCAATCCGCTGTCGTGGCCCTTCCCGGTGGCGATCCGAGTGGTGCGCGGCGCCTCTCCGCAACGGATCGTGCGCGAGGGCGGGGGCGACAGCCTTGCCACCTTCATCGACGCCGCCCGCGCTCTGGTCGAGGAGGGCGCCGTGGGCATCACCACGACCTGCGGGTTCCTGTCGCTGTTCCAGCAGGCGCTGGCAGAGGCCGTGCCGGTGCCGGTGGTGACGTCCTCTCTGGCGCAGGTGGAGATGGTAAACCGCATGCTGCCCGCGGGCCGCGTCGCGGGCATCCAGACCATCGCGGCCTCGTCCCTGACTGCGCGACACCTCGCCGCCGCTAACGTGCCGGCGGGCACACCCATCGGCACCACGGAAGGCGGGCGGGAATTCACCCGCTCCATCCTGAACGACGAACCGACATTGGACGTGGCGCTGGCCCGGCAGGACAATGTGGAGGCAGCCCTCGCCCTCAAGGAGGCCAACCCGCATCTCGGCGCCATCGTCCTCGAATGCACCAACATGGTGCCCTATGCGCCGGACATCTCTGTGGCGACGGGGCTGCCGGTCTATTCGATCCACACGCTGGTGCGCTGGATGCACATGGGACTCTGCCCGCCGCGCTTCGCCGTCTAGGGGATCAACCCGGCCAGCAGGGCATCCGCCGCCGAGGGCGATAGCGCCAGCGGCGTGTCATGGTAAATCGCCAGCCGGGTCAGCGCCTGCAGGTCGGCATCCCCCACGTAGCCGGAGCCGGGATCGGCGAAGAACACCACCGCGTCCAACTCCCCCGTGGCGATCAGCGCGCCAAGCTGTTGGTCGCCGCCGAGCGCCCCACGTTGCAGCCGCTGCACGGTCAGGTCCGGGGCGGCCTCTGCCACCATCCGACCCGTGCCGCCTGTACAGATCAGCCGTTGCCCGGCCAGTGCCCTCGCATGCCGCAGAACCCACGCGCGCAGGTGTGCCTTGCGGTTGTCGTGCGCGACGAGGGCAATCCGGCGCGGCGCGCGCGAGAACCGTCGCGCCCGCGCCGTGATACCCAGGATGGCGCGGACCTGCGCCGCGAAGCCCTCTGTCTCCGCCGGGAACACCCCGTCGAGCGCCGCCGTACCCACGGTGAAACCCGCCGCCCCCGCCTCTGCCACCGCCTCGACCCGTGCCTCGCTGTCGATGGACCCGGCCATGATGACCGGCTTTTCGACCGCGCCGCAGACCTGCGCCATCAGCCCCGGCACGTCGCCGTCGAAGCGGTAGGCCAACAGGTCCAGCCCGTGCACGTATTCGAGGTCGCAGAGG
Organism: Sagittula sp. P11; assembly: GCF_002814095.1. Taxonomy (NCBI): domain Bacteria; kingdom Pseudomonadati; phylum Pseudomonadota; class Alphaproteobacteria; order Rhodobacterales; family Roseobacteraceae; genus Sagittula; species Sagittula sp. P11. The sequence continues at coordinate 1,255,138 of NZ_CP021913.1, forward strand.
CGGCGGGCGGAGTCGGCGATGGCTTCTGCCGGGCCTTCCAGCACGGACGGATGCCCGACGATGCGGCCCGGGAAGGGATAGTAGCGCAGGGGGTGGTGGCGGATGACCTCCGTCACCTCCGCCGCGCGGGTGCCGCCCAGCAGGCAGTCCACGTCCAGCGCCACGGCGGCGCGGGCCGAGGCCAGCTCGCTCTCGGCGTCGAGGCTTACGACCTCGAGGTAGGACCGGCCCCCGGCCGCGCGGATCGCCTGCGCCAGCCCCTTCAGGTCTTCGAACGGCAGCCCCACGTCCTTGAAGCCGATGTGCCGCACGCCGCCTTCCAGCGCCTCTTCCAGCCGCGCGCGGGCGTCCGGGATGGTACGGTCGTTCGACGTCAGCATCAGGATGAAATCAAAGGCCATGTGGTTCCCCCTCAAGCGGCGCGGCCCGGGTCCAGACCGCCGCCGCCTCCGTGATCCTCAGATGTGGCGCGCCGAGGCTTTCCGCGATCAGCGCCTGCAGATGGCCCAGTGCCTGTCCCGTCGCCACACCCGCCGCGATCAGCGCGGCCAGCACGTCGCCTGTCCCCTGCGGCACCCCGTCATGCCGGGGCACAACGTAGCGGACAGCGGCGGCCTGTGACAGGTCCAGCACGCCCAGCTCCATTGCTGTGACCCCGTGCGAGGTCACGATGACACGCGGCACGGATGACACGACCTCCCCGAGCCAGCCCTGTTCGAAGGCGTTCGGGGTCAGGATGTCGGCGCGGGGCACCAGCGTGTCCCTCATGCGCCCTGCCGCCTCGGCGTCGATATAGAGCCCCTTCGGCGCGTCCCCCATCACCGGATCGACGACGACCCGCGCCACGCCGATGCCGCGCATGCGGTCCACCAGCCGCGTCCCGAAATCCACATGCTCCGCCGTGGGCAGGTAGCCGGTGAGGACGGCATCGTGGCCTTCGAGGAACCCGTTCCGGTCCAGCGCGGCGACCATGTCCTCAAGCTGTCCGACCGGCACCTTCGCCCCCGCCACGGCGGCGAAACCCGGATGGTTCGACAGCATCACTGTGGGCAGGACGGTCGCGGTATGCCCCAGCGCCTGCAACGCCGGAATCGCCGCCGAAGCGCCCACATGCCCGCAGGCCACCATGCTGGACAGGATCAGAACCCGGGCCATGTTCCCCCGCACCGGACGGTCCCATAACCGTCTTGACCGTTTCGACGGGTTGGCCTAGGACGGGGCACCCGAGCGGGTATAGCTTAATGGTAAAGCCCCTGCCTTCCAAGCAGGTTATCTCGGTTCGATCCCGTGTACCCGCTCCATTCCCATCGCCGAACGCCTGACGCCGCGCACCCTATGCCCGTCTCCGACGATGGCTGAGCGCAGCGCCTGTTGCGCCATTGCCCCGCGTCCTCAAGTCGCTTGACCCGGACGCCTGCCGTGGCCACAACGCCACACGCGCGATGACGAAGGAGAGGACATGGCCCGTACCCCGGCAAACGCCCCCGGCGAGGAGCGCGAGAAGTCGAAGAACGTCGGCGCCCTGCGCGCGCTCTGGCCGTTCGTCCGTCCCTACCGGGCGCTGGTCATCGCCGCCATCGGCGCACTGATCCTGACCGCCTGCGTCTCGCTGGTGCTGCCCATGGCCGTGCGCCGGGTGGTCGACAACTTCAATGCCGAAGGCGCGCTGCTGGACAAGTACTTTGCCGCCGCACTGGGGATCGCCGCGCTGCTGGCGGTGGGCACGGCGATGCGCTACGCGCTGGTGACCCGGCTGGGCGAACGGGTCGTGGCCGACATCCGCAAGGCGGTCTTCGACAAGGTGATCGGCCTGTCGCCCTCGTTCTACGAGAAGGTCATGACCGGCGAGGTCCTGAGCCGCATCACCACCGACACGACGCTGATCCTGTCGGTGATCGGCTCCTCCACCTCCATCGCGCTGCGCAACGTGCTGCTGTTCTCGGGCGGGCTGGTGCTGATGCTCTTCACCTCGCCCAAGCTGACCGGCCTCGTGCTGCTGATCGTGCCGCTGGTGGTGGTGCCGATCCTCGTGCTGGGGCGCCGGATGCGGGTGCTGAGCCGCGAGAACCAGGACTGGATCGCCGCCTCCTCCGGCAACGCGTCGGAGGCGCTGAGCGCGGTGCAGACCGTGCAGGCCTACACGCATGAAACCCTGTCGCGCGCCGCCTTCTCCGACGTGACGGAGAAAAGCTTCGTCGCCGCCAAGAAGCGCATCTGGACCCGCGCAGCCCTGACGATGATCGTCATCTTCCTTGTGTTCACCGGGATCGTCGGCGTGCTCTGGATCGGCGCGTGGGACGTGCGTGCGGGCGACATGAGCGCCGGTGTGCTGATCCAGTTCGTCATCTACTCCGTCATGGTGGCGGGCGCCGTGGGCGCGCTGTCGGAAACCTTCTCCGAACTGCAGCGCGCCGCCGGTGCGACGGAGCGGCTGGTGGACCTGCTGCAGGCCGAGGACACGGTCAACGACCCCGCCCAACCGGTGGCGCTGGCCGCGCCCGTCCGCGGAGAGATCGTCTTCGACGACGTGCACTTTTCCTACCCCTCTCGGCCCGGCGTCTCGGCGCTGGACGGCGTTTCGCTGCACATCGCCCCGGGCGAGACCGTGGCGCTGGTCGGCCCCTCCGGTGCCGGCAAGACCACCATCGTGCAACTGATCCAGCGGTTCTACGATCCGGCCTTCGGACGGGTGACGCTGGACGGCGTGGCGCTGACCGAGATGTCGCGTGACGCCTTCCGCCAGCACATCGCGCTCGTGCCGCAGGACCCGGTGATCTTCGCCGCCTCTGCGCGCGACAACATCCGCTTCGGCCGCCCCGACGCATCGGATGCAGAGGTCGAGGCCGCAGCACGGGCCGCGGCCGCGCACGACTTCCTGACAGGGCTGCCGGACGGCTACGAGACCTGGCTGGGCGAGCGCGGCGTGATGCTGTCGGGTGGCCAGAAACAGCGCGTGGCCATCGCCCGCGCTATCCTGCGCGACGCGCCGGTGCTCCTGCTGGACGAGGCGACCTCGGCGCTCGATGCCGAAAGCGAACGGCTTGTGCAAAGCGCCGTCGACACGCTGGCCGAAGGGCGGACCACGGTGATCGTCGCGCACCGTCTGGCCACGGTGAAGAAGGCGGACCGCATCGTGGTCATGGACCAGGGCCGGATCGTGGCACAGGGCACACATGACGCCCTGGTGGCGGAAGGCGGCCTCTACGCCCGTCTGGCCCGCCTCCAGTTCACCGAGGGCATGGCCGCGGAGTGAACGAGCGAATTACGTGACCGTCCAGAGCGCAGGTCGCGCAGCCGTCCTGATCTCCCGCTGCCTGCCCTGAACATCTGACGTCACCCAACCGCCAGCCGCGCTCGATGCAACGTATCGCGCCGCCCGCGCGGGACCGCGCTGCAACCGTTTGACCGCCGGCACCTTCGAGCGTTGCGGCCCCCAAAAGACCGAGGCGCATAGCCCCGCCCTACATCCGGTCATTCGCGCTGCAGCGTCACCAAGCTGAACATCCCCTTTCTCTGATCGTCGGCAAGGGGGCTTTGCCCCCGGCTCTTCGAGCCTCCCCCAAGGTATTTCCATCCAGGTGAAGTCGCGGCCACGCTTCGCCGAGGCGTCTCCTTCATCTTCGTTCAAGCCCCCTCGGCGGCTGCCGCAGGCAGCGGGGCCGGAGCCTCCATCTCGCCTATGAGGCGCCACCAATGAAAAAGGGCGGCACCTTGCGGCACCGCCCCTCGTTCGGAGTTTGAGGTGTGATCTTACTCGGAGCCAAGGACCTTGATGCGGCCGTCGGTGTAGGGCGCGTAGGGGCCCTGCTCCGCGAGGTATTCTGCCGTCACGTCGGCGAGGTCGGGACCGAAGTCGTAGGCGTTCTCCGCGTCCACGAACATCTTGTAGCCGTCGCCGCCGTTACGGACGTAGTTGTTGGACACCACGCCGTAGGTCTTTTCCGGGTCGATGGGTTCCCCGCCGACCATGACCTCGGAGATCCGGCTGCCCGGTTCTGCGGAGGGATCGACGGTGAAGGAAATGCCCGCGACCTGCGGGAAGCGGCCGCCGCCGTCCTCCATCTGGCTCACGCCGTTCTCCAGCGCCTCGACCAGGGTCGCGCCGGTCACCTGGAAGGTCGACAGCGTGTTCTGGAACGGAAGAACGGTCAGCACTTCGCCCATGGTTACCTCGCCCGCGTCGATGGACGCGCGCAGGCCGCCGCCGTTGGCGATGGCGACCTCGATGCCCTGGTCCTTCACGCGGTCCAGCATGGCGTCGGCCACGAGGTTGCCCATCGGACATTCCACCGCGCGGCAGACCGACCGGTCGCCCTCGATGGCGTCGGAGGTTTCGGCCACGACCTCGTTGCGGATCTCGTCCAGCGGCGCTGCGGCCTCGGCGATGCGCGCCTTGGTGCCCTCTTCTTCGGCCACGCTGCCGTCCAGCAGGATCGGCTCGCCCTTGGCTTCGGTGATCACGCCCTCGTCGTCGAAGACCACGTTCAACTCACCGAGGAACTTGCCGTAGGCGTAGGCCTGCACGATGGCAGTGTCGCCGACCATGACCGGGTACGGTCCCTTCGCGCCTTCCTGCGTGTTGGACAGGAGCGAGTTGTCGTGGCCGCCGACGATCACGTCGACGCCGGTGGTGTTCTCGGCCACCTTCTTGTCGACGTTCAGACCGGAGTGAGACAGGACGATGATCTTGTTCACGCCCTCTTCGGTCAGCTTGTCGACCTCGGCCTGCACGGCCTCGGACGGGTCGGTGAAGATGATGTTCTTGCCGGGCGATGCCAGCTCATCGGTGTCCTGCGGGGTCAGACCGATCAGGCCGATCTTCTCGCCGCCCTTCTCGATCACCGTGGACTTCATGATCGAGTCCTTCAGCAGGTCCTCGCCGGAGATGTCGGCGTTCGACATCAGCACCGGGAATTCCACCGCATCAACGAAGCCGCGCAGAACCTCGGGGCCGTCGTCGAATTCGTGGTTGCCCACGGTCATCGCGTCGTAACCCATCTGGTTCATCATCTCGGCGGCAAGCTTGCCCTTGTAGTAGGTGTAGAACAGCGTGCCCTGGAACTGGTCGCCGCCGTCCACGAGGATGTAGTTGTTGGTCCGGGTCTTGGCCTCGTTGATCGCGGTCTGCAGGCGTGCGGAACCGCCGAAGCATTCACCGGCGTCGTTGTCCTCTGCCGAGCAGCCGGAATCGTAGGCCGAGATCGGCTCGAACCGGGCGTGGAAGTCGTTGGTGTGCAGGATGGTCAGCGAATAATCGGCGCTCGCGGCACCCGCGATCAGGGCGAATGCGGCGGCGCTGGTCATCAGGCGGTACATGAAAGACCTCTCTGTCAGAACTGTTTTATCTCGTCAGCAGACCCCGGTTGGACCAAAGAGTCAAAGCCTGAAACCGCATATCGCAACGTCAGGCGACGATTCGATGACGGCGGTGCACGAATGCGGGTCACGGGGCCTTGAGCCCCACGACAAGGCCGCCGCGGGCAGGCCGGGGATTGACCGGCGGCACGATCCCCGGCAACAGGATGACATGCTGATTTACAAGATCCTGAGAGCCGACGAGTGGTCGGACCTGCGCGCCCGGGGCGCAACCGAGGGCGCGCCGGTGGATATCGCCGACGGCTTCATCCATTTCTCCACCGCCGAACAGGCGCGGGAAACCGCGGCAAAGCACTTTGCCGGAGAGGACGGGCTGATGCTGGCGGAGCTGGAGACCGACCGCATGGGCGATGCGCTCAAATGGGAGAAATCCCGCGGCGGCGCGCTCTTCCCGCATTTCTACGGGCCGCTGACCCTGGCGCATGTGACTTGGTGCCAGCCCCTGCCCATCAGAGACGGCGCCCACCAGTTCCCTGAGAGCTTCGCGTGAGCCATGTCGATCCCACGCGGGCGCAGTTCGACGCCTTCAAGGGGCTCGACCGAGACGAGCCTTGCGAGATGCTGAACCTCGTGCGCCTGCGTGACCGGGCCGCCTACCCGGAGGATCACCCGCTCAGCGGCGCGGGCCTGACCGGGGCGGAGGCCTACGCCCGCTACGGGGCCGAAAGCGGTCCGGTCCTGGCGAAGGTCGGCGGCCACATCCTCTGGCGCGGCGGGTTCCGCACCACGCTGATCGGGCCGGAGGGCGAGGGCTGGGATCACGTCTTCATCGCGCGCTACCCGTCCGCCCATGCCTTCATGGCGATGGTCAAGGACCCGGACTATGCCCGCGCGGTGATCCACCGGCAGGCGGCGGTGGCCGACTCGCGGCTGGTCCGCTGTGCCCCTGCCGAGACCGGGGAGGTGTTCGGATGAACGCGCTTGAACGCATCGGGCTGGGGGTCTTGCACCGGCTGGACCCGGAGGACGCGCACACCTGGGCGCTGCGTGCGCTGAAGGCCGGGGTCGCGCCGCTGCCCGGGCTCGTGACCTCGGAACGCCTCAGGACAGAGGTGGCGGGGCTTCATCTGACCAATCCGATCGGGCTGGCCGCCGGGTTCGACAAGAATGCAGAGGCGCTGATGCCGCTGTCGCGCGCGGGCTTCGGGTTCGTCGAGGTCGGCGCCATCACCCCGCGTCCGCAGCCCGGCAACCCGCGCCCCCGGCTCTTCCGGCTGACGGAGGACGCGGCGGCGATCAACCGCTTCGGCTTCAACAACCAGGGCATGGAGGCGGCGGCCTCCCGGCTGGAGAACCGCCCGCGCGACATGGTGCTGGGTCTGAACCTCGGCGCGAACAAGGACAGCGACGACCGGGCCGCGGACTTCGCCAAGGTGCTGGGCCGCTGCGGCGCGCACCTCGACTTCGCGACGGTGAACGTGTCGTCGCCCAACACCGAAAAGCTGCGCGACCTGCAGGGGAAAGAGGCGCTGTCCGCCCTGCTGGCAGGGGTGATGGCGGCGCGCGACGCGCTTCCGAAACCGTTGCCCGTCTTCCTCAAGATCGCGCCGGACCTCGATGCCCAGGGGCTGGAGGACGTGGCCGATGTGGCGCTGTCTTCGGGCGTGGCGGGAGTGATCGCCACCAACACGACGCTGGCACGCGACGGCCTGCGGTCGGCGCACAGGGGCGAAACCGGCGGCCTGTCAGGGCAACCGCTGTTCGAGAGATCGACCCGCGTGCTGGCGCGCCTGTCGCAGCTAACCGAGGGGCGTCTGCCGCTGATCGGCGTGGGCGGGGTGTCGACGGCAGAGCAGGCCTATGCCAAGATCCGGGCGGGCGCCTCGGCAGTTCAGCTTTACACCGCGCTGGTCTACGGTGGCCTTGGGCTGGGCGCAGAGATCGCCCGCGGCCTTGATGCGCTTCTGGCGCGGGACAATTTCAGGACTGTCGCCGACGCTGTCGGCACGGATCGGGAGAAATGGCTATGATCCTCTGGCACAATCCGCGCTGCTCCAAGTCGCGCGAAGCGCTGAAGCTGCTTGAAGACAAGGGCTACGAGGTGGAGGTCTTCCGCTATCTCGACACGCCGCCGTCGTTCGAACAACTCGAGTCGCTGCACAAGGTTCTGGGCGTCCCCGCCATCGAGATGGTCCGCACCAAGGAGGCCGCCTTCCGCGAACACGGACTGTCGAAGGACGACCCGGACGAGGCGCTGCTGAACGCCATGGTGGCCGAGCCGAAGCTGATCGAACGCCCGATCCTCGTGCGCGGCGACCGGGCCGTGATCGGCCGCCCGCCGGAACGCGTGCTGGACCTCGCCGCCGAGTAAGGCGCGGCCAAGGGGTGGAGCTAAGCCAGCCCGCCCCAGCCCGCATCGGGCATGAAGCGTTCGCCGTGCCGTGCCGCCAGCGTACGCAGGCGGTCAGGCACCCCGCCCCGCACCTTCGCATAGTGCAGCGGCCCGCCGCGGAACGGCGCGAACCCCATCCCCAGCACTGCTGCGGCGTCGGCGGTGTCGGCGTCCGCCACGATCTTGCGTCGCAGCGAACTTGCAGCGGCATCGCAGATCGGCAGGACAAGCCGGTCAGAGATATCGGGTGAGGCAGGCTCCACCGGCAACAGGGGCGGCTTCTCTCCCTTTGCGTAGAGGTAAAGGCCGGTGCCCGTGGCGATCCCGGTGTGTCCGTCCTCGACCATTTCGGGCAACCAGCCGGGGATGGCGGCGACCGCGCAGTCGGATGTCTCGGTCACCGTGTGGAACAGCGCGAGGCAGCGATCCAGACCCAGCTTGTCCGCCAGCGTGACCGGGCCCATGGGCATGCCGAACCCCAGCGCCGCGCAGTCCAGATCGCGCTTGTCGTGGCCTTCGTCGATCATCACCATTGCCTCCATCAGGTAGGCGGCGATCAGGCGTTCCACCAGGCCGACGGGCGCGTCCATCACGGCCAGCGGCAACTGGCCCAGGCAGGTGATGAAGGCCGCCAGGCGGGCGCGTGTCTTCGGATCGGTCTGGCGGTGCGCCGTGACCTCCACCAGTCCGGGCACGTCCTCGGAGAACCGCAGCCCGGCAAGGCGCGACGGGCTGCGGACAAGACCTGCCAGTTCGGCAAGCCGCAGGTGCGGCGTGGCGCTGACCAGAAGGGCCCCGCGTGCCATCACGTCCGCCAGCGCCCTGTGCAGCTCGTGACGGTCGGCAATTTCTTCGTCGCCGGTGGCGATCACAAGGTCAGCCCGCGACCGGCCATGCCCCTTGGGATCGGGGATCAGGCGGTCGAGCGCGGCCTGCCGGTCCGCTGCCGGGCGCCCCGTCTCGTCGCACAGCCGCGCGGTCCGGTGAACCGCCTGCCCCAGCTGGTCGAGCGACGGATCCTCCAGTGTCACGCGCAGGCCACCGGCTGCGATGCAGGCGGCGATTTCGGTCCCGCGCTTGCCGGCGCCGATCACGTGCACCGTGCGGATCGGCTCATCGTTCCGGGCCTCCAGCGCGGCGCGCAGACGGGAGACGCGGGTCAGGTTGCGCGACGCGGCGGACTCCGCCAGGCGGGAGAACGAGGCGGTCTCGGCCTGCTGCATGGCCTTGGGGTCGAACCCGTGTTCCTCCCACAGGGCGATCAGCGCGAAGGGCGCCGGGTAGAAGGCATAGGGCGTGACATGCTCCGATTCCGACCGCAGGCGGCTGGCGGACATGCGGCGGGCGGGCCCCAGACGCATGGCCGCGGTGCGCAGGCTTTCCGTCCGGTCCAGCCGCCGCTCCACCGCCGCGCGCACGGCTTCGCTGACGTGGCACTCCGGCACAAGCGCATCGACGAGACCGAGGGCCTTGGCCCGCACGCCGGTCAGCGGAGCGCCGGTCAGCATCATCTGCATCGCCTCCAACGGATCCATCATCCGGGTCAGGCGGACCGTGCCGCCCATGAACGGATGCAGCCCGAGGCAGATCTCCGGGAAGGCACAGGTCATCCCTTCGATCCCGATGCGGTGGTCGCAGGCCAGCGCAAGCGACAGGCCGGTGCCCGACGTGCGGCCATGCATCACCGCAACGGTGGCGCAGGGCAGCCCTGCCAGCCTGTCGAGCACGCTGGCCCCCGCCTCTGCCAGGTCCTGCGCCGCTGCGCTCTCGAGGTCGGTCAGGTCTTCCGGCGGCAGCCCGTCGGCCAGACCTTCGGGCCTGCGGGCACGCAGGATCACGGCATCCGGCATGTCGGCAGCGATGGCGTCGAGCAGCCGGTTCAGTTCGTCGAGAACCTGCCGGGTGACTCGGTTGGGACCGGCCCGGGCGCACTCCAGCCACAAGGTGACCTGACCGCCCTTCCGCTCGGGGCGCCAGTTCTCCGTCTCCGGGAACGCATTATCCGGGACCAACGCGGTCATGCCGGCTCCATGAGCAGGGCCGCACCTTGGCCGCCCCCTATCGACGCCATCGCAACGCCCTTGTTGACGCCCCGGTTCTGCATGGCATGGGCAAGATGCAGCACCATCCGGCAACAGTCGGCGCCCACCGGCAGCCCGAGCGCAATGGCCCCGCCGTCGACGTTGAGCCTGTCGGGATCGATGGCGCCAACCGCCCCATCAAGGCCAAGCGTATCCCGGCAGAAGGCGTCATCCTGGGCCGCCGCGGCACAGGCAAGAACCTGGGCCGCCGTCGATTCCTTGATCTCCCACAGACCCACGTCCTGTGCGGTCCATCCGTTTCGCGCCATCGCCGGCAGGGCCGCCATGATGGGCGCGATACCGGCATCCGCTTCCTGCGCGCCCGCAATGGCATTGTCGCTCACCCGGGCAATAGGGGTCAGTCCGAAATCGTTCACGGCTGTCTCGGAGGCAACCATCAGCCAGCAGGCCCCTTCCCCGGGCACCGCCGCATTGCCGGTCGTCAGGCTGCCGAAGGGTGCATCCGTCAGGGGGCTGAGCCGTGCCAGACGCTCGGCAGAGACATGCGCCAGCGCGCGGTCCGACGCGGTGACCTTGCCGTCCGCATGGAACGCGGGCACCACTTCGGCCTCGACCCGGCCGGCAGCAATCGCATCGGACAGACGCGCATGGCTTTGCGCGGCGTAGGCGTCGGTGCTGGCCCGGTCGATCCCGAAGCGGTAGGCGGCAGTCTCGGCGGCGCGGATAAGGGCCGGGTTGCTGGCGGGTCCATCGGGTTTGCGCCCGGGCGCGCGCACCGGCAGAAGGTACTCGGGGTGGCCGTCCGCCAGCGCCCGGACCCGGGACAGCGGCGCGCGGCGGCTGGCCACTTCGCCGAACCACGAGGACGCCTCTGACCGATAGACCATCGGCGCCCGGCTGGGCACGTCCGCCCCGCCCACGAGCACGATGTCCTTGTGCCCCTCGCTCACCATGCAGAGCGCAAGGCTCAAAGCCTGCATCCCGGCGCCGCAATTGTCCCGCAGCGTCAGTGTCTGGCAGGAGGGAGGCAGTTCCAGCCGCTGCACCGCATCGCGCGCCAGATCGCCCTCCGTCTCGGTCGGGGCGGTGGCGACGATGGCCATGCCGATGGCATCGCCGGGCACGGGCTGGCGCAGGAGAAGCTGCTGCCCGCACTGCACCGCGAGATCGGCCGCGGAAAACGCGGATTCCGTTCCGAGTGTGGGCTGAAATGGCGTCCGGGCGCCGTCGACGATGAACACGGGACGAGTCATGCGCGGCTCTGACCCACGCTGTTTCTGCCGGCTCCGGCACGCTGGCGCACCGGTGTCATCGTGTCATTCATCATGCCCGTACGCCTCCAACACGTACAACGCGTGCAAGGGTGCAATGTTCCGGAACCCAAGGAAAATCCGGAGGTCGGAGAGCGAACAACGCGCCCATGCCGACGGACCGCCGCCGCGCTGCAGCGGGGTGGGATCAGAGCCGCGGCACGGCCTCCGCGCCCTGCGCGGCACGGACAAACGCCGCGATCCTGGCCGGATCCTTGACCCCGGGCGCGGATTCCACACCGCTCGAGACATCCACCTGCGCGGCGCCCGTCATGGCCACAGCGCTGTCCACGTTCTCCGGAGTCAGCCCGCCGGCCAGCATCCACGGTTTCGGCCAGCGGCGCCCGGCGATCAGGCGCCAGTCGAAGGCCAGCCCGTTGCCGCCCGGCAGCGTGGCGTCCTTCGGCGGCTTCGCGTCGATCAGCAATTGGTCGGCGACCTGCGCATAAAGCCCGAGCTTCGGCAGGTCTTCCTCCGACGCCACACCCACCGCCTTCATCACCGGCAGGCCAAAGCGGGCACGGATCTCCGTCACCCGTTCCGGCGTCTCGTGGCCGTGAAGCTGCAGCATGTCGAGCGGCACGTCTGCCACGATCCGCTCCAGCAGGTCGTCGTCCGGATCGACCACCAGCGCGACCTTGGCCAGCCCCGGCGGCGCCGTCACGGCAAGGTCGCGGGCGGTCTGGATCGCGATGTTGCGCGGGCTTTTCGGGAAGAAGACGAAACCGCAATAGGCCGCGCCGGCGGCCACCGCTGCCTTCACGTCGCCCGGGGTCTTCAATCCGCATATCTTGACGCGCACGTCGGCCATGGTTGCCTCCGTTCAGGGCCGGGCCGCGGCGTCTCGTGGGAACGCCGTGCATCCGGGACAGGCTGGTAGCCCGTCAATGGGACTGGTCGAGGATCGCCAGGACTTCGTCCTTGTCCTTGTCGCGCTCATCCTGGGTCCGCTTGAGCTTGCGCTCCAGCGTCTTGACCTCGGCCTTCTTGCGCGACGCTTCGGCGCGGTACTTGTACTCGCGCAGCCATTCGAACAGCTCGCCGATGGCAAAGCCCAGAAGCAGCCCGCCCAGCACGACGATGAACAGCGGCACCTCGACGGACAGGGCCAGCCAGCCCATGCCCGGGATCGCCGCCAGGCCGTCGGGCAGCGTGCTCAGCGTCACGGTTCCGCGGTTGGCGAGACAGACGACGACCAGCACGATGGCCAGCACCGCGTAGATGGCGTAGCGAATGTAACGCATTGATTATTTCCCGTTCAGGCGGTCCCGCAGAAGCTTCCCGGTCTTGAAGAAGGGGACGTGTTTCTCTTCGACCTCAACGGAATCTCCCGTACGGGGGTTCCGACCGATCCGTGCGTCCCGCTTCTTGACCGAAAACGCCCCGAAGCCCCGCAGCTCGACCCGATCGCCCCGGGCCATGGCGTTGGTGATCTCTTCGAAGATCGTGTTCACGATCCGCTCTACGTCACGCTGATACAGATGCGGGTTCTCGTCCGCAATCTTCTGGATCAGTTCAGATCTGATCATCTCACTTCCCCCTCGTCGTGCCTTCGGTTTTCGAGACACGTTAGGTGGGACTATACGCATCTGTTTTCGATACGGGAACAGGGGAAACCGTGGGAAAACCGTGATTTTGCAGCGGTTTGCGAGATTTTCGCGTCAAAAGTGTGTGGATATCGCAACGATCAGGCACGTCCCTGCCCGGCCCGCCCGCGGCGCCCCGCCCGGCTGCCGCGACGATTCGCGCCGCTTGACCGGGTGGCTGGGTGCGTCATCACTGGCAGACGGCGGCGAACTCCGTCCGGCCTTTCGCGTCCCTGCCGCCCGGCTTGAAGTAGATCAGCCGCATGCCGCCCTCCGCGCAGGTCTGGGCGGCGCGGCTCTTCACCTCCCCCTCGGACCAGGCCGCACCGTAACGGCCGCGCAGCTGGTTCTGGCCCTGCACGGTGACGGGTTTCATCACGAGGTCGGTGCCGGTCTGCGGGGCGTTCTGGCGGATGCCGGGATCCTCGGCCGGCAGAACGATGTCCTGAGCCGCTGCCGCCGTGCACACGCACAGCCCGACGATCACGATGGCCATCCGCATGGCGCCCTCCCCCGGTTTCCGTCGCGTCCGACGATAGGAAATCGTCCGGCAGGATGCGAGCGCTTTCGTTGCCGCACTTGCCGCAGGATCCGGAGCGGCAAGCCGCAGGAACCGGATCGCCGAAATCCCGTGCCCCGACCATCCTGAAGGCATCCGAAACCATGGAGAACCCTCATGTTCCGACGCCTGTTCCGCCGACGCCCTGAACGCCAGCCCCTTGTGAACGGCCCCCACCTCGACGCCCGAATCCGCCGCGACCTGAACCTGCCGCCCCGCGCACCGGGTGACCGCTGGTCGCCGCCGGACTGGTGGATGCGATAGCCGCCGCTGCACTACGGCACAGCGACCCTGTCAAAGCCGATCCTTTGGCGCGTACAGGTCTGGTGGATCCCGCACGACCAAAAGAAAAGGCCCCCGCCGAAGCGAGGGCCTTTCCCGAATTCAAAAGGTGAGACGATTACTCGTCGCCGCCCTTCAGGGCCGCGCCGAGGATGTCGCCCAGCGATGCGCCGGAGTCGGAGGAACCGTACTGTTCAACGGCCTCTTTCTCTTCGGCGATCTCGCGTGCCTTGATCGACAGGCCCAGACGGCGGGTCTTCATGTCGATGTTGGTGACGCGGACGTCCACCTTGTCACCGACCGAGAAACGCTCGGGGCGCTGTTCGGAGCGGTCGCGGGACAGGTCGGAGCGGCGGATGAAGGACTTCATGCCTTCGTATTCCACCTCGATGCCGCCGTCCTCGATGGCCGTCACTTCGACGGTCACGATGGAGCCGCGCTTCACGCCGCCGGTTGCCTCGGCGAACTTGTCACCACCCAGCGCCTTGATGGAGAGCGAGATGCGCTCCTTCTCGACGTCGACTTCGGACACCACGGCCTGGACGATGTCGCCCTTGCGGTATTCCTGGATGGCTTCCTCGCCGCGCTGGTCCCAGCTGAGGTCGGAGAGGTGCACCATGCCGTCGATCTCGCCCGGCAGGCCGATGAACAGACCGAATTCGGTGATGTTCTTGACCTCGCCCTCGACCTGCGTGCCCTCGGGGTGCGTTTCGGAGAACACTTCCCACGGGTTGCGCATGGTCTGCTTGAGACCAAGCGACACGCGACGCTTGGTCGGGTCGATTTCCAGCACCATGACGTCCACTTCCTGCGAGGTGGAGACGATCTTGCCGGGGTGCACGTTCTTCTTGGTCCAGGACATCTCGGAGACGTGGACCAGGCCCTCGACACCGGCTTCCAGCTCCACGAAGGCGCCGTAATCGGTGATGTTGGTGACGCGACCCTTGTGGACGGAGCCCAGCGGGTACTTCACACCGACCAGATCCCACGGATCTTCCTGCAGCTGCTTCATGCCGAGGGAGATACGATGGGTTTCCTTGTTGATCTTGATGACCTGCACTTTGACAGTCTCACCGATCGACAGGATCTCGGACGGGTGGTTCACGCGGCGCCATGCCATGTCGGTCACGTGCAGCAGGCCGTCAACGCCGCCGAGGTCGACGAATGCGCCGTACTCGGTGATGTTCTTGACCACGCCGTCAACCGAATCGCCTTCCTGCAGCTTGCCGATGACTTCGGCGCGCTGTTCGGCGCGGGACTCTTCGAGGATCGCACGGCGCGACACCACGATGTTGCCGCGGCGACGGTCCATCTTGAGGATCTGGAACGGCTGCTTGAGACCCATGAGCGGGCCTGCGTCGCGCACGGGGCGCACATCGACCTGGGAACCGGGCAGGAAGGCCACGGCACCGCCGAGGTCGACGGTGAAGCCGCCCTTGACGCGGCCGAAGATCGCACCTTCGACGCGTGCGTCGTCTGCGTAGGCCTTCTCGAGACGGTCCCATGCTTCTTCGCGGCGGGCCATCTCGCGGGAGATGACGGCTTCGCCACGGGCGTTTTCGGCGGCGCGGAGGAAGACCTCCACTTCGTCGCCGACCTGAACGTTCGGCTGCTCGCCGGGTTCAGCGAATTCCTTCAGCTCGACGCGGCCTTCCATCTTGTAGCCTACGTCGATGATGGCCTGGCCCGCTTCGATTGCGATGACCTTGCCTTTGACAACCGAACCTTCGTCCGGGGTGTCCATTTCGAGGCTCTCGTTAAGGAGGGCTTCGAATTCTTCCATGGATGCGTTTTGAGCCATGTGGCGTGTGTTTCCTTTACATCGGTCTATTCTGGCCGAGCGGTTGTCTCCGCCGGTCTTGGGTGGGTTGGTCATTTCAGGCATGCCGCAAAACAAAGAGGGCCGGTGGTTCCGGCCCTGCTCGTCCTTGCCGCGGCAATTCCTGCCTTGTCGACGCTCGCGCGTATAGCTGGCGGTGGGCGGCGGGTCAAGGCAAAGGCGCGCGCAGGCGGCCCTGTTCACGACCGGCACGCCACTGTGATCTGAGACGACCGGCTCGTCCAGCAGCGGCGCACAACGATCGCCGGAACCACTTCGTCCCCCACGGCATTCACCCGTCATGACCGTGTTCCTCGTCGTCCTGATCGTCTCTTTCGCCCTTCTCGCCGGGGCCTTATGGGGCGCGTACCTGCATCTTGGCGACCGGACCGAGGGCTTCATCGTCGCCATGGCGGGCGGCGCGCTGATCGTCTCGGTCATGGACGAACTGATCCGTCCGTCGACGGAAAGCGCGCCGCTCTGGATCGTCGTCGGGGCGGTGGCGGCGGGCGCGGTGGTGTTCACCGGCCTCGACGTCTGGGTGAAGCGGGCCGTGTCCGGTGCGGGAGGATTCGGCCTCCTCTTGGCGGTGACGCTGGACGGCATCCCCGAAAACCTCGCGCTCGGGACCGCGCTGATCGGCGCGGGGCCTCTGGAGGTCGCGGCGCTTGCCGGGTCGATCTTCCTGTCGAACCTCCCCGAAGCGGCGGGCGGCGCGCGGACCATGACCTCTGACGGGATGCCGAAGGCCAAGGCCGTGGCTCTATGGGCGGCGACCGCGACGCTGCTTTCGGCGGCGGCACTCGGGGGCTATTTCGGACTGGAGAGCGCCTCCGACGAATGGATCGCCGCCATCCGCTGCTTTGCCGCGGGCGCGGTGACGGCAAGCCTCGCGACCGAGGTCTTTCCGCAGGCGTTCCGTGAAGACCGCTACTGGACCGGCATCGCTGTCACGGCGGGCCTTCTGATGGCGCTGCTGTTGGGGCAACTGGGCGGCTGACTCGACGGGCGATGCGCCATCATGCGCAGGGCAGCGCCGTTCGCTCACATGCCCGTCATAGCCACCTTTTCCAGCGGAAGAACAGGAAACTCCCGAGTGCAGACCCCGCCATCAGGCCCGTCGCGATCAGCCAGCCCCACGGCTGGTCCATGCCCGGCACGTAAGGAAAGTTCATACCGTAGATCGAGGCGACCAGAGTCGGCGGCAGGAACAGCACGGCGACCACCGACAGCGTGCGGTTGGCGTCCGACTGCTGCAGGCTGACCATACCCAGAATCACATCCGTCACATGCGCCACGCGCCCGGTCAGGAAATCGGCATGGACCACGAGCGAGCGGATGTCGCGTGTGTGGGCCTTCAGCACCTGCTTCAGCCCCTGCCCGGCCTTCGGCGGCAGGTTCAGCGAAAAGGTGGTGAGCGCCCGCTCCAGCGACAGCAGTGACAGCCGGTAGTTGGCCAGTTCCTCGCCCCGGCGGCCCACGATGCGGATCATTTCCTCAAGCAGGTCCTCCGGCTCGTCGCCCTCGAACAGGTCCCGGGCTGCCTTGTCCAGTTCCCGCCCCGTGCCTTCGATGAGGTCGGCAATGCGGGCGACGATCTCCTCGATCAGGCCGAGGAACAGATGCAGATGCGTGGCACACCCGGCGCTGGAGGTGACGGCGTGATCCGGGAAGGTCTCGAACGAGCGCGGCGTGTGGTAGCGGACGGTGATCATCCGCTGCGGCGACAGCATGAAGGCCACCGGACCGAAGCCGCGCTTGCCGTCGGCGCCGGTGCCGGGCAGCGCGACGGTCAGCACCTCCACCTCGCCGGTGCGGTAGAGCCGGTTGGACACCTCGATCTCTTCCATGTCGGCAAGGCTCGGCACCTCGAAGCCAAGCGCACCGACCCGGGCCGCCTCCTCCGTGGTGGGTGAGGCAAGGTCGATCCACCGGGCCCCGTCGAGCGGGACATCCGCCTGCGCTGGAGTGAGGGCAGCGTTGTCGATGAAGAAAGCACGTAACATCGCGCGCAGATTGGCGCAAAGCGGGCGGCGGGTACAGATGGGTCAAGGCGACAGTCCGGTGACGCCACGCAGGTGTGCGGGACCGGGCACATCGGTGTCGCGATTTGAGAAAGGGGTTTCGATGGTGGGCGATGCGGGCGTGGGGCTGTTCATTGCCACGTGTTGGTGCTTCGCGGGATGAGCCGGCCCACTGCGTTCGCGAAAAGGCACATCCGCCGCGGAACGTCGCGAGACATGGACAGTCCGCGGTCATCGACCGGAGGCGCGGGCGGCGTTGCCCTGGCGGACCTGGCGCTTGGCGAAACGCAGGAGTCGGATCACATATCTCATGGCGGCCGGGGTGGCGGCGACGAAGACTGCTCCCCTGATTCGCCGCAAGACTGCCGCCCCCGCCCGCAGCCCCGATACGCACAGGCCGCCAGCGACCCAAACCGTTGAGCGCGCGGCGAAAGGCGGCGCTTCTCCACATGCCGTCCGCACAGGGCCCATGTCACCCCGTTGATACATTGCCGCGCTATACGCGCAGGACCCCGACCGTATCGAGCAGGACCCATGACCACCCCGCCCTCCAGCCTGCGCCTGACAGGTGCCACGGTGCTCCGTGACGGCGCTCTTCAGCAGCGCTCCGTGGCGTTCGAGGATGGCCGGATTTCCAAGGGTCCCCTGCCGGAGGTCGACCTGAGCGGCTACCTCGTGCTGCCGGGTATCGTCGACCTGCACGGCAGCGCCTTCGAACGCCACCTTGCACCGCGTCCCGGCGATGCGATCCCTCTGGACACCGCCCTCCGCGCCACCGACCTCGATGCCGCGGCCAATGGCGTGACCACCGGGTGGATATCGCAGGCCTGGAGCTGGGAAGGCGGCAACCGCGCCCCGGACCGGGCCGAGGCGCTGCTGCGCGCGCTCGATGCCTACAGCCGCCGCGCGCTGACCGACCTGCGGGTGCAGATCCGCTGCGAGACGCACACCGCCGACACGCAGGACCGGCTGCTGGCCGCCGTCCGGCGGCACCGGGTTGACCTCGTGCTCTTCGCCAACACGCTGGACGAGGCGGGCCTTCTGGCCGAGGTCGATCCCGTGCGGCTGGCGCAATGGGCATCGCAGGCCGGTCGCACGCCCGAGGACCACCACGCCGCCGTCCGTGCCGCACGCGCCATGCGCCGGGACGTCCCGCGCTTCCTCTGCCGGCTGGCGGAGGCATTCGACACCCTGGGCGTCAGCTACGGCAGCCTGCGCGATGCGGACGGCGAGACGCGGGAATACCACTCGCAGATCGGCGCGAAGCTGTGCGTGTTCCCTGCGCGCCGCGCCGCTGCCGCGCTGGCCCGGGCGGTGGGCGATCCGGTGGTCCTTGGCGCGCCGGACCTGCTGCGCGGCGGTGTGCGGCCGGGATGTCCGGGCGGTCTGGACCTTGTCCGGCAACGGCTTTGCGATGCGCTGGTCTCGGATCATCACTACCCGTCGCTGCTGCAGGCCGCGTTCCGGCTGGTGGACGAGAACATCCTCGACCTGCCGCACGCCTGGGCGCTGATCTCGGCCGGCCCGGCAGAGATCCTGCGGCTGCCGGACCGGGGCGTGATCGACTATGGCCGCCGGGCCGACCTTGTGGTGGTGAACCCGCGTACCCGCGCGGTGGAGGCGACGGTCTGCGAAGGCCGGATCACCCACCTGGCGGGCGAGGCCGCGGGCCGTTTCCTCGGGTCCCGCGCCTCCTTCCGGCTTGCGGCGGAGTAGACCGGCCGGCTTTTTTCACACGGCTGTCACCTGGGGTCACACGGATGTCATGCAGCGCCTCTAGGAGGGGCGCGCGAGTGTGACCGCAGACCCCAGGGGCCCGGATTTCGAACCCCGGGATCGCTTTTTCAAAGGTGTTTCGACCAGACGTTTCCATCACCTGCGGGCGGCCTTCGGGCCGCCCTTTTGCTTTCCGCGCGCCACGCCCGCGTCAAACCGATTCACATCGCTGCCCTTCCCGCCTAAAGTGCCGCCCGAAGCGCCCCTGTTCAGAGGGCGCGGGCGTACCGAGGGCGAGCATATGAAGATCCTGTTGATCCACCAGAATTTCCCGGGCCAGTACAAGCACCTGGCACCCGCTCTGGTGCGGCAGGGGCATCAGGTCGTCGCGCTGACCTGCAAGGTAAAGGAACCGCAGGTCTGGCAGGGCGTCCAGGTGGTGCCCTACGCGATCAATGGGCAGAGCACGCCGAAGATCCATCCGTGGCTCGCCGACTTCGAAACCAAGCTGGTGCGCGCCACCTCCTGCTACCGCGGCGCCAAGGGGCTGAAGGCGCAGGGGTTCGAGCCGGACGTGATCTGCGCGCACCACGGCTGGGGCGAATCCATGTTCCTCAAGGACGTGTGGCCCGACGCGCGCCTCGGCCTCTACTGCGAGCTTTACCACCTGACCGAACAGCCCTTCCTGCACTTCGACCCGGAATTCCCCTCGAAGAGCCCGGAGGCCGACGTGCTGCGCATCCGGATGAAGAACCTCAACAACCGCCTGCACGAGGAGGTCATGGATGCCGGGATCTCGCCCACCGGGTTCCAGGCCTCGACCTTCCCCGAGCACTGGCAGGAGCGGATCACCGTCGCCCATGACGGCATCGACACGCAGACCGTCCGTCCTGACCCGGGCGCGCGGCTGGCGGTGTCCGACGACCTGACACTGACGCGGGACGACGAGGTCATCACCTTCATCAACCGCAACCTTGAGCCCTACCGCGGCTACCACATCTTCATGCGCGCCCTGCCCGACATCCTGAAGCGGCGCCCGAACGCGCATGTGGTGATCCTGGGCGGCGACGAGGTTTCCTACGGGTCGAAGCCCCCCAAGGGCCAGACGTGGAAGCAGATCTTCATCGACGAGGTCCGCGAGCGCATCGCCACGCCGGACTGGAACCGGGTGCACTTCCTCGGGCGGGTGCCTTACGACCGCTTCCTCGCGATGCTGCAGGTGAGCCGGGCGCATGTCTACCTGACCTACCCCTTCGTGCTGTCGTGGTCGCTGCTGGAGGCGATGAGCGCCGGAGCGGCCATCGTCGCTTCGGGCACCGAACCGGTCCGCGAGGTGATGACCGAAGGCGAGAACGGGCTGATGGTGGACTTCTTCGACCGCGACGCGCTGGTGGAGCGGTTGTGCGCCCTGCTCGACGACGCCGATCTGCGCGCCCGGCTGGGCGCCAACGGGCGCGCCTTCGTGCAGGAGCACTACGACCTCGCCTCCGTCTGCCTGCCGCAGCACCTCGACTGGGTGGCCCGGCTGGCCGAGCTGGAACCGCGCCCCGTGCGGGACTGAACCGCTTTCCTGCCAACACAGACGCCGCCCGCTGTCGTGGCGACTTTGCAGGCTGCACCGTTCTTCGGTATTTTTGCCAAGATGAAGGTCGGGGTCCGCGCCCAAGATAAGCCGCAGGCGAGGCCGGCCGGACATGCAAAAGGCCCGGACAGAGCCGGGCCTTGTCACTCCTGCCGCTTCAGCGCGGGATCAGAGCCGGGCGTCGCGGGCGCGAAGCTGGCGGGCGCGGGTGAGGATCGCGTCCTCGATCGCGCGGACGGTGGAGGCCGAGGCCGGGCCGCCGCGGGTGGCCAGCGTTACGTTCAGCGACCGCGCGTCGAGCGCCGGGTCGTTGATCAGGATCGTCGCACGGTAGGGCTGGCTGCCGCCCGGAGGGGTGCCGTAGCCGGTGGTGATGACGCCGGTGAAGGGATCGACCGTCTCGATGGGCAGGAAGTTCAGCACTTCGAGCGAGGCGTTCCACAGGTACTTGTTGACCGAACCGATCTGCCCCTGGTCGCCGCGCGGCTTGAAGATGTCAAAGATCGAGGAGTCCGACCGCCCCTTCGCGCCTTCGCGTTCCTGGATCTCGGCGAGGATCTCGTCGTTGGTCGGCGTGTTCACCGCCGCCTGACGCGCACGCGGGCCGCCAAGCCCGCATCCCGCTTCAAGCAGAACGATTCCGACAAGGCCCGCCCCAAGCAGGATCCGCGAGGGTACTCTGCGCTTGCTCATAAGGTGTATCTCCCTGTCGTGACCGTTCCAAACTGCCTCCTGCATCTCATTACAAGCGCAAAGGGCAACCGGCAACCCGTCAACGATCGGCAGCTTTTCGCGCAACAAATGTCACAAACGCCCGGCCATCCAGTGCTTTGTGGCAATTGCGCATCACTGATCCGCTTTGGACGGACGAGCCTTTTGAGCGGGTTGCACAGAAGGACCCTCGGGGCGCATAGAAAGCACATCAAGGCCGGGGCACCGGCTTGGTACGTGCCTTTGAACACATGAGGGAAACAATGAAAAAGATCCTGTTCGCGTCCACCGCTCTGGTCGCATTCGCAGGCGCAGCCGCGGCAGAAGTGACTGTCACCGGTGCTGCCGAAATGGGTATCGTTGGCGGTAACCGCTACGCCACCGCGTCCAACACCGACGGTGTGACCCAGTTCTGGACCGACGTCGACGTCACCTTCACCATGTCCGGTGAAGCAGACAACGGCCTGACCTTCGGTACCAAGGTGAAGTTCGAGGAAGCTCAGAACGGCATCGCAACCCAGGAAGAAGACGACTTCGCAGTCTGGGTCGCATACGGCAACGCTCGTCTCGACATGGGCGACACCGACGGTGCGTTCGACTGGGCCATGCAGGAAATGAACCTGGCAGCCGGCTCCATCGACGACTCCGAGACCGAGCACCCGGGCTTCAACGCCAACTCCGGCTTCGACGGCCACGAAGATGGTCAGATCGCGCGCTTCACCTACACCTTCGGTGACTTCGCAGCCGCTCTGTCCGCCGAAATCGACGACGACCCGAACGCTCAGGCGATCGCACCGTCCATCGACCCCGACTCCGACGACGACGTTGTCTGGGGCCTCGGCTTCAAATACTCCGGCGACCTCGCAGGCACCAAAGTCAACGTTGGCCTGGGTTACCAGGACCAGAACGACTTCGGTTCGCTGATCGGTCTGTCGGTCGACACCACCCTGGCATCCGGCTTCAAGATCGGTGCGTCCTACTCCGAAATGGACCCGGAATCCAACATCGCGTCTGACAACGTGACCCACGCCGCAATCGGCTTCGGTTACGAGATGAACGCTCTGTCGATCGGCCTGAACTACGGTAAGTTCGAGAACTACGACAAGATGTCCGGCACCTACGGTTCGTCGGCTGAATCCGACGGCTACGGCCTGGCAGTCGCATACGATCTGGGCGGCGGTCTCGCAGTTCAGTTCGGCTACGGCGTCGGCGACTCCACCACCGCAGCCGGTGTTGAGAGCGACTGGGACTCCTACTCGCTGGGTCTGGCAATGTCCTTCTAAGGACACCAGCCATTCGGCTTAGGGAAGAGCGGGCGCTTGCGTCCGCTCTTTTCTTTTGTGGCGGTTTTTGATTGAACCGGCCCTGTCCATGACAACGGCAGGACCCGCATGACCCCGCAGCAGATCAAGGCGCAGTTCGCGCAGGCCCAGGCGTTGATCCGGGCCGACCGCCCCGAAGAGGCGCTGGCGCTGCTGAAGACCCTGCTGATGCCCTCCGGCGGCGCGCCGGAAATCCGTTTCCAGATGGCCCGCGCGCTGGACCTGATCGGCGATACCGCCGCGTCGGCCGCCGCACTGGACGAGGTACTGAAAGCCCTGCCCGGCGAGGCGTCTGTGCGCGAGGCGGCGATCCGCGCGCACACGCGGCTGGGCAACGAGGACCGCGTGCGCGCGCTTTATGACGAGGCCATCAAGGCGGACCCGAAGGTAATCAAGCCGCGGGCCGACAAGGCGCAATACCTCCAGCAGATCGGCGATTTCGACGGGGCGGAGACGATTCTGCGCCGCCTGTTGAAACAGTCCCCGCAGGAGACGGAGCTTTACCGGATGCTGGTGGCCGGGCTGAAGCTGAAACCCGGCGATCCTCTGGTTCGTGCGATGCGGAAACTCTGGACCGACCCGCGCCTGAACGACCAGGGGCGGATGCAGCTTGGCTTTGCGCTGGCCAAGGCGGCGGAGGATGCGGGCGAAACGGACCGCGTCTTCGGCTATCTCGACGCCGCCAACGCCGCGCAGGCAAGGCTGGCACCCTTCGACGCCTCAGCGCGCGATGCGGAATGGGCAGCCTATGCCCGCGCGCAGGACAATCTGGCTCCACCCGCCGGCACGGCGCCCCTGCCCCTCCGCCCGGTCTTCGTGACCGGCATGCCTCGGTCCGGCACGACCCTTGTGGAACAGATCATCGGCGCGCATTCGCAGGCCGTCGCGGGCGGCGAGATGGGACATGCCCTGCGCGAAGCGGTGCGCCTGTTCGGCCCCGCCGAGAAAATGAAGCCCCTGTCGAAGATGGGCGCGGCCGACCTCGACCGCTGGGCCATGGCCTACCGGCGCGGCGTACGGCGCGACACGGGCGCCGTCAGCGGCGTGGTGACCGACAAGTCGATCCGGTCGCAACTGATCTTCGGGCTGATCGCCAAGGGTCTGCCGGGCGCACGCATCATCGTCGTGCACCGCGATCCGCGTGACATCGCGCTGTCGATCTACAAGAACCACTTCCGACTGGGCACGCACCGCTACGCCAACGACCTCGGCACCATCGCCGCCGAGATCCGGGCGTTCCGCGCGCAGGTCGACCATTGGCGCGACCGCCTGCCCGGCCAGATCCACGAGATCCGCTACGAGGACCTCGTCGCCGATGCAGAGGCGGAATCGCGCAGGCTGATTGCCGCGGCGGGACTGGACTGGGAGGACACCTGCCTCACGTTCCACAAGCAGGCGGGCAAGGTGAAGACGCTGAGCCTTGCACAGGTGCGCCAGCCGATCCACGCCGGACGGCGCGAGGCATGGCGGAAATACGAGACGGAACTGGCGCCATTCCTGGACGCCTGGGGAGACGAACCATGGGACTGAACGACATCCGCACCCGCGTCGAGGCCGCCTGCAAGGCCGCCGACCGCGACCCTTCCGAGGTAAGGCTGATCGCGGTCAGCAAGGTGCAGCCGCTCGAACGGGTGGAGGCCGTGCTGGAAGAGGGTCACCGCCTCTTCGGCGAAAACCGCGTGCAGGAGGCGGCGGGCAAGTGGCCCGACTTCCGCGAACGCTTTGACGGGGTCGAGGTTCACCTGATCGGCCCGCTCCAGTCCAACAAGGCCCGGCAGGCGATGGAGCTGTTCGAGGCGATCCACTCCGTCGACCGTCCGAAACTCGCCAGCGCGCTGGCCCGCCTGGCACAGGAGATGGGCCATTGCCCGGACCTCTTCGTGCAGGTCAACACCGGCGAGGAAGACCAGAAGGCCGGCGTGCTGCCGAAGGAGGCCGACGCCTTCGTCGCCGAATGCCGCAAGCTGGACCTGCCGGTCGCGGGCCTGATGTGCATCCCGCCGGTGGAGGAGACGCCCTCCCTGCACTTCGCGCTGCTGAAGAAGATCGCCGAGCGCAACGGGCTGACCGGCCTGTCGATGGGCATGAGTGCCGACTTCGAAGAGGCCATCGCCCTTGGCGCCACCCATGTCCGCGTGGGGTCGGCCATCTTCGGCGAGCGCGAAAAGACCTGAACGCCGATCAGACCAGATTGCGCGCCTGATAAGTCCAGTCTAGCGTCGCCCCATGGCAATCCCGGTCGAGACCTTCCACCTCGCCCCTCGGGCGCAGGGCACCCTTCAGGCGCGCATCCAGCAACTGGTGGCAGAGGGCATTCTCTCCGGCCGCTTCCGGCGCGGAGAGAAACTGCCCTCCACCCGCGCCCTCGCCCGGCATCTCGGCATCAGCCGGATCACCGTGACGCTGGCCTACACGGAACTGCTGGCCAACGACTACCTGACGGCGCGCGGGCGGTCGGGCTATTACGTCAGCGATAACGCGCCCGAGCCGCCGGACTTCCGCCCCGTCGCCGCCCGCACCGACCGGGTGAACTGGGACGCCGCCCTGCCGCGCCGCTACGCCGGTGGACCCGCCTTCGACATGGAGCGCCCGCCCGACTGGGCGCGCTACCGCTACCCGTTCATCTACGGCCAGACCGATCCCACGCTTTTCGACCATGCCAACTGGCGGCTCTGCGCGATGCAGGCGCTGGGGGCCAAGAACTTCGACGCCCTCACCCAGGACCAGTTCGACGCCGACGACCTGGAGCTGGTGCGCTTCATCGCCCACCACACGTTGCCCCGCCGCGGTATCCACGCCCGCCCCGAGGAGATCCTGATCACGCTGGGCGCGCAGAACGCACTCTGGCTCGCGACGCACCTTTTGGCCGTGCGCCAGCGCGTAGCGGTGGAGACGCCGGGCTATCCCGCGCTGCAACAACTGCTGGCCCAGGCCGACAGCGAGGTGCACGCCGTCCCGGTCGACGACGAGGGCCTGCCGCCGGACCTCGTCCCTGATGGCACGCGGGTGATCTTCACCACGCCCAGCCACCAGTGCCCCACCTCCGCCACCCTACCCCGCGCCCGGCGCGAGGCGCTCCTGACCCGCGCCGCCGAGCTCGACGCCGTCATCGTGGAGGACGATTACGAGTTCGAGATGGCCTATCTCGACGCGCCCTCTCCCGCCCTGAAAAGCCTCGACGAAGACGGTCGGGTGATCTACGTCGGCAGCTTCTCCAAATCTCTCTTCCCCGGCCTGCGGCTCGGCTATCTCGTGGGAGCCGCCCCCTTCATCCGCGAGGCCCGCGCGCTCCGCGCCTCGGTCCTGCGTCATCCGCCCGGCCACATCCAGCGCACCGCCGCGCAGTTCCTCCGCCTCGGCCACTACGACGCCCTCGTCCGCCGCATCGGACGCGCGCTGGCCGCACGGCGCGAGGTGATGGAACGCGCCGTTGCCGACCACGGGCTCCTCGTGGCCGGCAAGGGCGCACACGGTGGCTCCAGCCTCTGGATGCGCGCCCCCGACGGCATCGACACCCGCGATCTGGGCCTGGCCCTCCGCCGCGAAAGCGTGCTCATCGAACCCGGCGCCCCGTTCTTCACCGGCCCGGACGTGCCGCACCACTTCTACCGCCTTGGCTACAGCTCCATCCCCTCTGACCGCATCGACGAGGGCATTGCCCGCATCGCCGCGGCCATCGCACAGGCCCATCCCGCCTGAGACCCACAGACGCCTTCATCCTGCCCAAAATGCCTCTGAGGGTGACCGTGTGTGGCCGTGCCTCCCCCGCGGGTCACGCCAGACGGGCACGATGCCAAAACCGGTTTCACCTTCCGCCGGAAATGCTCTAAGCCGCAGGCATGCGGATCGTCAGAGACTACCAGTACACGAGGCCCGGGGACCGGGGCGCAAGCGTCGCCATCGGCAACTTCGACGGCGTTCACCTCGGCCATCAGGCGGTGATCGGCCTCGCCCTGCAGGCGGTGCCCACGGCCCCCCTCGGCGTGCTCACCTTCGAGCCGCACCCGAGGGAGTTCTTCGCGCCCGACGCGCCCAGCTTCCGGCTGATGAGCGCCGAGGCCCGCACCGCCCGACTGGAAAAGCTGGGCGTCGACGTGCTCTACCAGCTGAACTTCAACACGGCGATGGCCTCGCTCTCGCCGCGCGAATTCGCCGAGCGGGTGATCTGCAAGGGTCTCGGCCTCGTCAACGTGGTGGTGGGTGCCGACTTCTGCTTTGGCAAGGGCCGTGCGGGCACCGTGGCGGACCTCAAGGCCTTCGGCGAAGAGATGGGCTTCGGCGTGACGGTCGCCGAACTGATGGAGACCGACGGGCTGGTCGTCTCTTCCTCCGCGATCCGCGACGCGCTGTCCGAGGGGCGCCCCCGCGACGCGGCGAAGCTCCTTGGTCACTGGCACCGGATCGAGGGCGAGGTGATCGGCGGCGAACAGCGCGGCCGGGAACTGGGTTACCCCACCGCCAACATGTCGATCGAAGGGCTGCATCCGCCGAAGTTCGGCGTCTACGCGGTGCTGGTCGACGTGCGCGACGGGCCGCACCGGGGCAGCTATCACGGCGCGGCCTCCGTGGGCGTGCGCCCGATGTTCGACGGCGAGGTGCCCAACATCGAGACCTTCCTCTTCGACTTCACCGGCGATCTCTACGGCGCCACGCTGTCGGTCGCGCTGGTCGAATACCTCCGCCCGGAATTGAAGTTCGACGGGCCCGACGCGCTCATCACCCAGATGGACGCCGATTGCGTGACGGCACGCGGCATACTGGAGGCGCTGTGACAGAGCCCATCGCCCGTCCAGGCCTGGCCCCGCGTTTCTGGGAGAAGAAGCGCCTCAAGGACATGTCCAAGGACGAGTGGGAGGCGCTCTGCGACGGCTGCGGCAAGTGCTGCATGAACAAGCTGGAGGACGAGGACACCGGCGAGGTCGCCCTGACCCGCGTCGCCTGCCGCTTGTTCGACGATTCGACCTGCCGCTGTTCGCAATACCCCATCCGCCACCAGTTCGTGCCGGAGTGCATCGTCCTGTCGCCGGCCAACCTGCATCACAATCTCTACTGGATGCCGGAGACCTGCGCCTACAAGCTGCTCAACAACGGCAACTCCCTGCCCGACTGGCACCCCCTGCTGACCGGATCGCCCGACAGCGTGCACAAGGCGGGCGTCAGCATGCAGGGCGCGACAGTGCCGGAGTTCGAGGTCGGCGAGGACGACTGGGAAGACCACATCATCGAGGAGCCCACATGACCGGAGAGGGCACATGAATTTTGCATCCGACAACGCAGGTCCCGTCCATCCGAAGGTGATGGAGGCGCTGGCGCGCGTGAACACCGGCTACCAGCACGGCTACGGCAACGATCCGGAGACGGAGGCCGCCAAGGCCGCCCTGCGCGACTTGTTCGAGGCCCCGGACGCCGAGGTCTTCCTGATGCCCGGCGGCACGGCGGCGAACGCGCTGGTGCTGGGCACGCTGGTCCAGCCCTGGCAGGCCGTCTATTGCTCCGGCCTCGCCCATATCCACGTCGACGAATGCAACGCGCCGGAGTTCTATACCGGCGGGGCAAAGCTGGTCGCCGCGGTGCCGGGCGACCGCCTGACGCCGGACGCGCTGAAAAAGGCATGGGCCTTCTGGGACACCGGCGACGTGCACCAGCCCTTCGGCGGCGCACTCTCGGTGACCAACACCACCGAGCGCGGCAACACCTACACGCTGGACGAACTGAAGGCGCTCTTCGACCTCGCGAAAGGGCGCGGACTGGCGGTGCACCTCGACGGTGCCCGCTTTGCCAATGCCGTGGCCAGGCTGGGCTGCACCCCGGCCGAGATGAGCTGGAAGATCGGCGCCGACGCCGTTGTCTTCGGCGGCACGAAGAACGGCTGCATGGCGGTCGAGGCGGTGATCTTCTTCGACCCGGAAAAGGCGCGCGGCCTGCCCTTCCGGCGGATGCGCTCCGGCCACCTGCTGTCGAAGCACCGCTACCTCGCCGCGCAGATGAACGCCTACGTGGCCGACGGGCTGTGGCTCGACCTCGCGAAGAAAGCCAACGCCACCTGCGCCAGACTGGTGGAGGGGCTGAGCGCGCTGGGGGTGGAGATCACCACCGAGACGCCGGCCAACATGATCTACTTCCGCCTGCCGCTGCGGCAGCACGAGGCGCTATTGGCGAAGGGCGCGGTCTACTACCACATGCCCGAGCCCGACGACGGCCCGGACGCGTCCGTGCGCGGCCGGCTGGTCTGCGACTGGAACCTGTCCGAAGAGGCCGTCGACCGTTTCCTCGACCTCGTGAAGTCGGAGATATGAGCAAAGGAAAAGGCGGCCTCATCGGGCCGCCTTTTCCTTTCACCGCATAAGCGCGCCGGTCAGTTCAGCGCAAAGTGCAGCTCGTAGCTGCCATCGGTGAACGCCCCGAACAGGTCCGGGATGTCTGGATGATCCACCGGCTCGCCCGAGTAATCGGCGACCAGGTTCTGTTCGGACACGTAGGCCACGTAGAAGCTCTGATCGTTTTCCGCCAGCAGATGATAGAACGGCTGCTTCTTCGCAGGCCTGCTCTCTTCCGGGATCGATTCGTACCATTCCTCGGTGTTGTTGAACTCCGGGTCGACATCGAAGACCACACCGCGGAACGGGTGTTTCCTGTGCCGGACGACTTGTCCCAGGTGATATTTCGCGCGCTGTCTCAGCATGTGCTCCACCTTGCTTTCCCCCACTCTTACCGTTCCGGGGCGGGATTTGTCCAACAATTGCCATGAATCCGCCGGAAACACTCTGTGGAGACGCATCCAACAGTGTCCAATGCGGCGAGCGCCTGCGGATTGATCATGCAACCCCCGCGACTCACCCAAAAGGAAATGTGATTTCAAAGCGGGCCGCAATGGGTTAAAATCCCTACAACAAAAATAACGAACGACGCGAGAGGCAGATGAGCAGAACCCTTCGCGCGCTGGTAATCATTCTGTTGGCGGCTTCCTGTGGAGGCGGCGGCGGAAGCGGCACGTCCCCGAACCAATTGGACGATGCCTGTGCGATTCTCCAGCAGCGCCCGACTTATTACCGCGCCTTCCGGGCCACCGAACGCCGCTGGGGCGTGCCGGTGCACGTCCAGATGGCTGTCATCCACCAGGAGAGCAAGTTCGACTCCGACGCGCGCACGCCGCTGCGGTTCACGCTGGGCGTGATTCCCATGGGGCGGCAGAGCTCGGCGTTCGGCTATTCGCAGGCGCTGGACGGCACCTGGGACGAATACCTGGCCGACGGCGCACGCCGCAACGCGCGGCGCGACGACATCCGCGACGCCACGGACTTCATGGGCTGGTACATGAAGCAGACCGAGGAACAGCTTGGCATCCCGCTCTGGGACGCACGCCGGCAGTACCTCGCCTACCACGAGGGCCGCTCCGGCTATCGCCGCGGGTCTTACAACAGCAAGGCGTGGCTGATGCGCGTCTCGTCCTCGGTGGGCGACCGGGCCATCATGTACCAAGGCCAGCTGCGCGGCTGCCGCCACGCACGCTAGTCCGTCAGGTCGTGATCGGGGGCACGTCCCACGTGTCCCCCGGCGCCTGCGCGCGGAAGCGGTCGGGCGCCACCGCATGACGCTCCAGCGCCTCCTGCAAGGCGGTCAGCGGGGCCGTGCGTGCCTCGTCGGTCAGCTGGATCGTGCCCCAGTGGTGGCCGATGGCATAGGCCGCCCCTGACAGCAGCAGCCCCTGCACCGCCTCGTCCGGGTTCTGGTGCTGGTCGCGCATGAACCAGCGCGGCTCGTAGGCACCGATCGGCAGGATCGCCAGCCTGAGCGGCCCGAAGCGGTCGAGCCCGCGATAGGGCCGCCCACCGTCGAAACCCGTGTCCCCGATGTGCAGGATCGTGCCCGCCGGCCCGGTGACGACGAACCCACCCCAAAGCGCCATGGACCGATCCCCCACGCCCCGCGCCGACCAGTGGTGACAGGGCGTGCAATGGACCGTCAGCGGACCCGCCTCCACCGAATGCCCCCAGTCCACCGTCTGACAGCGCAGGCCGGTCGGCGCCACCAGCGCGTCGTTGCCAAGCGGCGTGATGACAAGCGGATCGTGCGCGGCCTTCAGGCGGCGCAGGGTGGCGATGTCGAGGTGGTCGTAGTGGTTGTGCGACAACAGCACCACGTCGATGGGCGGCAGGTCGGCAAAGGCGACGCCGGGGGCCACAACACGCTTCGGCCCGGCGAAGGTCATGGGCGAGGCGCGCCCGGACCAGAATGGATCGGTCAGGATGTTGAGCCCGGCAGTCTGGATCAGCAGCGTCGCGTGGCCGACCATGGTCACGGTCATGTCCTGCACCCGTTCGGCAGGCCTCGTGCTGCCCGACAGCGCCACCTCGTCCGGCCATTCCGCGGGCTTCGGCCCGAAGCGCCAGCGCATCAGGTCGCGGAACCCCTTCGGCACCTGCCCTTCGGGGTTGAAGAAACGGACCCCGTCAAAGTGATCGCTGACGGGGCCGTCGTAATAGCGGTTGCGTCCGTTGCGCGCCGCCACCGTCCCGCCTGCCGCAGACACGCCCAGAAGCGCCGCGGCAGAACGGAAGAGGGTGCGCCGGTTCACGCGACCGGCCCGGTCAACGGTTCAGCTCGGAATCGATGAGGAACGCGCTTGTGGGGATGGAGGTCTTCTGCAGACCGCCCAGCACGACTGTCGTCTTGACCCCGTCGCCATCGGTGATGATCCACTGCCGGAGCTCCGTCGGGTTGGCGGTGAACTTCAGCTGGATGTTGCCGTACTCCGGGCGGCGCGGGTCCTGCGCCGTCACTACAGTGGCCGTCCCGTCGAAGCTGTGGCCGGTCACCATGCCCGCCTGTCCGAGGTTCACGTTGCGGGCGAGGATGATTGACAGCGGCGTCTGCTCGAGCGGGTAGGTCTCGGGCATGCCACCCAGCTTGCGGTCAAGGATGTAGACCGACCCGGACGACACCAGCACCAGCCCGCGCTCCGGCGGGTTGTAGTCGAAGCGGGCCTTGCCCGGCCGCTTGATCGAGATCGTCCCGGTGGAGATCGTGCCGTCCGAGTTGATCTGGGTGAACGGGCTCTTGACGGTCTGAAGCGTGTTCAGATAGCGCGAAATCTCGTTCAGCGACAGTTGCTGCGCCTGTGCCGAGGCTGCCAGGAATACGGCGGCCACTGCGGCCAGTAGGGTGCGGATCATGCGGAGTCTCCTGCTCTTGTCGCCTTCCATGTGTCGGTTCGTCGCCTGATATGCGATAGCCGCGCAGGTGAAACCACATATCATCGGCGAAGTTCCACCGATCAAGGCATCGTGGCGATGAGAAGTATCCCGCCCCGGCGCCGAATCCCGGCAAACTTCGTCGAAAAAACGTCTTAGCAGAGGGCATGCGGCACGGTACCATAGGCGTGGGTAAGCACTCGACCGAATACGACCTCTGGATACGCAGGATATCGCTCGCACAGGTGAACCTTGGATAACGCCGCCCCGTATCTGACCCGGATGAGCCCGGCCTTGCGTCGTGCCCTTCTGGTTTGGTCCTCCTGGCGGCATGATGTGTCCCACCCGCCGCGCTTCGACGAGATGCAGATCGTCGATATCGCCACCCCGGAGCTGGCGGCCAGCGTGGCAGAGGTCGTCGGCGACGGGGACGACACGGCGCCGGTGGACTTCCGGCTGATCTACGTCTGCCCCAACCTGCGCCAGCTGGCCCTCGACAAGGAAGAAGGCGCCCTCTTCTCGGAACGTCGGCACAGCCGGCCCGGCAGCCCCACATTCAATGCGGCGCACGACGCCGCGACCCTTGGAAAGGCGCAGTTCTTCGATGCCTCGGGGTCGAAGGGCGTGCTCGGCTTCCGCAAGCTGGAGGGCCTCTCCCTGCCGCTCTGGGGGGACACCGACCACGTGGACTACGTCATGACCGTGGTGTGCTTCGAGCGCTAGAAAAGCCGCCTGTCCGCCGCGCCACGACCGATCCCGATCATTCGCGGTTCCGTTTCCGCCGATCCAACGAACCCGGGCACGGAAAAGGCGGGAAAGCCACGCTTCCCCGCCCCTCGAAAATTCAACAATGGCTGCCGCTCAGGCCTGTTCGGGCACGAGGATCTCCCGCTTGCCGACATGGTTGGCGGCGGACACGACGCCCTCGTCCTCCATCTGCTCCACGAGGCGCGCCGCCTTGTTGTAGCCGATGCCCAGCTTGCGCTGGATGTAGGAGGTCGAACACTTGCGGTCCTTGATGACAATCGCCACCGCCTGGTCGTACAGCGCATCCTCGCCGCCGGTGTTGCCACCCGTGTTCAGGCCCAGCACCGCGTCGATATTGTCGGCCTTCTCCTCGTCCGGGCCTTCCACCACGCCGCCCACGTATTCCGGCGGGCCATAGGCCTTGAGGTGGTTGACGATCTCCTCGACCTCTTCGTCGCTGACGAACGGCCCGTGGCAGCGGGTGATCTTCGCCCCGCCCGCCATGTAAAGCATGTCGCCCATACCGAGGAGCTGCTCGGCCCCCATCTCGCCCAGGATGGTGCGGCTGTCGATCTTCGACGTCACCTGGAAGGAGATCCGGGTCGGGAAGTTCGCCTTGATCGTGCCGGTGATGACGTCGACCGACGGACGCTGCGTCGCCATGATCAGGTGGATGCCCGAGGCCCGCGCCATCTGCGCAAGGCGCTGGATGCAGGCTTCGATCTCCTTGCCCGCGACCATCATCAGGTCGGCCATCTCGTCGACGATGACGACGATGTAGGGCATCTTCTTCGGCTCGAACTCGTCGGTCTCGAACACCGGTTCGCCCGTCTCGTCGTCGAATCCGGTCTGCACCGTGCGCGAGAACATCTCGCCCTTCGACAGGGCATCCGCCACGCGCGAGTTGTAGCCGTCGATGTTCCGCACGCCCATCTTGGACATCTTGCGGTAACGGTCTTCCATCTCGCCCACGACCCACTTCAGCGCCACCACGGCCTTCTTCGGATCGGTCACCACCGGCGACAGCAGGTGCGGGATGCCGTCGTAGACGCTGAGTTCCAGCATCTTCGGGTCGATCATCACCAGCCGCAGGTCCTCCGGCGTCAGCTTGTAAAGCAGCGACAGGATCATGGTGTTGATCGCCACCGACTTGCCCGAACCCGTCGTACCCGCGATCAGCAGGTGGGGCATCTTGGCGAGGTTCGCGACCATCGGGTCGCCGCCGATGTCCTTGCCCAGTGCCAGCGGCAGCTTGTGGTTGCCGTCGCCGTATTCGCGGCCGGCGAGGATCTCGCGGAAGCAGACCATCTCGCGCTTGTCGTTCGGCAGTTCGATACCGATGACCGAGCGGCCCGGCACGGTGGAGACACGCGCCGAGAGGGCGGACATGCTGCGCGCGATGTCGTCAGCCAGGCCGATCACGCGGCTGGCCTTCAGGCCCGGCGCCGGTTCCAGCTCGTACATGGTGACCACGGGGCCGGGACGGACCGAGACGATCTCCCCCTTCACGCCGTAGTCGTCCAGCACGGATTCCAGCATCCGGGCGTTCTCTTCAAGCGCTTCGTCCGACAGGTGATGCCGTTCGATCCGCTCGGGCGACATCAGGAGCGACAGCGGCGGCAGCTCGAACTCGGGCGCATTGTCCTCGAACTTAAGGCTCGGCTGGGCTTCCAGCTTGGCGCGGGTCGACAGTTGCACCGGCTTGCGGACCGGCTGCTGCACCACCTTCTTCGTGTCCTGCATCGGCGCGGCGCGATGGACCGGCGGCGCGGGCATCGGCGGCGCGGGCGGCAGCGTGCGGTGGTCGTCGTCGTCCTCGTCGAAGCGGCTCACCACATCGTCGTCATCGTAACCGTCGTCATAGCCGTCGTCGTATCTGTCGCCGTAGTCGTCGAAGTCCGACAGCTCGGTGTAGGCGTCGGCGGGCGGCGTGCGGTGCGGCTCGGCCACGCGCGGCGTGGCCGCCATGGCGGGCTGCGGCGGCAGCGTCGCATCCTCTGCCACGGGCGCGCTCATCGGGCGCGACGCACCGGGCGCCTGCGGCACGCTTCCGCGCGGCGTGGCATGCAGCGGCGGCAGGCCGGCGGCCCCGGCCATCGCCCCGGCGCTCACGGTGCGCGACGCGGTCAGCGGCGGTTCCGGCGGCAGCGCGGCTTGACCGGCGGTCATCGGCGGCTCCGGCGGCAGACCCGCGGCTTGCGTGCGCTGCGAAATCAGAAGCGGCTGCGGCCCGTGACCCCGCCCCTTCGTCAGCGGCTTCGTCGGGTCCGGCCGCTTGGCGCTGAGCGTCGGCAGGACGGGACGGCGGGCATTCACGGCCGAGGCGATCTTGGCCCGGATGCGGTCCTCGCCGGGGGCGTCCACGTCGTGATCCATCAGGTTCTCCACCAGTTCCGGCTGCGGCATCGGCGCCGGGTCACGCCGGATCAGCGAGGGCATGCGCTTCAGGAACCCGGTCTTCTCCGGCGGCGGCGCAAAGGCCGGATCGTCGAAGTCGACGTCGTCCTCGGTCACCTCGAGCGTGTTGACCGGCGGCACGGCGCGCTTCACGCGCGGCGCGGTGGGGATGCCTTCGTGAGAGATCGCCTCGGCCTCTGCAGCGGCAGCCCGGGAGGCACGGCGTTCGGCGTTGCGCTCCTGCATGACACGGGCGGCGCCCACGGCCTGCTGCGCGCCACGGCCCGTCAGCCGGACGAGGAAGGCGTAGGTCATCACCACGCCGATCATCATGAAGCGGCCGATGCGCACCAGCTCCTCGCGGGTGAAGCCCAGAACGAAGGCGCCGAGCCCGATGATCCC
Organism: Sagittula sp. P11; assembly: GCF_002814095.1. Lineage (NCBI taxonomy): Bacteria > Pseudomonadati > Pseudomonadota > Alphaproteobacteria > Rhodobacterales > Roseobacteraceae > Sagittula > Sagittula sp. P11. The sequence goes on from NZ_CP021913.1 coordinate 1,290,536, forward strand.
GAGGCCCAGCACCAGCATGGTCAGCTTCAGCCCCAGCGCGGGCGACAGCGGCAGACCGGTCAGTATCGAGCCCATGACCATGTCGCCGAACAGACCGCCATGACCAAAGTGATGCGTCCAGTCGCCGCCCTGCGGCAGCCCCGAGGCATAGACCGAGCACAGCATCATCCAGACCGGTGCGAGGATCACGCAGAGGAACGACCGCCCCTCGGCCTTGTGCGCCACCATGCGCACGCCCCAGACGGCAAAGGCGAAGGACAGCGCCCATGTGCCCAGCCCGAGGATCATGAACAGGGGCGCGGCGATGTAGGCGCCCAGCCGGCCCAGCCAGTTCTGCACCGGCGCGTCCGTGGCCGACAGCCAGGACGGATCGTCCGGCGAGTAGGAGGCGATCATCAGCGCGACGGCAAAGCCCACGATCACCATAACCACGCCCACCAGTTCGCGCCCGCGCTTTTCCAGCACCAGAGCGGTGTTGGAATCCAGCAGCGGATCGCGGCGGCGGCCTGAGTTGTGAGCCTGGTAAGATGCCATGTCGTGTTCGCCTCTTTTCTTGTCCTTGCGCCCTCTTCCGGGACCTTCGGCGCCGTCGCGCGCCGGTGCCCCGGCGGATGCGCCGGTCTTTTCTTATCCGTAAAGCGTGTCCCTGATGAGGGTCAGCCCTTCTTCCGTTTCGTCCCGCGGTGCCACGATGGCCACGCGGATATATGCCATGCCCGGATTGCCCGCGGCGGTGTCCTTCGACAGGTACGCGCCCGGCAGCACCCGCACGCCGGTCTTCTGCCACAGCTCCAGCGTCGCGGCCTCGCCGTCCTCGACCGGCAGCCACAGGAACATGCCGGCGACCGGGCTCATGTAGCCGGGCACATGGCCCAGCAGGCGGTCCGCCAGTTCGTACTTCTCGACGTAGAGCGCGCGGTTCTCGGTTACGTGGGTCTCCTCGGACCAGAGCTTTTCGGACACGCGCTGGATCGGCAGCGGCAACGGCGCGCCGGAATAGGCGCGCAACTGCTTCATCCGCGCGATGCTGTCCGGCCCGCCCGCGACAAAGCCCGACCGCAGCCCCGGCAGGTTCGACCGCTTCGACAGCGAATGGAAGGAAACCACGCGCTCCGGGTCGGCGCCCATCTTCTTCGCCACCTCCAGCGCGCCCTTCGGCGGCGTGTCGCGGTAGATCTCGGCATAGCATTCGTCGGCGAGGATGACGAAGTCGTGCTTCTCCGCCAGTCCGATCAGATCGCGCCAGTACCCCTCGTCCGCCATCACCCCCTGCGGGTTGGCGGGCGAACAGATGTAGACGGCCGCCGTGCGGTCCAGCACATCCGCCCCGACAGAGGCGAAGTCCGGCAGGTGACCCGTCTCTGCCGTAGCGGGCACGAAACGCGGCTCCGCCCCGACCGAAATCGCCGAGATCATGTAGACTTGGTAGAACGGGTTGGGCATCAGCACGACCGGCCGCTTTCCGTTCTTCTGTTCGGGGATCAGCGACATGCCCGCGTTGTAGAGCCCCTCGCGCGACCCGTTCAGCGCCATGATCTGCGTGTCGGGATCCATCATCACGTCGTAGCGGCGATAGAGCCAGTCGCGGATCGCGCCGCGCAGCTCGGGCGTGCCCTCGTTCGGCGGATACTTGGCGAATTCATGGGCATGCGCGACAAGCGTGTCCGAGATCCACAGCGGATAGGGATGCTTCGGCTCACCGATGGACATATGGCGCACCGGTCCGCCCGGCTCTGTCGAGTCGAGAAGTGCCCGCAGACGCGGGAACGCATAGGCCGGTAGGTTCGAGAACCGCTCGGGGAACATCTGGTCTGCTCTGTACTGCCTCGGTATGCCCATTCGGGCGTCGGGGTCGTTTTCCGCCCCGCGTTGCACGAAGGATACGTTTATTGCCCCCGGTCTGTCCAGAATCTTGGGGCACCTCCGGGGCGATGTGGCGCGAAAGTCGCAATGGTGCTCAATGACTTCGCCCGCGCGGTCACGGTTCAGCCCCGCGCCCCGACGACAGGACCGCGCCATTTGCGTCCCTGCGCCGTGGATGGCGCGCATCCGGGCCCCCTGACCGGCCCACCCGCCACGTGCCGCCCCGCCCGGTTGCGCCGGGCGGCCCGAACGATGATCGCCTTTCTGGCCACCGGCGGTTGACACCGGCGCGCCCTCCTGAACCGCATCGAAAAGGGCCCGGCCGTCAAAGCCGGGCCCCTGCCCAAGTCACGATTCTCCGCAGGTCCCGGGGCGCTTCAGCCCGCCAGCGCCGTCTCCACGCCTTTCGCCAGCCGCAGCACCCGGTGTTCCGCCATCGGCGGCGCCATGACGGAGATGCCGCAGCTCGGCAGACCGGCGGGCAAGGTGACGATGGCACCGCCCAGCAGGTTGCCGATGCGGGTGTTGCGCAGGGTGCGGAGGTTCGCCTTCACGTAGGTCTCGCCCAGTTCCATCAGCGTCGCCGCCTTCTCCGGCAGGTTTGGCGCCGTGGGCATCAGCACCCCGTCGAACCCGGCCGTCGCCCGCGCCCATGTCTCCCGCACCGCCCGCAGCCGCTGCCAGGCCGCCTCGAAATCCGGGCCGGAGTGCGATTTCCCGCTCTCGAACCGCTCGCGGATCGGCTGGAACATCAGGTCGGGCCGCGCGTCGATCTCCGCGCCCCAGGTCGCCCAGGCCTCCACCGTGTACAGCATGGCGCTGTCCTTGTTCGGCCCCTCGATCTCCGGGAAGTCGAGCGGCACGATCTCGGCCCCGGCCTCCCGGATCCGGTCCAGCGCCTGCGCGTAGGCCCGCGCTGGCGCGTCGTCGAGGTCGTCCATCACCACGGTCTGCAGGGCCGCGAACCTCCGCCCCTTCAGCGACGTGTCGCCGCGCAGGTCCGGCGCCGGGCTGCCCTCCAGCGCCGACAGTACCAGCGCCGCATCCTCCACCGTCCGGCAAAGCGGCCCCACCGTGTCGAAGCTGACGATCAGCGGCACCACGCCCTTCAGCGAGAGCCGCCCCGTGGTGGTCTTCAGCCCCACGAGGTCGTTCCAGCAGGCGGGCAGCCGGACGCTGCCGCCGGTGTCCGACCCGATGCCCGCCGCCGCCAGACCAAAGGCCACCGACGCCGCCGCCCCGGAGGACGAGCCCCCCGCCACCGCATCTGGATCGTTCACGCAGGGCGAGGTCGCGGTCGACGGGTTCAGCCCAAGGCCAGAGAACGCCAGTTCCGACATGTGCGTCTTGCCGAGGCAGACCAGCCCGTTCAGCGTCGCTGTGCGCAACACCTCCGCGTCCTGCGCGGGCACCCGGCCCTTCAGCAGCGCCGAACCCGCCTCCGTCGCGACGCCTGCCGTGTCGTAGAGGTCCTTCCAGCTGATCGGCACCCCGTCCAGCGGATGCCGCCGCAGCTTCAGCCGCGCCCGCTCCGCCGCGGCCTCGGCTTCGGCCATGGCGCGCTCCGGGGTCGTGCGGGCAAAGATGCGGTCCTTCAGCGGATGCGCCTCGATCGCGTCGAGCATGTCGCGCGTCAGCCGGACCGGATCGGTCTCGCCGGAGGCAATGGCGCGTCCGAGGTCGGCGGCGCTGGGTCGGTCGGTCATGTCGGGCTCCCTGTCGTGCAGCACCTTGCGGCGGCGGCCATGCCTCCGCCCGGCTCCGGTGCGTCAGGAACAGGAGTAGCGGCGGGAAGGCGCATGGACAATCCCGCGCGGGCCGCCATATTCCGCCTCATGGAACATGACCTGATCATCGTGGGCGGCGGGCTGAACGGTCCGGCCCTTGCCCTCGCCGCCGCCCGCGCCGGACTGACCAGCGTGGTGCTCGACGCCCTGCCCGCGGCAACCCGCAGCGACGACAACTTCGACGGACGCGGCTACGCGCTGGCGCTGGCCTCGCAGCGCATGCTCGCAGCGCTCGACCTCTGGGACGGGCTGGCCGCCGACGCGCAACCGATGCGCCAGATCAAGGTCACCGATGGCCGCGTGGGCGAGGCGCAGGTCTTCCTCGGCCTGCATTTCGACAGCGCCGAGCTCGAGGAAGGCCCGATGGGCTACATGCTCGAGGACCGCTTCCTGCGCCGCGCGCTCATGGCCGCGACCGAAGCCTCGCCGCTCATCACCCCCCGCGCCGGCACCCGGGTCATCGCCCAGACCACAGGACACGAGGGCGCGACCGTGACGCTCGACGACGGCGAGGTGCTGAAGGGCCGGCTGCTGGTCGGCGCCGACGGACGGTCCAGCGGCACGGCGGCCCGTGCGGGCATCCGGCGCACCGGCTGGGGCTACGGCCAGACCGCGCTGGTCTGCGCCATCTCGCACGAGAAACCGCACGAGGGCGTGGCCCATCAGCTCTTCCTGCCCTCCGGCCCGCTGGCGATCCTGCCGCTGCCCGGCAACCGCTCCTCCATCGTCTGGAGCGAGACCGAACACCGCGCAAAGGCGATCGACGCGCTCGGCGATGCGGAATACCTGCAGGTCCTGCGCCCCCGCTTCGGCGACTTCCTCGGCGAGATCGGGCTGGCCGGGCAACGCTTCACCTACCCGCTGAACCTGACGCTGGCGAACCGCTTCGTCGACACCCGGCTGGCGCTGGTGGGCGACGCGGCCCACGGCATGCACCCCATCGCCGGACAGGGCCTGAACGCCGGTCTGCGCGACGTGGCGGCCCTGGCCCATGTGCTGAGCCACGCCAACGCCCGCGGCGAAGACATCGCCTCCGACCCCGTCCTCGCCCGCTACCAAAGCTGGCGGCGCTTCGACACCGCCTCGCTCGCGGCCAGCACGGACCTCTTCAACCGGCTGTTCTCCAACGACAATCCACTCCTGCGGCTGGCTCGGGACGCAGGCATGGCGGCGGTCAACGCCGTCCCCGGCCTGCGCCGCGGCATCATCCGCGAGGCCGCGGGCCTGACCGGCGACCTGCCCGACCTGATGCGCGGCTGACCGAACGGGGGCGCGGCTGACCGAACGGGGGCGCGGGCCAGACCGGCCCCGCCGCCGTACATCCCGCCGGCCCGACGGCATCCGCCGGCGCCCCATCCCGCGACCACGCCCCTTCCCCACCGCGCCGCGCTCTGCTTATCTGCGGCGGTCAACGGGAGGAAAGACACCAATGAAAACCGCTATCGTGACGGGCGCCGCCCGGGGCATCGGGCTGGCCACCACCGACCTCTTCCGCGAAATGGGCTGGCAGGTCGCCATGGTCGACCGCGACCGCGAGGAACTGGAGAAGGTGGCCGCCGACCGCGACAACATCCTCGCCGTCTGCCGCGACGTGTCCAACCCGCAGGAGGTGGACGCCATGATGCGTGACACACTCGCCTGGTCGCCCGCCGTCGACGCGCTGGTCAACAACGCCGGCGTCGCGGAATTCGGCCCGATCGAGGACTGCGACTTCACCACCTGGCGGCGGGTGATGGAAACCAACCTCGACGGCGTCTTCCTCTGCTCGCAGGCCGCGACCCCGGCGCTCAAGGAAAGCCGCGGCGCGATCCTCAACATCGCCTCGATCTCCGGCCTGCGCGCCTCCACCCTGCGCGTGGCCTACGGCACCTCGAAGGCGGGCGTCATCCACCTGACCAAGCAGCACGCCGCCGAACTGGGCGAATACGGCATCCGGGTGAACTGCGTGGCCCCCGGCCCGGTGAAGACCAAGCTCTCCATCGCCGTCCACAGCCCCGAGATCATCAAGGCCTACCACGATTCTATCCCGCTCAACCGCTACGGGACAGAGCGTGAGCTGGCCGAGGTCATCTGCTTCCTCTGCTCGGACAAGGCCGCCTACGTGACCGGGCAGATCGTCTCCGTCGACGGCGGCTTCGACTCCACCGGCGTGGGCCTGCCCGCACTGCGCGGCTGACCCCCTGCTTCTCTGCTGCAGAAATACTCCGGGGTGAGGCCGCAGGCCGAGGGGCAGCGCCCCTCCATCCGGTCGCGCCGCAAGGCGTGACCAGGACCTGCCGCGCGGCACGCGCGCCCGCCTGCCTGCAAACGAAAAAGGGCGGGGACCCGGCCCCGCCCTTCCAGAAACGTGTCAGAGGATCACTTGATCCGCTGGCCGTTCGCCAGGATCTGGCCCTGCGCGTTGAACTCGATGGTCGAGGTCGCGGTGTCCGGCTCTGCGCCCGGCACGGTGAACATGCCCAGCATCATCCGCGCGCCCATCGCATCCTGCTCCTGCACGATGCCCATGGCGATCAGCTTGTCGATCAGCCCGTTCAGGCCGGAGACCTGCAGGTTCACCTGGCCCTCGGGGCGCGGCATGCCGTCGAAGGTCTCAAGGTCGGTGTTGTCGAAGGTGAAAGAGCCCTCGCCCAGCACCTCCGCACCGACCGCGCGCACCACGAGGTCCGACAGCGTCAGCGCGTTCAGCTCCCCCGGCACGCCGCCCTGGCTCTCGACCTCCTCGATCGCGTCGGGTTCGAGCAGCGACACGAAGGGCGTCACCTCGGCCTCGACATTGGCACCGATGGTCGCCGGATCGCGCGGCAGCGTCTGACCCGGATCGAAGATGTTCCACAGCATGTCCGCCATGGTGAAGTCCGCCAGGAGGATCGACAGGCCCGCAGGCTTCGGCGTGTCCGACTTCGCCAGCGGCACCTCGAGCGAGAAGCCCGCCTCGCCGAAACGCGCGTCGATCGGGAACGGCATGTCGGGCACGGTCATCGACACGGTCTGCCCGACCGCCGACAGCGCATAGGTCATCGAGGCTTCGGACATCGCCATGCCCAGCTCGCCCGATTCAGACGAAAGCGTGCCGGACACCGTGTCGGACCCGTCGACGAAGTTGAACTCCGTCGTGCCGCCCTTGTGCGCCATGGTCGCATCCACGGCAAAGCCCGCGGCGAACATCGCGGCCGGATCCTCGTAATCCGAGTTCAGCGGCACGGTCGTCTCACCCGCCGCGGCCAGGCCGCGCAGGGTGCCCTTCAGTATGCCGGAGGAAGCCGGGTTTTCGGGGTCCTTGAAGGCAAAGTCATAGGAGATGTCGCCGTATGTGACCTCCTGGGTGATCGTCTGCGTGTCGGCGCCCTTCGACACATCGGCGGACCCCTCCATCGGGCCCATCGAGACCGAGGCCTTCAGCACGTCCGGCGGCAGTTGCTCTTCCGGGCTCTCGATCTCGTCGAGCGTCACGGTCATGCTCTCGGCGCTGTACTCGTAGTGCAAGTCGTTCTCGTCGCCCGAGATGTTCATGACCATGCCGCTCTGCGTCATGCCGAGCGTGACCGAGCCCTCCGACGGCTCACCGTCCTCCGAGAAGGTGATGACGATCTGCGAGCTTTCCGGCATCGACAGGTCGACCGACCCGTCGCCCTTCGCGGTATAGGTCATGTCCGGCATGGTGACGCCGACGCTGGCGTCTTCCTCCGGGACCGGGACGGTCATGGTGATATCGGTGACGGTCAGCGTGTCGCCGCTCACCGTCTCGGTCGCCGACACCTCGTAGCCGAAACCGGACATGTAGGATTCGAGGCTGTCCCACGCCTGCTGCGGCGTAATGTCCGCGTAAGCCGGGCCGCTCAGCACGAGCGCCAGGGCAGAGGCGGTAGCGAAGCGTTTCATAATGTACCTTTCTCAGTGACTTTCGTTATCCATCAAAGTCCAGCACCGGGGCAGGTCCGGTCAAGGGGCTGGATTCCCTACCCTTCAGGCTTTACCAGTTTTCCGGGAAACCGGAGCCGGGGGCAAGGCATGGATCAGACAGGACAAGAGCTCGCAGGCAAGGTGGCGCTGATCACCGGGGCAAGCCGCGGCATCGGCGCGGACACCGCACGCGCCTTCGCGGCCGCGGGCGCAAAGGTGGCACTGGTCGCCCGCAGCGCCGAGGCGGTTGCCGATCTGGCGGGCGAAATCGGCCCGCAGGCGGTGGCGGTGCCTTGCGACATATCGCGCTACTGGGAGATGGAGCAGGCCGTGGCCAACTGCCTGACGGCCCACGGGCGGCTGGACATCCTGGTGAACAACGCGGGCGTGATCGAACCCATCGCGCACCTGGCAGAGGCCGACCCGGACGCCTGGGGACAGGTAATCGACATCAACCTCAAGGGCGTCTTCCACGGCATGCGCGCCGCGCTGCCGGTGATGCTGGCACAGGGCGGCGGCTCGATCCTGACGATCGGGTCGGGCGCGGCACATGGCCCGGTCGAGGCCTGGTCGCACTACTGCGCCTCCAAGGCCGGGGCGCTGATGCTGACGAAGATGGCCCACAAGGAATACGGCGACCAGGGCATCCGCGCGATCTCGCTCTCGCCCGGCACCGTGGCGACGCAGATGCAGCGCGAGATCAAGGCCTCCGGCATCAACCCGGTCAGCCAGCTTGCCTGGGAAGACCATATCCCGCCGGAATGGGTGGCGAAGACCCTGCTGTGGATGTGCTCGGACAAGGCCGACAGCTTCCTCGGGGACGAGATCTCGCTGCGCGACCCCGACATCCGCGCGAAGGTCGGCGTCGCGTGATCCGGCTGGACAGGGAGGGCGACCTCTGGGTCGTCACCATCGACCGGCCCGAAAAGGCCAATTCCCTGACCGAAGACATGCTGGAGCGGCTGGCCGGGATCGCCGAGGACGCCCGCGACGCACGGGCCCTCGTGCTGACCGGCGCGGGCAAGGTGTTCTCCGCCGGTGCCGACCTCGACGCCGCCAAGGCCGGGCTGGCCGTCTCCCCGCTCTGGGAACGGCTCTCCGGCGCACTGGCCCGCCACCGTGGCCTGACGATCTGCGCCCTGAACGGCACGGTCGCGGGCGGCGCCATGGGCATGTTCCTCGCCTGCGACCTGCGCATCTCCGTCCCGGGCGCAAAGATCTTCTACCCGGTGATGAAACTCGGCTTCCTGCCGCAACCCTCCGATCCCGCCCGCCTTGCGGCACTGGCAGGACCCAGCCGCGCCAAGCTGATCCTGATGGGCGGCGCCAAGGCGACGGTCGAAGAAGCACTCACCTGGGGCCTCATCGACCGCATCGTCGAAGGCGATCTGCTCACCGCCGCGCGCGACCTCGCCACCGACACGCTCACGGCAGCCCCGGACCACGCCGCAGGTATCAAGGCCCTGATCCGCTGAGGGCGGCTTCGGATTGCTCCGCAATCCGACCGGCGCGCCCTCCGGGCGCGCAAACCCTCTCGACCACCTGCACCCTTCGATGAACAGATCAAGGGTTTCTCCTCGCTTTCGCGAGGCGACCCGCCGGGGGCTCCGCCCCCGCCGCGCCTTCGGCGCGACTCCCCCGAGGTATTTGGACCAAGATGAAGTGATCGGGGGCACGTCCTCTTCATCTTGGTCCAAATACCTCGGGGTGAGGCTGAAAGCCGAGGGGCGGAGCCCCTTGCGCGCCCGAAGGGCGCGCCTGTCGGAGACCGGGCAAGCTTTCGAAGAAAGCGCGGGCCGGGCTTCGATGCCCCCTAGGGCTCTTTTCCCCGGTGGTGGGTCGTGTACCGTGGACCCGAGTCAGGCAGGAGGCGGCGGGCATGGGTATTCTGGAAACGCGGATCGCGCAGGGGCGCGGCGACGAGGTGGCGGACGTCGTGCTGCGCGGCGGCCGGCTGCTGGATCTCGTCACCGGGGAATTGCTCGACGGCGACGTGGCGATCTGTGGCGACCGGATCGTCGGCACGCTCGAGACCTACGAGGGACGTGAGGTGATCGACGTCGGTGGCGCAATCCTCGTGCCGGGCTTCATCGACACCCACCTGCACATCGAATCCTCACTGGTCACGCCGTTCGAGTTCGACCGCTGCGTCGGTCCGCGCGGCGTCACCACCGCGATATGCGATCCGCACGAGATTGCCAATGTCATCGGTGCAGAGGGCATCCGGTACTTCCAGAAGGCCTCCCTGCACACGCTCATGGACATCCGCGTGCAGCTGTCCTCCTGCGTGCCCTCGACGCATATGGAGACCGCCGGGGCGGAACTCGGCGCGGAAGCGTTGCAGGCGCTCATGGGGCACCGCAGCGGGCTGGGGCTGGCGGAATTCATGAACTATCCCGGGGTGATCCACCGCGATCCGGGCTGCATGGAGAAGCTGGCGCTCTTCGACGGCGGGCATATCGACGGCCATTGTCCGCTGCTCTCGGGGCGCGACCTGAACGCCTATATCGCGGCGGGCATCCGGACGGAGCACGAGGCGACCTCGGCCCCCGAGGCGCTCGAGAAGCTGCGCAAGGGGATGCGGGTGCTGATCCGCGAGGGCTCCGTGTCCAAGGACCTGCACGCGCTGCAGCCGCTGCTGGACGAACGAACGGCGCCCTTGATGTGCCTGTGCACCGACGACCGCAATCCGCTCGACATCGGCGAGCACGGCCACCTCGACTACATGATCCGCGAACTGATCCGGCTGGGGACGCCGCCGCTGGCGGCCTACCGTGCCGCGACGCTGTCGGCGGCAGAGGCGTTTGGCCTGAAGGACCGCGGCATGATCGCCCCGGGCAAGCGGGCGGACATCGTGGCGCTCGGCTCGCTCGAGGCCTGCGATGCGCGCATGGTCATGGCGGGCGGCGTGGTGCTGTCGGACGCGGCCTTTGCCGCGCGGCAGGTGATCGAGCCGGTGGGGCGCGGGTCGGTCAGGGCACCCAGGGTCGGCGCCACGGACTTCCGCCACCGCGGCAACAGGGTGGAGACCGACGTGATCGGCATCCGCGAGGGCCAGATCCTCACCGACCACCTGCACGAGGACATCGCGATCGCCGATGGCGACAAGGCCCCGGACACCGACCGCGATCTCGTCCGCATCGCGGTAGTGGAGCGGCATGGCCGGAACGGCAACATCGCCACCGGCTTCGTCAGGGGGTTCGGGCTGAAGGCGGGAGCCATCGCCTCCACCGTCTGTCACGACCACCACAACATCGCCTGCGTGGGCGTCTCCTACGAGGACATGGCCGTGGCCGCCAACCGGCTGGGCGAGATCGAGGGCGGGTTTGTCGTGGTCCGGGACGGGGCCGTCCTGGCAGAACTGGCGCTGCCGGTGGCGGGCCTCATGTCGCTTGAGCCGTTCGAGGTGGTGCGCGACACGCTGGAAGACCTCCGCGCGGCGGCGAAATCGCTGGGCGTGACGCTGGAGGAGCCGTTCCTGCAGCTGGCCTTCCTCGCGCTGCCGGTGATCCCCGCCCTGAAGATCACCGACCGGGGCATGGTCGACGTGGTGAAGTTCGAGATCATTTCCTGAGCGCGCCCCGGCCCGGGGCGGGAGGCGGCGCGAAGCCCCGCCCTACGAACCGCTGTGCCTCAGTGCAGGTTGCGCCAGATCCCCCGCAGCGGACCGGCCATGCCGAGGATCGGGTCGGTCTCCGGCAGCGGCACGCCGGCGATGGCGGCGCGGTCGCCTGCCTGCATCTCGCCCTTGCGGCGGGTGCTGTAGCCCTCCTGCCCCGGCGGATAGGCGCCGCAGATGCGGAAGTCCTCCGACTGAGACACGCGGCAATGGCCCGTCCCCGCGGGCAGGACCAGCGCGTCCCCGGCCTCTACCGCAACCGTCCGGCCGCCGGGACCGCCCAGTTGCAGCCGGGCAGAACCGCTTGCCACGGCCAGCGCCTCGTGTGCGTCGGGGTGGTAATGGTGGTATGGGAAGACGGTGTAGACCCATGTGCCCCTCCAGCCGTTGGCCTTCAGCATGGCGCAGGTTTCGTCCGGCCCACCGCTGTCGAAGGCGCCCTTGTAGAGCACAACCGGAAGCTCCGGATTGTTCGGCACGTCGTTTGACGGTGCGAGGGCGATACGTGTGATCGTCGGTTCCGCCATGTCAGGTACACCTGTTGTACACGAGGGGATCGGAGACGGTTGCACCTTCCACGTCGCGGCGGATGAGGGTCTGGCCGTCGGCTTGCAGGTCGAAGAGGAACTCCGCGTCCCACGTCTGCCCCTCGCCGCTTGCGGCAAAGGAGGCGCGCAGATGATCCGGCCTGGCCTCCGTCACCCGTTCCAGCCTGTGGCGGCTTTCATAGAAGGTGAGCATGGTGGGCCCGATCCCGAGGAAACCCTTGGCATCGGCGCGGGTCGGGTCGCAGTCGGCAGGGTTGATGCCCCAGCGCCCCTGGAAGGCGGGCGGTATGTCGTCCGGCAGAGCCGTGTCCTGCGGCAGGCAGGCGGCCAGCACCGGCAGCACGAGCGCCATGGGCAGAAAGCGTGCGATCATGCGGGACCCGGGGTGCGGACGCGCCGCGGGGCGTCGTCCTCCACGAGGGTGCCGCAGAACAGGGTTCGGACGAGATAGCGTATCATGCCGGCACAACGCCGGCGGGGCGCGGCGGTTCCAGCGTCGTCGTTCAACTCTCAGATGAACCGCGCGCGCCATGACGGACCGGCCCCCGGTCAGATGGCGCGCGCAACCCGTATCAGAGCCGGTTCAGCAGCGTCGCGGTCGGCCATGCGTCGGCGGGCAGGCCCAGTTCCTTCTGCACGTCCCGCACCGCGTTGCGCGTGCCGCTGCCGAGGATGCCGTCGATCTCGCCCACGTCGAAACCACGCTCGGCCAGCTTGCTCTGCAGCAGCTTCATCTGGTCGCCGGACAGGCCCGGTTCCGGGTTGCCGGTCTCGTAGGGTTCGGCGCCCATCAGCCGGGTGCCGAAGTAGGCCGCCGTCAGCACGTAGGTAAAGCTCTGGTTCCACTCGAAATAGACCCGGAAGTTCGGGTAGGCGATGAAGGCCGGGCCTTTGCGCCCCTGCGGGATGATGATCGAGGCCTCAAGCCGCCCGTCGTCCAGTTGCCCGCTGCGCGCGCGCACGCCAAGCTGCTCCCACTCCGCCACGGTCTTCGTGGTCTGAAGCCCGGTCTCGTACCAGTCCAGATCCTCCGGCAGCACCACCTCCTGCAGCCACGGCTCGTTCGGGCGCCAGCCGAGGTGCGACAGCATCTTCGCCCCGGACAGGAGCGCATCGGGCGGCGAGGTCTTGAGCGAGACATGCCCGTCGCCGTCGCCGTCCACCCCGTTCTCGAGGATGTCCTTCGGCAGCATCTGGACCATGCCGATTTCCCCGGCCCAGGCGCCGGTGGTCGTCGCCGGGTCGAAGTCGCCCTGTTCGTACAGCGTCAGCGCCGAGAAGACCTGCGGGCGGAAGATTTCCGGGCGGCGGCAATCGTGCGCCAGCGTCACCAGCGCGTTCGCGGTGTTGAAGTCGCCCTGGTAGCCGCCGTAATCCGTTTCGAACGCCCAGAAGGCCAGCAGGACGCCCGGGGCGATGCCGTATTCACTTTGTATGCGGTCGAAGACCTCCGACCACTGCCGCGCCTTCTGCAGGCCGGTGTCCAGCCGGTTCTGGGAGATCAGCTTTCTCGAAAACGTGATGAACGGGTCCTGAAAGATGCCCTGGCGACGATCCGCCTTCAGCACTGCCTCGCTTTTCGAGATGCCGGAAAAGAACCGTTCGACCGTCGCGGGATCATGCCCTTCGGCCACCGCCTGGTCCTTAAGCCCCTGCACGAAGGACGAAAAGCTGCCGCCGCAGGGCACGTCCTGTGCAGAAAGCGGGCCGGACAGGGCCGTGGCCGCAAGGACCAGGCCAAGAAGGGTGTTGCGTCGCATGAAGCCTCCCGAGCGTGCGTTTCGCGGCAGATTACCAACTGGACCGCCATGAGCAAGCAGCCTGCACCCGCGGCCCATGCGGCACCGCAGCGTCAATCGGCAGATCTTTACCGGTTCTTCACCATTATGAACGCATACTGGCAGGGCCGCACCGGTAGCCCCGTCCGGGAGATTAGGATGAACGTCCTCATTCTGGAACACAACGCAGAGCTGGCCCGGCTCTGGTCACGCCACCTCGAAAGACGTGGCGCCGCGGTGACCTGTGCCACCGGGCTGGATGCCGCCGTCGCCGCGCTGGAGGACAGCCGGTTCGACATCCTCCTGCTCGACATCGAATGCGCGGACGGGGCGGCGCTGACCGTCTCCGACCTTGCCGCCTACCGCGACCCGAAGGCGCGGGTCATCTTCGTCACCGCGTCCCGCTTCTTTTCGGACGGGTCGCTGTTCAGCATCTGCCCCAACGCCTGCGCCTACCTGCCCAGCGGCACGCCCGCCAAGGACATCGCCGACATGGTGGAACACTACACGCCGATCCGCGCCTGACGGCCCTCAGGCGGCGGCGAGGTCGTCGCGGCCGTGGGGCTCGGAGAAGTCCAGCCGCGGCCCTGTCGGGATGATGCGGTGCGGGTTCACCGTGTCGTGGCTGTAGTGGTAGTGCCGCGAGATGTGATCCATGAACACCGTGTCCGCCACGCCCGGCCACTGGAACAGCTCGCGCGTGTAGGCCCAGAGGTTCGGGTAATCGACGATCCGCGCGCGGTTGCACTTGAAGTGCCCGTGATAGACCGTGTCGAACCGCACCAGCGTGGTGAACAGCCGCCAGTCGGCCTCGGTGATCCGGTCGCCCATCAGGTAGCGCTTGCCGGTCAGCCGCTCTTCCAGCCAGTCCAGACTGTCGAACAGCGGATCAACCGCCGCGTCGTAGGCGCTCTGCGTGGTGGCGAAACCGGCCTTGTAGACGCCATTGTTCACGGTGTCGTAGATCCGGTCGTTTACCGGCTCGATGTCGTCGCGCAGGTGCTCCGGCCAGTAGTCGTCGGTGTTGCCGGTAATGCCGTCGAAGGCGCTGTTGAACATGCGGATGATCTCGGAGCTTTCGTTCGACACGATGGTCTCGCGCTGCTTGTCCCAGAGCACCGGCACCGTGACGTGGCCGCTCGCGTCGCTGTCGGCCTTGGTATAGATCTCCCGCAGGAACGGCTTGCCGTAAAGCGTGTCCCCCGTCGATCCGGCAAAGCCGGTGTCGAAGGTCCATCCGTCCTCGAGCATGTCGGGATGCACCACGTTGACGGTGATCAGGTCGTCGAGCCCCTTGAGCTTGCGGAAGATCAGCGCGCGGTGTGCCCAGGGACAGGCGTAGGAGACATAGAGGTGATAGCGCCCGGCCTCCGCCTTGAAGCCGCCCTCACCCGAAGGCCCCGGCGCGCCGTCCGGCGTGATCCAGTTGCGATAGCCGGTCGTGGTCCGCTTGAAGGCCCCGTCCGGATCCTTCCCGTATTCCCACCCCGATTTCCATTCTCCGTCGACAAGTCTGCCCATGGTGTCCTCCTGTGCGTTACACCAGAGCTAGAGCGCCCGCGCCCCGAGGAAAATCCTTGGTCCCGCAGGGCGGGGGTGCACCTGCGCACATGAACGCCTGCCCAAGCGGCCTTTGCGTGCCGCCGCACAATTTCATCGGCGACAGCCCTTCCCGTGTTAACCTTGGTTTACGAATCGTTAACCAGTCCCATTTCAACGAAGGTTATTGTCCGATGAAACTCGCGATCTTGATGTTCGCTGCCGCGCTCCTCCTGCCGATGGCACAAGGCGCCCAGGCCCATGACCTGGTGACACCCGCCACCCCGCAGATCTCCACCCCTGGACCGGAACACGGTGGCGGATGCCGCAAGGACTCGCCGCGCGGCCAGTGCTGCCACGCAGGCTCCAAGCCGTACCATTGCCACTAAGGCCCGGGCGCGGCGTCAGCGCCGGCTGATCCAGTGCCAGAGGCCGATCAGCAGGAGCGCGCCAAGCGTCGCGCCCACCAGCCCCGCGGCCATGCCGGTCAGCACCAAAAGGAACCGCAGCACCAGCCCGCCCAAGAGCGCGCCGAGGATGCCGATGCTGATGGTGGTGACGATGCTCGTCTCCATCCCGAGGATGCGGGTCGCGATGAACCCGGCTGCGGCACCGATGATGACGAGGAAGACAAGCGACACGGGGCCTACCGCCTCCGGTCGCCGCGCCGTCCGACGCGGCCACGGTAATGCGTCGGCACGATCAGCAGGGCACCGACGGACGACACGATGGCGTTCAGCCCCGGGCTGCGGAAGCCGATGCCGAACATGATCTGCACGAAGTAGAACAGGAAAGCGCCGCCGATGCAGATGATGATCGACGGCAGGATGCCGTTCCGGGTGAACCCCGTCTTCTCCGACGCGTAACCGATGATGCCCGCGATCACAACCGTGCCGATCAGGACTGGAAACATGAGCAGGACTCCTTTGCGCAGACTATGGGGGCTCGCCGCGCGGCTGCCAAGTCCCGCCTGACCTCAGGTGCCGAACGCGGTGCCCTTCGGCAGCGGCAGGCCGTTCAGGAAGGTCTCCGCGTCCTGCGCCGACCTTCCCGCCCTCTGCGCCTCGGTGACGCGAAGGGCGCCGGTGCCGCAGGCGACGGTGAACCGGTCGTCGAGCGTGGTGCCCGCCGCCCCCTCGCCCGCGGCAGGGACCGCGGCCAACAGCTTGACCCGGTCGCCGTTCAGCGTCGTCCATGCGCCGGGAAAGGGCGACAAGCCGTTGATCTGCCGGACGATCGTGGCGGCATCGCCGGACCAGTCGATCGCCGCCTCCGCCTTGTCGATCTTGCTGGCATAGGTCACGCCCTCCTCGGGCTGCGGAACGGGTACGAGGTCGGGCAACCGCTCCAGCGCCTCGACGATCAGCGCCGAGCCGATCAGCGACAGCCGGTCGTGCAACTGGCCCGTGGTCTCCCCTGACGCGATGGGCGTGGCCTTGCGCAGCAGCACCGGGCCAGTGTCCAGCCCCGCCTCCATCTGCATGATGCAGACGCCGGTCTCCGCATCGCCCGCCATGATCGCCCGATGGATCGGCGCCGCCCCCCGCCAGCGCGGCAGAAGCGAAGCATGGATGTTGAGACACCCGTGCTCCGGCGCGTCGAGCACCGCCTGCGGCAGGATCAGCCCGTAGGCCACGACCACCGCAACCTCGGCCCGAAGCCCCGCAAACGCCTCCTGCGCCTCGGCGGATTTCAGCGAAACCGGATGCCGGACAGGCAGCCCCAGCTCCGCCGCGCGCGCATGCACGGGCGTGGGCCGGTCCTTCTTCCCCCGCCCCGCCGGGCGCGGCGGCTGGCAATAGACACAGACGACCTCGTGCCCGGCCTCGACCAGCGCATCGAGCACCGGCACCGAAAACTCCGGGGTTCCCATGAAGACCAGCCGCATCGAAATCTCCTTCCGGGCAAGAGGCGGCGCAAAGCCCCGCCCTACATCACGCGGCCCTGCTTGGCCCATCGCCCGCGCCGTGACAAGCCGATTGCCGGAAGGGGGCTCCGCCCCCCGGCCTGCGGCCTCCCCCCGAGGTATTTCGACAAGGTGAAGCGAATGGCGCGCGCTGCCCTTCATCTTGGTGCAAATACCTCGGGGGAGCTGCGGAGCAGCGGGGGCGGAGCCCCATCGCGCCCTGCAGGGCGCGCCTGTCGGCGCGCCTCATGTCTTTTCGAAGAAAAGGCGGGCCGGCGAGACGAGCCCTACGTTTTGCGCGCCTTGCGGATCAGCATGTCGCGTTTCACCTTGGACAGCCGGTCGAAGTACATCCGCCCGTTCAGGTGATCGATCTGGTGTTGCACCGAGGTGGCCCAGAGGCCGACGAAATCCCGTTCTACCCGCGTGCCCATCTCGTCCAGGTAGGCGACCGTCACGGCGCGGGGACGGGATACTTTGGCCCAGACGCCCGGCAGGTTGGGGCTGCCTTCCTCGTGGTCGCGCAGTTGCACCGAGGCGTGCAGGATTTCCGGGTTGGCCATGCGCACCGCCTCGCCGCGGGTGTCGGAGGCGTCGACCACCGCCAGCCGCAGCATCACGCCGATCTGCGGCGCGGCAAGGCCCACGCCCGGCATCGCCTCCATCGTGTCGATCATGTCGGTCCAGATGGCGCGGATCTCGTCGGTGACGGCCTCCACCGGCGCGGCGACCGTCCTGAGGCGCTTGTCGGGCCAGGGCACGAAGGGGCGGACGGTCATCGCAGGGCCTCGTATTCGGAAAGCAGCGCGCCGCGTTCCGCCAGCGGCAGGTGCTGAAAGTGCATCACCCCGTCGAGGTGATCGGTTTCGTGCTGGGCGATGCGGGCGGCGGCGCCGGTCAGCACGACCTCATGCGTCTTGTCGTCGAGGTCGGTGTAGCGCAGCCTGATCCGCGTTGGTCGGGTAACCATGACCGACACGCCGGGCATCGACAGGCAGGCTTCCTCGCCGGCCTCTTCGGGGCCGTCCAGCGGCTCCACCACCGGGTTGATGCAGACCATCGGCGTCTTCTCCCCGTCCTTCCAGGTCGCGTCCATCACGAACAGCCGCGACCGCACGCCCACCTGCGGCGCGGCGAGGCCGCGGCCCGGGGCGGCGTACATCGTCTCGAACATGTCGCCCGCCAGCCGCGCCACGGCAGAGGGCGCGCGCACCAGCATCGACGCCGCGCGCAGCCCGGTGTCCGGCCAGGTGAGGATCGGCAGCAGGCTCACGCCTTCTCCCGCGCGCGTTCCTTCTTCAGCTTGACCATCTTGCGGGTGATCATCTGACGCCGGAGCGGCTTGAGGTAGTCGATGAAGAGCTTGCCGTCGAGGTGGTCGATCTCGTGCTGGACACAGGTCGCCCAGAGGCCGTCGAAGGTTTCGGTCCGAAGCACGCCGTCGCGGTCAAGCCATTCCACGTCCACGACCTTGGGGCGCTCCACCTCGGCGTATTGCTCGGGAATGGACAGGCAGCCTTCCTCGTAGACGTTCTGCTCCTCCGACGAGGCGATGACGCGCGGGTTGAACATCACCAGCGGGCGGGCGTCCTCCCCGTTGTCGGACTTGGAGCAGTCGAGCACGATCAGCCGCGACAGCACGCCGATCTGCGGCGCGGCCAGCCCGATGCCCGGCGCGTCGTACATGGTTTCCAGCATGTCGTCGGCCAGCACGCGCAGATCGTCCGACAGGTCGGGCACGGGATCGCAGACCTTTTTCAGGCGCGGGTCGGGATGGATGAGGATGGAGCGCTTCATGCGCCGGGATTTAGGGAAATGTGCGCCTTCGCGCAAGCATCGGGGTTGCACCTGCGGATCAGTTGGCTAGCGTCCGCGGCAAAACTGCAGGAGATGCCGCCGCCATGAGCCGCTTTGACGAAGAGATCGACCGCCAGGGAACCCATTCGGTCAAATGGGACATGATGGAAAGCATCTACGGCGTGCCCTCGGACGAAGGTCTTGCGATGTGGGTGGCGGACATGGACTTCCGCCCGCCCGACTGCGTGCAGGCCGCCGTGCAGCGCATGGCCGACCACGGGCTTTACGGCTATTACGGCGACGACCGCGGATACCGCGAGGCGATCTGTTGGTGGATGAAGGAACGGCACGGCTGGACGGTCGAGCCGGGCGCCATCTTCACCACCCACGGGCTGGTCAACGGCACCGCGCTCTGCGTGCAGACCTACACTGAGCCGGGCGACGGCGTCGTCCTGTTCACGCCGGTCTACCACGCCTTTGCCCGCGTCATCAAAGCCTCCGGCCGCGAGGTCGTCGAATGTCCGCTGACGATTCAGGACGGGCGCTACGTGATGGATTTCGACGCCTACGACGCGCAGATGACCGGGCGCGAGAAGATGGTGATCCTCTGTTCGCCGCACAATCCGGGCGGCCGGGTGTGGACCCGCGAAGAACTGCAGGGGCTGGCCGATTTCGCCAGGCGGCACGACCTGATCCTCGTCTCGGACGAGATCCACCATGACCTCGTGATGCCGGGCCATACCCACGTGCCCATGCCGCTGGCGGACGACAGCATCATGGACCGGCTCGTGATGATGACCGCCACGACCAAGACCTTCAACATCGCAGGTTCCCACATCGGCAACGTGATCGTCCCTGACGAACGCCTGCGCGCGCGCTTCGCGGCGACCATGGCGGGGCTGGGGATTTCGCCCAACTCCTTCGGGATGTTCATGGCAGAGGCCGCCTATTCCCCGGAAGGCGCGGCCTGGGTCGACGAACTGGTGCAGTATCTCGACGGCAACCGGCGGCTCTTTGACGAGGGGATCAACGTCATCCCCGGCCTGCACAGCATGGAGATGCAGGCGACCTACCTCGCCTGGGTCGACTTCGCCGGGACGGGCATGGCGGCAGAGGAATACCG
The DNA here is from genome assembly GCF_002814095.1 of Sagittula sp. P11. Taxonomy (NCBI): domain Bacteria; kingdom Pseudomonadati; phylum Pseudomonadota; class Alphaproteobacteria; order Rhodobacterales; family Roseobacteraceae; genus Sagittula; species Sagittula sp. P11. Next base: position 1,310,399 of record NZ_CP021913.1, read on the forward strand.
CGACCGCGTGCAGCAGCAGGCGAAGATCGCCGTCAACCACGGCCCGACCTTCGGCACCGGCGGCGAAACCTTCCTGCGCTTCAACTTCGCCACGCCGCGCGCCCGGGTGGTCGAGGCGGTCCGGCGGATGCAGGAGGCCTTCTCCGACCTGCAATGACGGCGCGGGGCCGTCAGCGGCCCCAGCCGCCTGCCGGACGGTAGGCGTCGCCGACCTCCATCTCCGAGACACCCAGCGCCTTCGCCACCTCCTTCTTGGTGGCATAGCGCGACTTGGTGTGGAAGTTGGTCGTCGCCTGCCGGTAACGGCCGATCCCGTAGGCGCCCGGTTCGTTGTTCTTGACGATGATCATCCAGGGATGCTTGTTCTCGCCGCCGAACTCCGGGTTCTCGAAATCCATGTGTTTCTTGGTGGTGATGTTGGTCGCCGCCGGGTCGGTCAGGTCGAAGGCCAGGAGGATACGCCCCTTCACCATGCTGGGCCGATACCCCTTGTCCATCGAGAAGATCCACATCGCCGATCCGTTGTGCGACACGAGGCCGGAGGCCAGCGCCTCCTCCGCGTGATCCTTCGGAACCCATCTGAAAAATGTAGGCATCGTGCAATCCTCCCCGCAGTATGAAATGCGGAAAGGGTGCCACGACTTCCCGTTTCGCGGGAGTATGATTTCCCTGACTTCAGCCCGGACTCCAGCCCCGAACCGGACACCCCGGTGCGCCCCCTCTCAGGGTTTGTAGCGCGGCGGAAACCCCTTGTAGACCGGCAGGCTCCAGCCAAAGGCGATGCTGCCCGCGCGCAGGCAGAAGGTGACGGCGGCACAGGCCATCGCCGCCTGGGCCGGGCCGACGGTCTGCGGCAGGAAGGTGGCCAGCCCCGTGGTCAGTGCGCCGAAGAAGGCGCAGGTCACGTAGAGTTCGCCCTGCTTCAGGATCAGCGGCACCTCGTTGGCGACCACGTCGCGCATCAGCCCGCCCGCGCAGCCGGTCAGCACGCCCATCACCAGCACGATGCCCAGCGACTGCCCTTCGGCCACGGCGATGCCAGACCCGGCGGCGACGGCCACCGACAGGGCCGCCGCATCCAGCCAGACGATCGCCTTGTAGCGGCTTTCCAGTAGATGCGCGGTAAAAAACACCAGCACGGCGGCGGCACAGGCCACGCCAAGGATATGCGGGTCCTTCATCCAGAAGATCGGGTTGCGGTCCAGCATGAGGTCGCGCAGCGTGCCGCCGCCCGTGGCTGTCAGGCAGGCAAAAAAGGCAAACCCCACGATGTCGAGCTGCGCCCGGCTGGCCACCAGCGCCCCCGTCAGCGCGAAGACAAGGACGGAGGCATAGTCAAGCAGTTGCAGCGCGGTCATGGCACCCATCCCGCGAGTGCGCGGACAGCCAGCGGCGCGGCACAGCCGATCCCGACAGGAGCGCCCTGTAACCGGAGGTGAGGTGACCAAAGGCGACGGGCCACCGGACGGCCCGAAAGGCTCCCGTCACGGCCTGTTCCACCGGCCCCGGGCTGCACAGCGCCAGCGACACACACGGTCATGCGCCAGCCCTCACGAGGCCCCGAACAGGATAACCCGGACCGAAGCCCGCAAGGGCCGACCCGGTCTGCGCCCGGCAAACGCGATGCGCGGTCATGCTGTCCTCCCCCTCTCCGCCTTGCAGACTGGTCCTTATCCCGGGCCGTCCGAAGGATCTCGCGACCCGCCTTCTACGACTTGAAGGGGGCCATGCCGGCGCGGGCCAGTTCGTCCGCGCGTTCGTTTTCCGGGTGGCCGGCGTGGCCCTTGACCCATTCCCAGACCACGTCGTGACGCGCCTGCGCGGCGTCCAGCCTCTGCCACAGTTCGACGTTCTTCACCGGCTTCTTCGCGGCGGTCTTCCAGCCGTTCTTCTTCCAGCCGAAGATCCAGCCCGTCACGCCGTTCTTCACGTACTGGCTGTCGGTGATGACCGTGATCCTGGACGGTTTCGTCAGCGATTCCAATGCGCTGATCGCCGCCATCAGTTCCATCTGGTTGTTGGTGGTGACCCGCTCGCCGCCCTTCAGCTCGCGCTGCTTGACGACCTCGCCGCCTTCCATCGCGCGCAGCAGGACGCCCCAGCCCCCGGGGCCGGGATTTCCGGAGCAGGCTCCGTCGGTATAGGCGTAGAGGTCGGGCATGGCGCTTTCGGTCAAGCGGTTTCGGTGTCTGGATCTGTGTCGGCGTCCGGCAGGATCTTCCGGGCGGTCAGGGTGAACCACCCGGCGACCTCACCGTCAAGCCCCTTGTCCGCACCCTCGCGCAGATCGTCCGTCACCATGTCGAGCGCGGCCAGCAGGCCGGTCAGCTCCGCCACGGTGTAATAGGTGTAGAACCGCCCCAGCCGGTCGCGCTTTTCGCCGGTGCCTTCCTTCAGCCCGATGTGCAGCACGCCGCCGGGTTTCAGCGCCCGGTGCAGCCGCGCCAGGTGGCCAGGCATGGCCGCACGCGGCGCGTGCAGGAGCGAGAAGTTCGCCCAGATCCCGTCATAGCGCGCCACGTCATCGATGTCCTCGAACACCGCCTTGCGGACCTTCAGCCCTTCGACCTTCGACGCCTCGGCCACCATGGCGTCGGAGGCATCCGTCGCCTCGACCTCGAACCCCATCTCAAGCATCGCCTGCGCCCAGCTTCCCGGCCCGCAACCGAGGTCGAGCACCCGCCCGCCCTTCGGCAGCCGCGCCACGAAGGCCTGCAGCGATGCGGTGGCGGCAGGGTCCCGCCCCATGGTCTGCGCGTAGTCGCCCGCGCGGGCGTTGTAGACCTCCAGCGTCTCGCGATCCGCAGTCACAGCAGCACCCCCACGGCCAGACAGGCGACGACCAGAACGGTCAGCAGCACCCGCAGTTTCATCCACCACTCGGGCGCCAGACCCCAACGCCAGAAGGCGAAGTCCAGCGTCAGCAGCCCGAGAAACCCGAAGATCAGGTAGGTCCCGGCCGAAACAGGCCCGCCCCCGGTCATGAAGAAGGCCCAGAGCGCGGGCAGCACCGACAGCCCGTAACCCGTCGCCGCCTGCCCGCCCTCTGCCTTCGTGGCAAAACCCCACAGAACGCCGGACATGAAGGACAGGATCACCGCGCCGTAGAACAGCTGCACGTAGGGGCCGGTGAACCGCGGCCCCAGCGTCGAGGCGGCGAAGTTCGCGGCAGCGGGCGACACCATCGTCAGCGCACCCCATGCAAACGGCAGCACCCCGGCCAGGCCGAGGATCAGGGCGGAACGGGGTATCTGGGTCATGGCGTCTCCGTCGCTTGGATGGCGGGCCGCGGGCGGGCGCGGCCCCGCACCCTGTTTAGCCCCCGGCACCACCGGCGGCCAGTGCCGCAAACCGGAGCCTCAAGCGCAGGCCGGACCGAAGGGCGCGCCCTATTCGTGCGGCGGGTTGCGCGAGGCCTGCAGCTCGCGGATCTCTTCCGGCCACTGGTCGTGGATGTAGGCGAGGATGTTCCAGATCTCCTCGTCCGACAGCGTGTCGCCGAAGGCGGGCATCCCGGACTCGAACCCCTTCACCCCCAGCCGCTTCACCAGCTCCGCGCCGCCCAGCTTCACGTAGTCGAAGTTCTGGACGTTGGAGTGATGCCATGTGTGGCCGCTCGCGTCATGCGGCGGGGCGGGCAGGATGCCGTCGTCGCCGGGCGACTGCCAGTCCGGCTGTCCTTCGAGGTCGGCCCCATGGCAGGACGCGCAGTTCTCGGCATAGAGCGTCTCGCCGGCGGCCAGGTCCCGGCCCTCGAATTCGTGGCCGGCAAAGGCCGGAGCGGCAAGCACAAGGGACAGGAGCAAAAGGCTGGATCGCATGGCGGGCACCCTTCCGGGGTTGGTCGTTGTCATCGGCTCAGCCTAGTCCGCAGGCGCGCCCGGGCAAATCACGTTGCGCGGCGGCCGCGGGACGGGGCGCACGCAACGCCCGTCTCACGCCGGGACACGCAGGACGCGGGGCACCTTGAACTCCACGTCTTCCTTGGCGGTCTCCACCACCTCCATCGCCACGTCGTACCGGGCGCGGAAGGCGTCGATGACCTCCTCGATCAGCACCTCGGGGGCAGAGGCCCCGGCGGTGATGCCCGCCGCGCCGATGCCCTCCAGCGCCCGCCAGTCGATGTCCGAGGCACGCTGCACCAGTTGCGCGTAGGAACAGCCCGCCTTCCGGGCGACCTCCACCAGCCTGCGCGAGTTGGAGGAGTTCGGCGCCCCCACAACCAGCAGCGCATCGACCTTCGGCGCGATGGCCTTGACCGATTCCTGCCGGTTCGTGGTGGCGTAGCAGATGTCTTCCTTGTGCGGTCCGACGATGGACGGGAACCGCGCCTTCAGCGCCGCGACGATCTCCGCGGTGTCGTCCACCGACAGCGTGGTCTGCGTGACGAAGGCCAGCCGTTCCGGATCGCGGACCTGCACATTGGCCACGTCGGCGGGGGTCTCCACCAGCAGCACCTCGCCCGCGGGCAGCTGGCCCATGGTGCCGATGGTCTCCGGATGCCCGGCATGGCCGATCATGATCATCTGCAAACCGTTCTCCGCGTGGCGGGCGGCCTCGATATGGACCTTCGAGACCAGCGGGCAGGTCGCGTCGACATAGATCATCTCGCGCCGCGCCGCCTCCGCCGGGACCGCCTTCGGCACGCCGTGGGCCGAGAAGATCACCGGGCGGTCGCCGGGACATTCCTCCAGCTCCTCGACAAAGACGGCGCCCTTGGCGCGCAGGTCATCGACGACGAACTTGTTGTGCACGATCTCGTGGCGGACGTAGACCGGCGCGCCCCATTTCTCGAGCGCCATCTCGACGATCTTGATCGCCCGGTCGACACCGGCACAGAAACCGCGCGGCGCGGCAAGGTAAAGGGTCAGTGGGGTCATGCGCATGTCTCCTTGCCCCTCACCTAGTCAGTCGCACCGCCCGCGTCCAGTAATCCGGACCTTGATCCACCAGCGTTAACCAAGCAGGCTGGGTCCAAACGCCTATTTCAAAGACAGAGTATTGCCATGACCGCCTCCAGCGACGAGTTCACCGATTTCCTGCGCTTTGGCGGGGCCGCCCCGCCGGACCCGTTCGCCGCCCTGAAGGAAAAGGTCCGCCGCAACCCGCTGGACGGCGCCGCGCTGGAGGAACTGGCCGAGGCGCAGATCGCCGGGGGCCGCATCCTCGACGGTTTCGCCACCTACAACACGCGGATCTCGCTCGGGAATGTCTCGGCGCCCACATGGGCGCGGATCGGCGCGGCGATGGACCGGCAGCAGGAATACGCGCAGGCCATCGCCTGCTTCGAGCAGAGCCTGTCGCTGGAGGACGCGCCGGAGGTCCGCCACATGATGGGCCGCGCGCTGTTCAAGCTGGGCGACGTGGACGCCTCCGTCGCGTTCCACGAAAGCGCCGCGAAAGAGACCGGCAACCTCGCTGCATGGCTTGCGGTGGCGACGCTGATCCCCGGCGCGCCCACCGCCACGCCCGAAACCATCCTCGCCGCCCGGCAGGCCTTTGCGCAGGTGCTGGCGAACTCCCCCCTCGCCAACCGGATGAAGCGCACGCCAAGACCCCGCCCCCGTACGGACGGGCCGCTGCGCGTGGGCTACGTGTCGTCGTGGCTGGAAAAGCCGAACTACATGCGGCCCACCTGGGCGCTGATCAACAACCACGACCGCGCGAAGGTGGAGGTGCACCTCTTCTCCGACAGCGCAGAAGGGGCGGAGATGATCGGCTACGAACCGCACCCGACCGACGTGATCCACACCACGGGCACGCTCGACAACACGCAACTGGGCAAGCTGATCTGCAAGACCGGGCTCGATATCCTGATCGATATCAACGCCTACAGCACACCCGAACGGCTGGGCATCTTCACCCAGCCCGTCGCGCCGATCTGTCTTGCATGGCAGAACCACTTCGCCCCCTCCGGCCTGCCCGGCTTTCACGGGATCGTCGGGGACGAGCAATCGGTGAAACCGGGCGAGGAGAGGTTCTTCAACGAAACCGTCCACCGCCTGCCCACCAGCTACCTGACCTTCACCGTCGCCCACAGGGCGCCGCCCGTGACCGATCCGCCCTGCCTGACGAAAGGTCACATCACCTTTGGCAGCCTCTGCGTGCAGTACAAGCTGACGCCTACCGTGATCGACGCCTGGTCGGAGATCCTGAAGGGCGTCCCCGGATCGAAGCTGTTCCTTGCCAACCGCACGCTGGAAAGCGGCGAGAACCGCGTCTGGCTGACCGAACGCTTCGCCGAACGGGGGATTGGGACGGATCGGCTGATCCTCGACGGCGGGGCCGAGCACTACGACTACCTGAAGAACTACGACCGGATGGATTTCGCGCTCGACGCCTTCCCCTACAACGGCGGCACCACCACGGTCGAGGCGATCTGGCAGGGCGTGCCGGTGCTGACCTTCGACGGCGACCGCTGGGCCTCGCGCACCTCCGCCTCGCTGATCTGCTACACGCACCTGAAGGACTTCGTCGCGCCCTCCCGGCAGGCGATGATCGACATGGCGATCCGCATGGGCAACGACCCCGAGACCCCCGCACGGCTGAAAGAGATGCGCCACGGGATGCGTGACGCCCTGAAGGACGCGCCGGTCTGCGACGGCAAGCGGATGGCGCAGTCAATGGAGGCGCTCTTCGACCGGCTGATGGACCGCCAGACCGGCCGGCAGGCGGACCCCGCCTAGCCGATGATCCCCGCCGCCGCCCAGGCGAACAGGATGTAGCGCACCGTCTTGGCGAAGGCGACGAGCGCCACGAACAGCCACAGCGGCGTGCGCATCACGCCCGCGATCAGGGTGATGGCGTCGCCCAGAGGCGCCCATGACAAGAGCAGCGTCCAGACGCCCCAGCGCGCGTACCAGCGCTGCGCCCGCTCAAGCTGCGCCTCGGAGGCCGGGAACCAGCGCGACCCGCGGAACCGCTCCGCCGCGCGGCCCATGGCGTAGTTCACCACCGACCCCAGCGTGTTCCCGACCGAGGCGACCACGATCAGCAGCCACAGCGGCCAGATGTCCTTGGCCTGCATCGCGGCAAAGACCAGTTCCGACTGGAACGGCAGGACCGTCGCCGCACCGAAGGCGGCAAGGAAAAGGCCGCCCATTGCGACGAATGTGGCGGCCAATCCCGTCATCGTTTCCCGGCTGGTGCCCCATCCGGCCCGGCGCCATCCCCACAGCGCCTGCCGGAAGGGTGCCCCGTCACTTGGACGAGGCGACCTCGAAGTTGCGTTCCACCTGCTGCTCGCGCGGCGGGCGGCCGATGACTTCGCGCAGCTCGTCCAGCTCGATGAAGTTGTCGGCCTGGCGGCGCAGTTCGTCGGCGATCATCGGCGGCTGGCTGCGGATGGTCGAAACGACCGAGACCCGCACGCCCTGACGCTGAAGCGATTCGACCAGGGGCCGGAAGTCGCCATCGCCGGAGAACAGCACGATATGGTCCACGCGCGGTGCCAGCTCCATGGCATCGACCGTCAGCTCGATGTCCATGTTGCCCTTGACCTTACGGCGTCCCTGGCTGTCCGTGTACTCCTTCGCGGGCTTTGTCACCATGGTGAAGCCGTTGTAATGGAGCCAGTCGACCAGCGGCCGGATCGGCGAATACTCGTCGTTTTCCAGCAAAGCCGTGTAATAGAATGCGCGCACCATCTTGCCACGACGCGCGAATTCCTGCCGCAGGAGCTTGTAGTCGATATCGAAGCCGAGTGCTTTTGCGGCTGCGTAGAGATTTGAGCCGTCTATGAACAGCGCAAGCCGTTCGTCCTTGTAAAACATCAAATGTCCTTTCATTCAATGTGTCCGCCGTCGTCCGTGAGTGTGAGTGTTTGGATAAAGGGCGGGCGTAGGAGCTAAGGTTAATGCTTTCAGCACGCATATCAAGCGCGCAAAACACCTCATAAGGATAGACCGGCGATCAATATGGAACAAGAATTCTTGATTGCATTGGGGTCGAACCTCGGGTCCGACCACGGCGACCCTGCGGAAACCGTGAAAGCGGCGCTTGCAGCGCTGGCAGATGCGGGCTTCCGGTTGCGACGGGTCAGCCGATTCTTCGCGACGCCGTGTTTCCCCGCCGGGGCCGGTCCCGACTACGTCAACGCCTGCGCCGCCGTGACCCTGCCCGGCGCCGCCGCGCCCGAGGTTCTGACCCGGCTGCATGCGATCGAGGCGGACTTCGGTCGCGCCCGCGTGCAGCGCTGGGGCAGCCGGACGCTCGACCTCGACCTGATCGCCGCCGATGACACCGTCCTGCCCGATGCGGACACCCACGCCGCCTGGCGCGCCCTGCCGCTCGAGGATCAGAAAAACCGCGCCCCCGACCGGCTGATCCTGCCCCACCCCCGGCTCCAGGAACGCGCTTTCGTGCTTGTGCCCCTGCGCGACGTGGCCGCCGGATGGCGCCATCCGGTGCTGGGCACAACCGTCGCCGCGATGACCGAGGCGCTGCCCGAAGAGCTGCGGCAAGAGGTCTTGCCATTGTGACTTGACGCCGCTTGTAAATCCGGCATTGCCGCGTTAAACCGTGGTTTCTCAGGAATCCACCACAGGATTGGAGCGTTCAGATGGCCCGCGTGACGGTAGAAGATTGCGTTGACAAGGTACCCAACCGGTTCGAACTGGTGATGCTCGCCGCGCACCGCGCGCGTGAGTTGTCCGCCGGTGCGGCGATCACCGTGGACCGCGACAACGACAAGAACCCCGTCGTTGCCCTGCGCGAGATCGCGGAGGAAACCCAGTCCACCGACGAACTGCGCGAGCGCCTGATCGAGTCGAACCAGACCCAGATCGAGGTCGACGAACCCGAGGACGACGCCATGGCGCTGCTCATGGGTGCCGAACAGGACAAGCCTCAGGACGACGACATGTCCGAAGAGAAGCTGCTGCGCGCGCTCATGGAAGCGCAGGGCCAAAGCTGAGCGGGACCTTTTGGGTCGGGGTAGGGCAACATGATCGCTGCTGAGGATCTTGTTGCCCTCGTCCGCAACTACAATCCGAAAACCAACGAGAAACTGATCACGGCGGCCTACGAGTACGGCCGCCAGATGCACGAAGGTCAGTTCCGCAAGTCGGGTGAACCCTATTTCACCCACCCCGTCGCCGTGGCCGCCATCCTGACGGAACAGCAGCTCGACGACGCGACGATCATCACCGCCCTGCTGCACGACACGATCGAGGACACCCGTTCCACCTATACAGAGGTGGAGCAGAACTTCGGCCACGAGGTCGCGGAACTGGTGGATGGCGTCACCAAGCTGACCAACCTCCAGCTTTCCAGCTCCGAGACCAAGCAGGCAGAGAACTTCCGCAAGCTGTTCATGGCGATGTCCAAGGACCTGCGCGTCATCCTCGTTAAGCTCGCCGACCGGCTGCACAACATGCGCACCATCAAGGCGATGAAGCCGGAGAAGCAGCAGCAGAAGGCGCGCGAGACGATGGAGATCTTCGCCCCCCTCGCCGGACGCATGGGCATGCAGTCCATGCGCGAGGAGCTGGAGGATCTCGCCTTCCGCGTGCTGAACCCGCAGGGCCGCGAATCGATCATCCGCCGCTTCATCACGCTGCAGAAGGAAACCGGCGACGTGATCCACCGGATCACCTCGGACATGCGGCACGAACTGGAAAAGGCCGGCGTCGACGCCGAGGTCTTCGGCCGCGCGAAGAAGCCCTACTCCATCTGGCGCAAGATGCAGGAGAAGAAGATCGGCTTCTCCCGCCTCTCGGACATCTACGGCTTCCGCATCATCACCCGGTCGGAGGCGGACTGCTACGCCACGCTCGGCGCGATCCACCAGCGCTGGCGCGCCGTGCCGGGCCGCTTCAAGGACTACATCAGCCAGCCGAAATCGAACGGCTACCGGTCGATCCACACCACCGTCTCGGGCCGCGACGGCAAGCGGGTCGAGGTGCAGATCCGCACGCGCGAGATGCATGAGGTCGCCGAAACCGGCGTTGCCGCGCACTGGTCCTACCGCGACGGCGCCCCCGCCGAGAACCGCTTTGCCGTCGATCCTGCCAAGTGGATCGCGTCCGTCACCGAACAGTTCGATTCGGAGGAGGATCACGACGCCTTCATGGAGGCGGTGAAGCTGGAGATGTACTCCGACAAGGTGTTCTGCTTCACGCCCAAGGGCGACGTGGTGAAGCTGCCCAAGGGCGCGACGCCGCTGGACTACGCCTACCAGATCCACACCCGCATCGGTTCGAAATGCGTCGGCGCCAAGGTCGACGGCATCCGCGTGCCGCTCTGGACCCGGCTGAAGAACGGCCAGTCGGTCGAGATCATCACCGCCGAGGGGCAGGCCCCGCAGGCCACGTGGCTCGACATCGCGACGACCGGCAAGGCCAAGACCGCGATCCGCCGCGCGCTGCGCGAGGCCAACAAGGAACGCTTTGCGCGGCTGGGCCTCGAACTGGCGCGCGCCGCCTTCGAAAGCCACGGCAAGAAGGCCACCGACAAGGTGCTCGAAAAAGCGGCCAAGACCCTGCGGCTGGAAGACACCGAAACCCTGCTGGCCCGCCTCGGCAGCGCCGAACTGACCACCCGCGAAGTGGTGGAGGCGATCTATCCCAACCTCGCCGTCGTCCGGGACGTGGAGGTGGACACCAAGCGCGCGGTCGTCGGCCTAGAACACGGCCAGGGGTTCGAACGCGCCTCCTGCTGCCAGCCGCTGCCCGGCGAACGCATCGTGGGCCTCGCCCATCGCGGCAAGGGCGTGGCGGTGCACGCCATCGACTGCGCCGCGCTGGCCGCCTACGAGGATCAGCCGTCGCGCTGGCTCGACCTGCACTGGGCGGACGGCATCCACCCGGCGGTCTACACGGTCACCCTTGAAATGGTGCTCGGAAATGATGCAGGCGCATTGGGACGGATTTGCACATTGATCGGAGAGCGCAAGGCCAATATCTCCGACATGACCTTCCTTGACAAGAAACCGGATTTTTACCGCATCATGATGGATATCGACCTGCGCGATGCCGAGCACCTGCATTCCGTCGTCTCCGCGCTGGAGGCAGAGAGCATGGTCGCTTCGGTAGAGCGACGGCGCGATCCCGGGCTGGAGGCGGCGCCGGAAGCGGCAGAATAAAGCGAGGCATCGGCAACGTGTTCAAGCGACGCGACAGGCGCCCGATCTGGCGGATCGTGGCGGAAGCGCTCTGGCCCAAAGGTGGCTGGGGTCGCGCCGCGCGTTACGTCCGGCTGCGCCTGAACCGCCTGCCCGATCCGCCGAACCGCATCGCGCGCGGCATCTTCGCCGGGGTCTTCACCACCTTCACGCCGTTCTACGGGCTGCATTTCATCGTCGCGGCGACGCTGGCGTGGCTGATGCGCGGCAACATCCTGGCCGCGCTGCTGTCGACCTTCTTCGGCAACCCGCTGACCTACGTGCCGATCGGCGTCATCGCGATGAAGACCGGCTACTGGCTCCTTGGCCTGCACGGCCATCCCGACCACCACGACGGCAGCCTCGGCGCCAAGTTCGTGAAGGCCGGGCAGGACCTGTGGGACAACTTCTACGCCATCTTCACGCCCGAACAGACGGACTGGTCGCACCTGAGGATCTTCTACGACGAGGTCTTCTATCCCTACATGATCGGCGGGATCATCCCCGGCATCATCGCGGGCACCATCGCCTACTACGTCTCGCTGCCGCTGATCACCGCCTTCCAGAACCGCCGCAAGGGGGTCATCAAGGCCAAGCTCGCCGAACTGAAAAAGCGCAAGGCCGAGGGCCGCGCGCCCTGACGTCCAAAGGTCTTCCGATGCAGGATTCCCCCACCGATTTCTTCGCGGGCAATGCCGCGACGGGCTACGACGCCCGCAACGCACGCCTCGCACCGATCTCCGACGCGCTGCATTTCCTGACCGGCCTCGTGCTGGAGGACCTTCCCGAAGACGCCCGTCTGCTCTCCGTGGGCACCGGCACCGGGGCAGAGGTGCTGGCCCTCGCCCGCGCTCATCCCGGCTGGCGCTTCACCTGCGTCGACCCCTCCGCCGACATGCTCGCCGTCTGCGCCGACCGGCTGGCGCAGGCGGGCCTTTCGGACCGCTGCACGCTGGTCCACGGCGACGTGCACGCCCTGCCCGACGGCGCCCCGCATGACGCGGCGCTGGCCATGCTCGTCGCCCACTTCATCGCCGAGGGCGACCGCCCCGCCTTCTACGCCGCGATTCGCGCGCAGCTCTCCCCCGGCGCGCCCTTCGTCAGCGCCGAGATCAGCCACGACCTCGACGCCCCCAGCTTCGCGCCGACGCTCGGGACGTGGAAAAAGGTCCAGACCCTGATGGGCGCCACACCCGAGTCGCTCGACCGCCTGTCCGTCCTGCTGAGAGAGACGCTCGCCGTCCTCTCCCCCGCCCGGACCGACACGCTGCTGGCAGAGGCGGGCTTCACCGCCCCAACGACCTTCTATCAGGCCGTGATGATCCGCGCCCTGCACGCCCGCGCCTGACCGAAGCACAGGCCCGGCCGCCGAGTATTTCCTGCAGAGGCTCACGGCCCCTACCAGCCCGCCAAACGCGCCAAGCTGTTGAAATTCAGACCGAATGGGCCGGCGGGCGGGCGCACTTGCCGAAGGCAACAGTCCCGCCCCCGGCCAGGACATCACGACAAGCGAAGCCCTTACTCTTCCTCTTCCGGCTGCACGTAGGCCACCGGCCCGAGGGTGGAGTTCAGCCCCCAGTCCCGCACCTTCAGCAGACCGTCGGCGATGTAGAGCTTGCGGATCGGGTACACCTGCTCGCCCTCCGGCCCGGCCACCACCATGACCGGCCCCTTGTTGGTGTTGCGCGTCCAGACCAGTGGGTCGGTCTCGGTGATGCTGTCGACGATCGCGCGAACCTCGTCGGGGTCGGTCACCCGCTCCACCTGGAAATAGCACAGCCCCTCGTAGCTGCCGACCGCGGCAAAGGCGACCGCCCCCACCACCAGCGTCACCGGCGCCGTGACCACCGCCGTGACCGAGGCCGCAAGCCCGCCGACACCGCCAGCCGCCGTGGTCGCGCTCGACACCGTTCCGGCGGCGCCGGTCACCAGCTTCACGCTCTGGCCCGGGTGCATCAGCATGTAGTTCCCGGCGACCCGCGCGCCGGTCCGGGCCACGTCGCCCGCCCGGTCGACCGCCGCGCCTGCCAGCTTCGACGGCTTGTTGGCGCAGACGCCTTCCGCCCATGCCAGCGACGGCAGCGCCGTCAGCATCGCCAGTCCGATGAAAGTCCCTGCAAGACGTCTCTGCGTCATTCCGGTCTCCTGCTCGCTATCCTCGCCCAAGGATCTATCAGGCCCGGCCCGCCCGGCAAACGCCGCAGCCGCGGGGCGCACCCGCCTGCGCGGCCTTCCGCCAAGCCGCGCGCCCGGAAACCGCGTTGCATTTCCCGCAGGGACCCCTAGTGTTTGATCAAATTCCACCCCGGAGGCCCCCATGACCCCCACCGGCAAATTGCGCCTCGGCGTGAACATCGACCACGTCGCCACCGTCCGCAACGCCCGCGGCTCCGCCTACCCGGACCCGATCCGCGCCGCCAAGCTGGCGGAGGAGGCGGGCGCCGACGGCATCACCGCCCACCTGCGCGAAGACCGCCGCCACATCTCCGACAGCGACATCGAACGGCTGATGGACACGCTCACCCTGCCGCTCAACTTCGAGATGGCCGCCACGCCCGAGATGCAGGCCATCGCGCTGCGCCACAAGCCGCACGCCATCTGCCTCGTCCCCGAGAAGCGCGAGGAGCGCACCACCGAGGGCGGGCTCGAAGTCGCGCGCGAGGAGAACAGGCTGGCGCATTTCATCGCCCCCCTGCGCGACGCGGGCTGCCGCGTGTCGATCTTCATCGCCGCCGACCGCCGCCAGATCGAGGCCGCCCACCGCATCGGCGCGCAGGTGATCGAGCTGCACACCGGCGCCTACTGCGACTTCCACGCCGAGGGCGACTTCGAGCAGCGCGACGCCGAGCTCGAGCGCATGCGCGAGATGGCCGCCTTTGCCCATTCCCTCGGGCTCGAGGTGCATGCCGGACACGGCCTGACCTACGAGACGGTGAAACCCGTCGCCGCCTTCCCCGAGGTGATGGAGCTCAACATCGGCCACTTCATCATCGGCGAGGCGATCTTCCTCGGGCTGCAACCGGCCATCGCCGAGATGCGCCGCCTGATGGACGAGGCCCGCGCATGACGGAGGTGACCGCCGCCGAGCGCGCGGTCATGGAGGAGCTGATCGACACCGCGCTCGACCGGCAGGGCAGCGGCGGGCCCGCCGCCATCGCCGCGGCGATCATGCGGGGCGACACGCTCCTGGCGCGCGGCGCGAACGAGGTGCACCTGAACCACGACCCCTCCCGCCATGCGGAAATCGTGGCGATCTCGGCGGCCTGCCGGGCGCTCGGCACGGCGGACCTCTCGGGCTGCACGCTGGTCACCACCCTGCAACCCTGCGAGATGTGCCTCGGCGCGATCCGCTTTGCGGGCATCGGCCGGGTGATCTTCGCCGCGCAGAAGGGCGGCGTGCAGGAGGCCAAGTATTTCGGCTTCCCCGGCCTCGACCTGCCCGACTTCGTGGCCGCCTGCGACGGGGAACTGACCACCTGCGGTGGCGTTGGGGAGGACCGTATCCTGCACGTCTACGCCGAGGGCAACGACTGAACGGACCCCCGCTTTGCGGCGCCGTTTTCCTCTCCCCTCCCCCGTGCTAGCGTCGCCGCCACCAGTTCAGGAGTGCCCGCCATGTTCCGTTCCCTCGCCCTGATGGGCCTGCTCGCCGCCACCCCGGCCCTCGCCGAAGAGTTCAACCCACAGGTGTCGAACTGCGACGGCCGGTCCAGCGCATGGAACCTCGCCGAACCGTGGGAGGCGCACACCCGCACCTTCTCCAACGGCAAGACCCGCGTGGCGATGATCGACACGGTGGAACCGGCGGGCGGCTGGGCCTACCTGCTGATCCTATCGCCCCCCTACGACGAACTCGGCATCCGCCAGTGCGTGATGATCGGCAACGGCGGGATCGGCTTCTCGCGCATGGACTTCGGCGCGATGACCGCCGATTACGACCCGGCGCAGGGGCTGATCTTCACCCTGCCCGTGGGCTCCTACATCACCGGCGAGGACAGCGATCCGGTCTACGACCTGCAGATCGTCCTCAACCAGGCGACCGGCGACGTCACCCTGCGCTGGCCGGACTGACCTCCATGATCCTCGGCATCGGCACCGACCTCGCCAACATCGAACGGATCGCGCGCACGCTCGACCGCTTCGGCGACCGTTTCCGCAACCGCGTCTTCACCGAAATCGAGCAGGCCAAGGCCGAACGCCGCGCCGACACGCCCGGCACCTACGCCAAGCGGTGGGCCGCGAAAGAGGCCTGCTCCAAGGCGCTCGGCACCGGGCTGCGGATGGGGATCGCGTGGAAGGACATGGCGGTGACCAACCTGCGCACCGGCCAGCCGGTGATGCACGTGACCGGCTGGGCGAAGGAGCGGCTGGACAGCATGACCCCGCCGGGGCACGAGGCGATCATCCACGTCACCCTCACCGACGACCACCCCTGGGCGCAGGCCTTCGTGGTGATCGAGGCGCGCCCGCTGGCATCGCCGGACAACGCCTGACCTACAGGCCAGCCCGGCGCACCCACGGCCGTCCGGACAACCGCTTCAGCGTCGCACATCCGGCCCCCATCAGGCCCGCCCTGACATCACGAACGAAGCGCCCGTCGGCACCGGCGCACCTCTGGCGCCGCGCCGCCCTGCCGGACGGACAACGCCAACCCGCACCCTCCAGGCACACCTGTCGAATGCCATGCGAAAGCGACTCGACCCCATGGATTTCGGGTCTCGGTCACGAGGCAATGCCAAGCAATCCTGCCCCCATTGCCACGCCTTTCCGACCCAATCCGGACCTTCGACGCGCCCCGCGCCCGTACCTGCTGTGCGGGACGGAGCGGACGTTGACGTGCGGTGGGTCAACGTCCGCAAATGATGACCTCAGGCCTTGGTAATGGAGTTTCCGCCATCCACGGTCATTGCGCTGCCGGTAACGAAAGATGCCTCCGGTGAAAGCAGGAACATTGCGGCCTGCGCGATTTCCGACGGCTCTGCGATCCGCTTGAGGGCATGGAACCCGCGCACGACCTCATGGAAACTGGGATCATCTCCCGCCATGGGCGTCATCGTGCCGCCCGGCAGGAGCGCGTTCACGCGCACTTTCTCTGTGCCGTGTTCGACAGCCAGAACCTGAACCAGTCCAACCAGACCTGCCTTAGCGGCAGCATAGGCCGCCATACCCGGCAATCCAATCGCATGCCCGACGAACGAAGAGGTGAAGACAATGGACCCGCCGCCGTTGTCGCGCAGCGCCGGTATCTGGTATTTGGCCGCGTAGAAGCCGCTGTTGAGATTGACGGCCAGCACCTCGTGCCAGTTGTTCGAGTGCATGTCAGGCACGGGCTGCATCTGACCTACCGTGCCTGCGTTGTTGAATGCGCCGTCAAGGCCCCCGAATGTATCCAGGGCACAGCGCACGAGGGCTTCGGCATATGCCTCGTCGCGCACGTCACCGGGAAGGCAGACCGCATTTCCGTTGCCTTGAGCGATCTGCCCGACGAGCCGTTCGAGTTCGGGCCTCCTTCGAGCGCCGAGAACGAGATTTGCGCCGTTCGAGGCCAGAAGAAGTGCGCTGGCAGCACCTATTCCGCTACTCGCCCCGGTCACGATGATGGTCTTGTCTTTGAGTTTCATTGCTATGCCTTTCGATCATTGGATGTTGATCGACTACGGCACAGCCTCGCGGACCGGCGACCCGTTTCATGCGCGGTCGGGGTGCTACGTATTCATTGCACAAGATCCGGATTGGACGTGGCCGGTATTGGAAAGCAGCCAATCGGACTGCGCGCAATATCGGCCGTTTCGGGCTCGCTGCCGGCCTTCGCTGCACGGGGCACGAACGACAGCTTTTCCTTGGCAAATGCGATCCGGGTCAGCGGTCTGACAGGGACGTCGCTTTTGTCTGACACCTGACAACACCCCCTCGCAGGGCGGGGCTATGCGCCGCCTCCCCCCGACAGCCACACGCGCCGCCTTACTCCCGGTTGCCGGAGCGGATCACCGAGCCCGCACTCGACTCGATGTCCCAGGCGCCGCGTTCGTTGCCGCGCAGGTCGTTGTCCTCGAACTGGCCGCCCGCCTCCTTGTAGATCCAGACCGCCTCGTAGGCGTTGCCGGTGATCGTGTTGCCGCGCACCACCGCGTGGCTCTTCTCGCGGGCCGAGATCCCCGCCGCGCCGTTGCCGGTGATCTCGTTGTCCTCGATGGTCCCCTTGCCGCCCTCGAACAGGCTCACCCCGCTCTGCCCGTTGTCGCGGATGGTGTTGCGGCGGATCAGAGGGTCGCCGTCCTCGCTGATCGAGATCCCGGCGTTGGCGTTGCCGTAAATCTCGTTGTCCTCGATCAGCCCCTTCGCGGCCTCGTAGACGTAGATGCCGCTCTGCTGGCCGTCGCGGATGGTGTTGCGGCGGATCACCGGATCGCCGTCCTTGCCGACGCTGATCCCCGACAGCACGTTCGCATAGACCTCGTTCTCCTCGAAGGTGCCGCGCCCGCCGTCGTAGACGTTCAGCCCGGACTGTTCGTTGTCATGCACGTCGTTGCGCCGCACGATCGGGTCCGATCCGGTCGCCACCGCGATGGCCGACTTGCCCGATCCCGTCACCTCGTTGTCCTCGATGGTGCCCTTGCCGTCCTCGAAGACGTAGATGCCGCTCTGCTCGCTGCGGTGTATGGCGTTGCGCCGGATCACCGGGTCGCCCCCGGTCTTGACCGAGATCCCCGACCCCTTGATGTCGAGGATCTCGTTGTCCTCCACCGTGCCGCGCGCGTCGTCGTAGACATAGACCCCGGTCGAGGCGCCGTCCTTGATGATGTTGTTGCGCACCGTCGCGGTGCTGCCCGACCGGACCCCGACGATGGCCAGCCCGCCCGAGGACATCACGTTGTCCTCCAGCACAGCCGAGCCGCCGTCGAAATCCACGGTGTAGAAATCGCCGCCCCGCAGGTGCAGCGTCAGGTTGGCGATGCGGCCCGACCCGGCGGTCCAGTAGATCACGTCGTCCTCGTCCGATTCCCAGACGATGGTCGTGCGGTCGCCGACCCCGACGATGGTCACGGGGATGTCCACGTCCACGCCGCCCTCGTAGAGGCCCGGGTAGATCTCGATCACGTCCCCGGCCGAGGCCGCGCGCAGCGCCGCGTCGGGCGAGTTGTAGTCGCCCCGCCCGTCCGCCATCACCCGCAGCACGTCGGTTCCGGGGATCGGCTCGCGCGGGTTGATCGCCTCCTGTGTGGAAGAGGCCGTGACCAGCTCCAGCATGGCCCGTGCGCTTTCTGCCGCCGCCGTCTCCGGGAAGGTGGCGATCAACTCCTCCAGCCGCGACCGGCGCGACAGCCCCTGCACCTGAAGCGCGGCGGTCAGCGCCGCGGTCGCGGTCTGCTCCGGGTCCTCGCGGCCCGGCCCCTGCATCAGGTCCAGCGCCCGCTGCGCGCTCTGCGCCGCGCGGCTGCCGGGAAAGCCCTGCACGATCTGCGCCAGAGCATCGCGGCGCGCCGCGTCGTCCTCGATCAGCAGCGCATCGGTCAGCGCGCCCTGCGCCCGCGCCGCCGGGTCGAAGCTGCCGGTGCCGCCCGCGCCGGCCTGCTGGAACTCCAGCCCCAGCGCCGCCGCCACGGCCGAGATCTTGTGCCCGCTGTTGTAACCGCCCTGCGCGTTCAGCCCGCCCTGGTTGTGCAACCCCATGACCGCCAGCGTCCGCGCGTCCAGCAGCAGCGACCCGGACGACCCACCCGTGCTTTCGCAGCTGTGCCGCAATTGCGAGGCGGCCTCCGGCAGCGCGGCCTGCTCCGGGTGGATCTGGCAGGTGCCCGAGGAAAACTGCTGCGCGTCGCCCCGCGGGTGATGCACCATGGTCAGCGCCCGGCGCGGCGTCACGTCGGTCTCCATCATCATCGGGACGCTGCCGCCCAGGGCCTCGTTCGCGTCGGCCCCGATGATCTGCAGCAGAAGCGCATCGGTGGCGTCGTCCGCGGCGATTTCCCGGTCGTCGACAAGGAAGGTCTGCACGTTCCCGGTGAAATCCGTCGAGGTGTAGCCGAAGTTGATCCGCGCCTCCCGCACCCGGGTAAAGCCCGCCGCGACAAGGCTCGGCTCACGGAAACAATGCACGTTGGTCAGCAGGCGGTTACCGGGCAGCAGCGCCGCGGTGCAGTTCGTCACGTAGGGCGAATTGAGCGTGGTCGACCCGTTCGGCGTCTGCACCGTGCGCGGCTTGCCGTCCGGCGTCATCAGGCACACGTCCAGCCGCCCGATGAACCGCCCGATGTCCTGCACGTCCTGCGGGGCCTCGCGGATCGGGCGCCAGAAGCCGCCGCGCGACGCGGCCCCCTCGACAAGGGCCTGGAAGGCCGAACTTTGCGCGTCGATCTTGAACTCGAACTTGCAGTCTTCCAGCGCATGGGCGGGCATCGCGGCCGCGACAAAGCCCAGCACCACGCAGGCGATCCGAAAAAGCATGATCCATCCGTCCCGATGAAATATGACCTGTGAAGTATGCCCCCACGGTACGCCCGTCCGGCGATCTGTCAACGGTTGGAGAGCCGCCTTGACACGCCCTGCCCTGCCGCTCATGTAGCGCGGGGGACATCTGGCAAGGGGCATTGAATGGCAACCGAAGAGAAAAAAGGTGGTCTGCTCGAGACCATCAAGACCATCGTCTACGCGTTGCTCATCGCCGGCGTCTTCCGCACCTTCCTGTTCCAGCCGTTCTGGATTCCCTCGGGTTCCATGAAGGACACGCTGCTCATCGGCGACTTCCTCTTCGTGAACAAGATGGCCTACGGCTATTCCTACGCCTCCTGCCCCTCCATCATCATCCCGCGCTTCGGCATCGACATCGACGCGCATGACGTCTGCGGCTGGGCCGACGGCGACAACGCCCGCCTCTTCGGGTCCGAGCCCGAGCGCGGCGATGTCGTAGTCTTCCGCCACCCGACCACCGGGCGCGACTTCATCAAGCGGCTGATCGGCCTGCCCGGCGACCGTATCCAGATGCGCAACGGCATCCTCTACATCAACGACCAGCAGGTCGAGGTGCAGCCCGACGGCACCTTCGAGGAGATCGCCGCACCGCAGGGCCCCCAGCGCCTGCGCCCCCGCTGTGCCAACGGCCCGGTCGGCGAAGGCGGCGTCTGCGTCAAGGAGAAGCTGATCGAGACCCTGCCCGGCGGCACCAGCCACTCGATCCTGAACATCGGCACGCAGGGCTCCGACAACACCGGCGTCTTCACCGTGCCCGAAGGCAACTACTTCTTCATGGGCGACAACCGCGACAACTCCTCCGACAGCCGGGTCAGCTCCATGACCGGCGGCGTGGGCTTTGTCCCCTACGAGAACCTCGTGGGCCGGGCGGACCGGGTGATGTTCTCCTCTGCCGGGCGTTCGATGCTGTTCTTCTGGACGTGGCGCGGCGACCGGTTCTTCAAGAAGATCCAGTGATCCCATGGACTTCGTCCGCGACGGGCTGGACTGGAGCGGCCTGACCGGGCGCGCCCGGGTGGCGCTTGCGACGGCCCTCTGGCTGGCGCTGTCCTTCCTGGCGCAGCGCGTCGACGGCTTCGGCCCGCTGCACGCCGCGCTCTGGCTCGCCGCCGCGCTGTCGATGCTGCTCGCCGTGGGCCATGCCCGCCGCCGCCTGCGCGACATCAACGCGTCGGGCTGGTGGCTCTGGCTGCTGATGGTGCCCTTCGTCTCGCTCGTCTTCGCGCTGTTCCTTGTCCTGCGCAGGCCCGAACCTGCAAAGGCCTCTCCCGCCTTCAGCCGCACCGCCCGCGCCGCCACGGCCCTGCTCGCCCTGCTGGTCGCCAGCCGCGCCCTGTGGGAACCCTACGCCATCCCCGCCGGCAGCATGAAGCCCGCGCTCCTGCCCGGCGACTACATCCTCGCCACGCCCGGCTTCGGCCGTCCCGAACGCGGCGACGTCATCATCTTTTCCCACCCCGACACCGGCACGCCTTTCGTCAAGCGCGTGATCGCGCTCCCCGGCGAAACCATCGCCTTTCAGAACGGCATCCCGGTGATCGACGGCACGCCCCTTCTGCACGCGCCCGACGGCCTCTTTACCGAACCGGCCGAAACACCTCTGTCCACCGCCGCGCCGCGCTGCGCCAACGCCCCCGTGGCCCCCGGCGCCCCCTGCGAAAAGCGCCGCGAGACCGAGACCCTGCCCGAGGGCCGCACCGTCACCGTGCTCGACATCGACGCGAAGACCATGGACGACCTGCCCCCCTTTGTCGTACCCGGGGGGCATGTCTTCGTTCTGGGCGACAACCGCGACAATTCTCTCGACAGCCGTGTGCCGCGCCGGTCCGGCGGCCCAGGTCCCGTGCCCTACCGCGCCATCACCGGCCGGGCGCGGATCGTGCTGTTCAACAACCGCGGCACCGGCGGCCGGGTGATGCGGGGGATCGAATGAAGGTATCGGCAGAGATCAAGGCGCTCGAGGAAAAGCTCGGCCACACGTTCCAGGACAAGTCCCTCCTGCGGCGCGCCGTCACCCATGCCTCCATGTCCGGCCCCGGGCGCGAGGACAACCAGCGGCTCGAATTCCTCGGCGACCGCGTCCTCGGCCTCGTCATGGCCGAGGCGCTGCTGGGACATGACCGCAACGCCTCCGAAGGGCTGCTGGCGCCGCGCTTCAACGCGCTGGTGCGCAAGGAAACCTGCGCCGAGGTCGCGCGCACCATCGGCGTCGGAGAGGCGCTGAAGCTCGGCCGCTCCGAACAGATGTCCGGCGGCCGGCGAAAGCAGGCGCTGCTCGGCGACGCGATGGAGGCGGTGATCGCCGCGGTCTACCTCGACGGCGGTTTCGACGTCGCGCAGGAGATGATCCTGCGGCTCTGGGCGCCCCTGATCGCCAGCGTCGAGGAAGACGCCAAGGACGCCAAGACCACGCTCCAGGAATGGGCGCAGGGCCGAGGCATGGCGCCGCCCTCCTACACCGAGGTCGAACGCTCCGGCCCCGACCACGCCCCGGTCTTCACCATCGAGGCCCGCCTCGCCACCGGCGAAACCGCCCGCGCCACCGCCGGCAACAAGCGCCAGGCCGAACAGGCCGCCGCCCGCGCCCTGCTGGACGAGCTAACCTGACGACCTGCGCGCAGCCTTCTGCCGCTCGAACCGCTCCCCTGCCACCCTTGTCACCCGGCCGGCCACAGAACTTTCCGCCCCCATGGCGGTTCTCCTTCCCTTGGGCGGCGTGCTGGTGCAAGACACGCCTCGTTCCTTTCGCGCAGAAGATCCCCATGACCGACAACCTCCGCGGCGCCCTCTGGATGATGCTCTCGATGCTGGGCTTCGGGATCGAGGATGCGTTCTTCAAGGCGGCCACCGGCACCGGCGAGGTCAGCGCGGGGATGGGCACCGTGCAGTTCGGGCTGATGGCCATGGCGCTCTACGCGCTTTATGCCGTGCAGCAGGGGGTGCCGGTCTGGACTGGCGAATACCTCAAACCGCGGCTCCTGATCCGCACCGCCTTCGAGATCCTCGGGCGGCTGTTCTTTGCCCTCTCGCTGGCCTACACGCCGCTTTCGACCACCTCCGCCATCCTGCAGGCCGCGCCGCTGGTGGTGATGCTGGGCGCGGGGCTGATCCTCGGCGAGAAGATCGGGCCGCGCCGCTGGGCCGCCATGGCCGTGGGCTTTGCCGGGGTGCTGCTGATCGTCCGCCCCACGCCCGACGCCTTCCAGCCCAACGCCATCCTCGCGATCCTCGGCATGATCGGCTTTGCCGGGCGTGACCTGGCGACCCGCACCGCGCCGATGCATGTGCACGCGGCACAGCTGGGGGTGCTGGGCTTTGCGGTCGTCACCTTCGCCGGGCTGGTCATCGTGGCGTTCGAGCCGGGCGCGTCCGCGCTGCCGACCGCGCAGGCCGCCACGCTGCTCTGCGGCACCGCCATCGCCGGGGTGATCGGCTACACCGCCATCACCTTCGCCATGCGCACCGGAGAGGTCTCGGTCGTGGCGCCCTTCCGCTACTTCCGCCTGATCGTGGCGCTGATCCTCGCCTATTCGATCTTCGGCGAACGGCCCGACACGCTGACGCTGGCCGGGGCCGCGCTGATCGTCGGCGCCGGGACCTATTCGCTGATCCGCGACGGACGGCGCAGAAAAACCGCGCCGCTCGCAAAGACGTGAGCCGCCAAATACCGACAATTTTAGCGAGCGGCCCGTTTTCGAGCTCAGACCCGCAAAAACGCCATGTTCGCGATTCGTCGCCACAGGCGAAAGGTTAACAACCGGCCGGTTCACCCCCTCCAACCGGCCGGGACTCACCACAACAAAACCTTAACGCGCCGGGATTAACGCACCGACCGATCCGGAGGGGACGGGTTTCGGCCTTTGTGCTATGGCGGGACGGCGCGAAACCCGCTAAGGGAGCGCCTTCACCATCGGACCAAGACAGCCACCATGACCACACGCGCCGGATTCATCGCCCTGATCGGAGAGCCCAACGCGGGCAAATCCACCCTCACCAACCGCATGGTCGGGGCCAAGGTGTCCATCGTGACGCACAAGGTCCAGACCACCCGCGCCCGCATCCGCGGCGTGGCGATGGAGGGCGAGAGCCAGCTGATCTTCGTCGACACGCCGGGCCTGTTCCAGCCGCGCCGCAGGCTCGACCGGGCGATGGTCGCCGCCGCATGGGGCGGGGCTGCCGACGCCGACATCGTGGTCCTTCTGGTCGAGGCGCACCGCGGCAAGACGCCGGGCGTGGACCGCATCCTCGAAGGGCTGGCAGAGCTGCCGCGCGGCCGCCGCGTCGCGCTCGCGATCAACAAGATCGACCGGGTGAAGGCCGAGGAACTGCTGGCGCTGTCGCAAAAGCTGAATGAAATCCACGCGTTCGAGAAGACCTTCATGATCTCCGCCGAACGTGGCTACGGCGTGGACGACCTGCGGGAATGGCTGGCAGCCGAGGTGCCGGAAGGCCCGTGGCTCTACCCCGAGGACCAGATCGCCGACCTGCCGCTGCGGATGATCGCGGCGGAGATGACGCGCGAGAAGCTGACCCTGCGCCTGCACCAGGAACTGCCCTACCAGCTGACGGTCGAGACGGATCACTGGACGGAACGCGAGGACGGCACTGCCCGCATCGACCAGGTGATCTACGTCGCCCGGGACGGCCACAAGGGCATCGTGCTGGGCCACAAGGGCGAGACGATCAAGGCGATCTCGAAGGCCGCGCGCGAGGAGCTGACCGAGTTCCTGGGCCGCAAGGTGCACCTGTTCCTGCAGGTGAAGGTGCGCGAGAACTGGCTGGAAGAGGCCGAGCGCTACTCGGAAATGGGGCTCGACTTCAAGGACGGCAACAGCTGAGCCGGCGATCCGGACGGGGCCCCTTGTTTCCTTGGGCGTTGACCGTTTCTCAATGGACATGAACGCCGCATAAACCGGAGTGCCGATGACCCGCCTGACCGCCCGTTTCTGGGTCGACGCTTACCTCACGCGGCTGCGCCTGCACGACATCCCGGCCTTCGTCGTGGCGCACGGCGACGACACCGCCGGCGCCGTCCTGGTCAAGCTTGCGACCCTCGACGGCAAGGCCCGCGCCTTCACCCGCAGCTTCGACCTCGCGACCGGAGAACGCGTCTGGACCGACCTCGCCAGCGGCGACGAACGGGAGGTCGACGCGGCCATTTCCCGCCAGCGCGGCTTCGACCCGGACCTCTGGGTGATCGAGGTCGAGGACCGCGCCGGACGCCACCTGCTGGACGAGGACGGGCTGGCCTGAGCGCAGGGCGGCGCAGAGCCCCGCCCTACATCCCCGCGCGCTGTTGCACGGGCCGGAACACGCCGATCAGCCGGGGAAGATCCGCGCCATCTGCCCCTCGAAATGCGCCCAGGTCATCGTCGCCCGGTTGCCCGCGTACCCGTGGTAATGCGACCGCCCCGACGAGTTCGGCAGGCCCGCCCAGATCTTCGCGATGTTGTTCATGAAGGCCGTGCGGGTCATCACCCCTTCGCGGAAGGCGGTCAGCCCCGCCTCCTCCAGCAGGATGTCTGCAAGGCGGTCCTGAACCTCCGGCGAGAAGCGGGTGTTCGGCCCGTAATGCGCCTTGCGCACAAGGCCGCGCAGGGTGGCGGGGATGATCTGGTAACGCCCGATGGCATGGGGCTGTCCGGGCGTCGCGTCGATCCAGGCGTAGATCTCCGTCAGGGTCATGCGGGTGGGCGGCAGGGGCGGCCGGATCCGCGCCCCGTGCTGCACCGCGTCATAGCCCGCGCGCCCTGCCTCTGCCGTGGCGATCAGGTCGCGCAACTGCGCCACCGGCCCGCCAAGACGCGGTCCGATCCGGTCGATCACCGGGGCCCCGCGGCTGGGCCACGGCGCAAAGAAGGAAGCCGCCGCGCGCCCGGCAAACAGGCTCGCCTCCGCGCCGTTGGCGCCGCCTGCACCGCCCGTGCTGACGTGGATCACCTGCGCCTGCCCGTCGCGGGCCATGGGCACGACCGCGCCGCCCGCCCCGCCGAACATCGGCCCGCGATCCGCGAACAATGCCCCGCGCGGTTCCATGGAGATCGCCTGCGCCGAAGCCCCCTCCGCCATCAGCACCATGGCCAGAATCCACAGGTATCGCCGCATCCCATCCTCCTTCTGAAGGTCAGGGCGTTGTGACACAGCGGGGTTGAGAAACCCTTGCCCCCGCCCGGCCGCGGCGCCAATGTCGCGGCATGGAATGGCGGGACACCGGGATACTGCTGGCAACGCGGCGGCACGGCGAGACCTCGCTGATCCTCGACGTGTTTACGCCGGAACGCGGGCGGCACGCGGGCGTCCTGAGGGGCGGCACCTCGCGCAAGATGGCACCGCACCTGCAACCCGGCGCGCAGCTCGACCTGAGCTGGCGGGCGCGGCTCGAAGACCACATGGGCGCCTTCACGGTCGAACCGCAACGCTCCCGCGCGGCGGCGGCCCTGGGGGACCGGCTGGCGCTGGCCGGGCTGAACGCGGTCGTGGCGATGCTGCGGTTCTGCCTGCCGGAGCGGGTGCCGCACCCCGATCTCTACACCTTCAGCGAACGGCTGCTGGACCTGCTGGACCAGCCCGACCTCTGGCCGCTCGCGTACCTGCGGTGGGAGATCGCGCTGCTGGAAGAGATGGGCTTCGCGCTCGACCTTTCGAGCTGCGCCGTAACCGGGCGGACAGAGGGGCTGGTCTATGTCTCGCCGAAGAGCGGACGGGCGGTGACGGCAGAGGGGGCGGGCAACTGGATCCACCACCTGCTGCCCCTGCCCGAGGTCATGCTGGGCCAGGGCGCTGCCGGGAACGCCGAGATTGCAACGGCCCTGGGCACCACCGGCTATTTCCTCGAACACCGGCTGGCGCCACAGATGGGCGACAAGCCCGTGCCAGAGGCCCGCGCCCGGCTGATCGACCGCATCCGCCAGCGGGACTGAACCGGCACGCGCCGCCCGCCCGCGCAAGCGGCGTTTCAACGCAGGCCCCCCGACAGGCAAATGTGATGAACTAGGTGGCAACGTCCTGCCAGAAGGCACGGAGGCGAGGCCCCTTCCCCCGCCGTTTGGAACCCGTTAGGAATGCTGCGATGAAATGGACCCTGCCAAATATCCTGACGGCCCTGCGCCTGCTCGCCGCCCCCGGCGTGGCGCTGATGTTCCTCTACTTCGCGCGGCCGCTCGCGGACTGGCTGGCTCTGATCCTGTTCCTCGGCGCGGCGATCACCGACTTCTTCGACGGCCACCTTGCCCGCGCGTGGAGCCAGGAAACCAAGCTGGGCGCGATGCTGGACCCGATCGCGGACAAGGCGATGGTGGTGATCGCCCTGATGGTCATCATCGGCTATTCGTCCTGGACGCCGTGGCTGGTGCTGCCCGCGACCGTGATCCTGTTCCGCGAGGTATTTGTCTCGGGCCTGCGGGAATTCCTCGGCGACGTCTCGGGCACGCTGAAGGTCACCAAGCTGGCAAAGTGGAAGACCACGGTCCAGATGGTCGCCATCTCGGTGCTGTTCAGCCAGGGCGTGTTCGAACACTATCTCGTGATGTCCGCCATGGGCATGGACGACGAGATCGTGCGCAATATCCTGAACGGCACGGCCGAGGACCTGATGGGCCTGCGCTGGAAACAGCATGGCATGGTCTGGGCCGGGCTCGCCGGGATCGCGCTCTTGTGGCTGGCGGCAGCGTTGACGCTGATCACCGGGCTCGACTATTTCCGCAAGGCGATCCCGCACCTCAAGGAGGAGACGTGATGCAGGTACTCTATTTCGCCTGGGTCCGCGAACGGATCGGACTGGCCAAGGAAACGGTAGACACCGGCGCGGCGACGGTGATGGACCTCGTGGCCGAACTGCGCGCCCGGGAAGAGCGGTACGCGGCGGCCTTCGAGGACATCTCGGCCCTGCGTGTGGCCGTGGACCAGGAACTGACGGAATTCGACGCCCCGCTGGCCGGTGTGCGAGAAGTGGCGTTCTTCCCGCCGATGACGGGCGGCTGATGCGGATCGTCGTGCAGGACGCGCCTTTCGACTTCGGCGGAGAGGCGGCGGGCTTTGCCGCCGGGCGTCACGACATGGGCGCCATCGTCACCTTCACCGGCGTGGTGCGAGACGTGGACGGCGGGCTGAACGCGATGGAGATCGAGCACTATCCCGGCATGACCGAGAAAGCGCTGGAGAAGATCGCCACCGAGGCCATGGAGCGATGGTCCTTGGGCGACGCGCTGGTGATCCACCGCTACGGGCGGATGGAGCCCGGCGAACAGATCATGATGGTCGCCACCGCCGCGCGCCACCGCAAGGACGCCTTCGAGGCAGCGGAGTATCTCATGGA
Source organism: Sagittula sp. P11 (assembly GCF_002814095.1). Classification (NCBI taxonomy): domain Bacteria; kingdom Pseudomonadati; phylum Pseudomonadota; class Alphaproteobacteria; order Rhodobacterales; family Roseobacteraceae; genus Sagittula; species Sagittula sp. P11. The sequence continues at coordinate 1,338,283 of NZ_CP021913.1, forward strand.
CTACCTCAAGTCCCGCGCGCCCTTCTGGAAGAAGGAGTTTGTGGGGGAGGAGACGGGGTGGGTCGCCGCGCGGGACGAGGATGAGGCGGCGCTCGACCGCTGGTAACCATCCCTTAAGGACGGGCGGCGCGAAGCCCCGCCCTACGATCCGTGTCGCCCTGTGGCGGGTGTTGCTTCGGCTGATGCCATCACGCCTTTTGGCGAGAGCCCACGGGTACTTTCCGTCACGCCCTCCGGAAAACCCGCCGGCTCAGACCATCACGCCCACCACAAGCACATCCGCTGCGGTCAGGGCCTGTACCGGAGACAGAAGGGTCGCCACAGTGAGACCGTCCGCCGTGACGATCTGATCCCCGTTCGCGAGGGTGGTCACCGCGATCTCCGGCGCCGGGGCACCGCCAGAGGCGTCGTATTCCACGACCAGCTCGTCGTCGCCCACGCCGAAGTCGTCGATCAGCACGCCGGTGCCATCGCTATGCGCCGTCCAGCCGGAGACGAAGAAGTCGTCGTCCCCCGCGCCGCCGATCATCTCGTCTCCCTCGCCCGCGTGGAGCGTGTCATCGCCCGCACCGCCGTCCAGCGTGTCACTGCCGTCCGCGCCCGCCGGGGCGCCCGGATAGCGCTGGAGCATCTCGTCGAACAGGTTTTCCGCCGCGGCCTGCTGGTCCTCGTCGGACAGCGCGTCGAATTCCTCCCTGTTGTCAAAGACATGCTCGAGGGATTCATGGAAGGCACGCGCTGTCAGGTCGTCGCCCGAAGGACCGGGGACATGGGCGTACATCAGGTCATTCCCGCTGTCGCCCGCCATGGAATCGTCGCCCGCGCCGCCGATCAGCAGGTCATCCCACTCACCGCCCGACATCTCGTCGTCGCCTTCGCCGCCCAGAAGGGTGTCCTTTCCGGTGTCGCCAAAGAGCGTGTCATCGCCCGCCCCGCCGTCGAGGGCGTCGTGCCAGGCGCCGGCGTTCAGGAGGTCGTTGCCTTGGCCGCCTTCCAGGAGGTCGCGGCCGCGCTCTCCGTAAAGGGTGTCGTTACCTTCGTGACCTTCGAGTGTATCGCAGCTCCGCCCGCCGGCCAGCCAGTCGTCCTGCGCGGTGCCGTCGACCTGGTCGGACCAGAGCCCCGCCTGTACGATCTCTCCGGAGGCTGTGTCGGGCTGGTCGAGCGGCAGGTCGGGTTCTTCGTTGCCCGCCGTCACATCGTCCGGCTGGGCGATGGCGGCGAGCGTCATGGTACCGAGGAGGGATGCGATCAGTGCGGTCAGCATGGGGGCCTCTGGAATGCTTTGTCCCGGACCATTCTGTTGAGGATTAAGGCCGCAATGCGCCGCAATTCGGGTAATTGTTCACACGTGCCGACGGATGGGGCTTCCCTGCGTGTCACTGGTTTTGGTAAGACAAGCAGACCAAAGCGAGGTCCCATGCCCTTCGAAAAAGTCCAACCGGAGAAACTGGCGGCGGCCGTCGTGCGGCAGATCGAAAAGCTGATCCTGCGCGGCATCCTGCGCCCCGGAGAGCGCCTGCCCTCGGAACGCGAACTGTCTGAAAAGCTTGGGGTTTCCCGCCCGTCCCTGCGGGAGGCGGTGGCCGAACTGCACGAACGCGGCCTGCTGGAAAGCCGCGCCGGGGCCGGTATCTTCGTCACCGATGTGCTGGGGTCGGCGTTCTCGGAGGCGCTGGTGCGGCTGTTTGCCAACCACGACGAGGCGGTGTTCGACTACCTGTCGTTCCGGCGCGACATGGAGGGGCTGGCGGCCCAGCGCGCGGCGCAATACGGCACCGAAACCGACCTGAAGGTCATCGACGAGCTGATGACCAAGATGGAAGCGGCCCACGGCAAGCGGAACCCGGCAGAGGAAGCAAGGCTCGACGCCGACTTCCACCTGGCAATTATCGAAGCTTCTCATAACGTTATCATGCTGCACATGATGCGCAGCATGTACCAGTTGCTGCGGGAAGGCGTGTTCTACAACCGCCAGATCATGTTCAAGCAGCGCACCACGCGCGAAAGCCTGCTGGAGCAGCACCAGGCCATCAACGCCGCCCTGCAGGCCCGCGATGCGGAGGCCGCGCGCGTGGCCGTCGAGCGGCATCTGGGCTACGTGGAGACCGCGCTGACCGCCGACCGCAAGGCGGAGCGGAACGAGCTGATCGCGCGCCAGAGGCTGGAGCGGGAAATCAACCGCTGAGCCTTTTGCGCCTCTCGGAAGAGGCGTGTGGGAAAGGTGAAAACAGGCACCGCGCGTTGCGTGAAGGTGTTAACGCGGGCTTCACTCTTGCACGTCAGGATTGTGGCATCCAGCCGATATGCCACCAGAAGGACACAAAACCGGGGTCCGATAACGCAGCGACCGCTGCGTTCATCCCACCCCGTTAACCGCTTGTTGGGGTGAGTCCCGGCCGGTTCGCCCCCCTGAACCGGCCGGTTGTTAACCTCTCTTCGCAAAGCACGCCGGGCGGGGCCGACGGGCCGCGCGATGCCGCCCGAATCGCCCCCTCCCGACTGCCCTTGTCTCAGGCGTCGTCGGTGGGCTTCGCGTTGAGCTGGCCGTAGGCCGAGGCGCCGATGGTCGCTTCGAGGTCGAGCTGGGTCTCGAGGAAGTCGATGTGGCCTTCCTCGTCGGCGATCAGTTCCTCGAACAGGTTCTTCGACACGTAGTCGCCCACCGAGTCGCAGTGCTTGCGGGCCTCGATATACAGGGTGCGCGCGTCGTATTCGGCGGCGAGGTCCGCCTCCAGCGTTTCGCGCAGGTTCTGGCCGATGCGCAGCGCGTCGAGCTTTTGCAGGTTGGGATGGCCGCCGAGGAAGATGATGCGTTCGATCAGCTTGTCGGCATGGTGCATCTCTTCGATGCTTTCCTCGCGCGATTTGGCGGCCACGCGGCCAAAGCCCCAGTCTTCCTGAAGCCGGTAGTGCAGCCAGTACTGGCTGACCGCGGTCAGTTCGCTGCGCAGCGCCGCATTGAGATATTCGATGACTTTTTCGTCGCCCTTCATGGTGCCCCTCATGAGATGAATTGGCCTGGCTCACGCCCGTTGTGCGGGCGGTGGCTGGGTGATCGGTCAGATCACCTTAGGGCAGATTCAGGGGCGGCGCCAATAGTCCGCACGGTGGGTGCGACCGTCAGCGCACCTGGCGCATGCGGCGTGCACCGGCCTTGGTCAGAACGGGCACTTCGAGGCTGGTGTTCTTCTGCATCGTGTCGAGAAAGAGCGGCAGGCAGCCGGCGCAGTCGGTCTTGCGTCCGAGCGCGCGGAACACCTTTCCGGGCGTGATGATCGTGTCCGGGTCGGCGGCCCGCATCCAGTCCATGGCGGCGTGGATGTCCTTGTCCGAGATTCCGTTGCAATGGCAGATCATCATGACGCGTTTGACCCTGTTGCTGACGAGGAATAGATGACCAATTCGGTCGGGCATGTCAATCCTGATGGATTTACTCGGATCAATCGTGATCCGGGCGTGAGCCCCGCGCCAAGGCCGCTCCGCATAGAAAAGACCCGGGCGCATCGCTGCGCCCGGGTCCGTGCCAGATCGGGTTGAGAGGGAGGCCTCAGCCCTTGGAGAATTCCGGATAGGCTTCCATGCCCAGCTCGGCCATGTCGAGACCCATGATCTCTTCTTCCTCGCCGACGCGGATGCCCATGACCATTTTCAGGACGAACCAGACCACACCGGAGGTGACGACCACGAAGATGCCGACCACGAGGATGGAGTAGAGCTGCACGCCGAGGTTCGCGTCACCGTTGGTCAGGACCACGGCGATGGTGCCCCAGATGCCGCAGACGAGGTGCACCGGGATGGCGCCGACAACGTCGTCGATCTTGAGCTTGTCGAGGACCGGAACCGCGAGGACGCAGAGCACGCCGCCGATCATGCCGATGATGGTCGCCATGCCGAGACCGGGGGTCAGCGGTTCAGCGGTGATCGACACGAGGCCTGCCAGGGCGCCGTTCAGCACCATGGTGAGGTCCGGCTTCTTGTAGAGGATCTGCGTCAGGATCAGCGCCGCGATCGCGCCACCGGCAGCTGCCGTGTTGGTGTTCGCGAAGATGCGGGAGATGTCGGCCACGTTGCCCGCGGTGTCCATGTAGAGCTGCGAGCCGCCGTTGAAGCCGAACCAGCCGAGCCACAGGATGAACGTACCGAGGGTCGCCAGGGTCAGGTTGGAACCCGGCATCGGCACGGTGCGGCCGTCCTTGTACTTGCCGATCCGCGGTCCGAGGATCAGGGCACCGGTCAGGGCTGCCCAGCCGCCGACGGAGTGTACGACGGTGGAACCTGCGAAGTCGAGGAAGTCGGTCTGGCCGTCGATGCCCGGCGCGAGGAAACCGCCGCCCCACTTCCAGGACGCCTGAATCGGGTAGATGAAGCCGGTCAGGATCACGGTGAAGATCAGGAAGGGCCACAGCTTGATGCGCTCGGCCAGGGTGCCGGAGACGATCGACGCGGTGGTGGCGCAGAACATCAGCTGGAAGAAGAAGTCGGAGCCGACGGAGGCGTAGGTCAGGTCGGTTTCCGTGTCGGCGAGGCCGACGGGCTCCAGCGAGGTCGGCATGAAGGCACCGATGACGCCCTCCATGGACCAGCCGTCGCCCGGGTACATCAGGTTGTAGCCGATGAGGTAGTACATGATCGCAGCGATCGAGAAGAGCGCGACGTTCTTCATGAGCTGCATGGTGACGTTCTTCTGACGGACGAGGCCGGCCTCGAGCATGGAGAAGCCTGCGCCCATCCACATCACCAGGAAGCCGGTGACGAGGAACATGAAGGTGGTGAAGATGTAGCCGATCTCTCCGTTCGGCGGCGTGACGTCTGCCTCCTGAGCGAAGCCCAGCGTCGGCAGCGCCACCAGCGCGGCGATCGCGGCAACTGTGGTGAAGCGTTTCATGTCTGTGTCATTCCCCTATGAGTGGCGCGTCTCAGAGCGCGTCTGCATCCGTTTCGCCGGTACGCACGCGCACCGCCTGCTGCACATCCAGAACGAAGATCTTGCCGTCGCCGATCTTGCCCGTCTGCGCGGTGGTCTTGATGGTCTCGACCACCTGATCCGCCATGGCTGCGCCGACGACGATCTCCAGCTTGATTTTCGGCACGAAATTCACGGCGTATTCGGCTCCGCGGTAGATTTCGGTATGGCCGGACTGAGAGCCGAAGCCCTTGATTTCCGTAACCATCATGCCGCGCACGCCGATGCCCGTGAGGGCTTCGCGCACCTCCTCGAGCTTGAACGGCTTGATCGTTGCAATGATCAGTTTCACCTTGTTCCCCTTCGGTCTTGGCGGGGCCTCCCCCCGCATTGCACTGGCAGCAAAGCGGTGGAGACCGCCCGAATTGAAGAGTTTGACGGAAAATGAGGCGTTCCATTAATCCGTCGCGCACAAAAAATGTGCCGTATGCGATAATTGCCTATATTTTGCGCAAAACAAAAACGTCAGCTTTGCCGGGAAGAGGTCAACATTCCGAGTCGGAAAGGGTAGAGTCGCCGCAACGAACAAACCTGAGCAGGCGCAGTTTCACATGAGTTCCACGCGAAAGCCCGGACGGCTGGTGGCGGACCGCAGGTATGGCGGACAATCGACCCGCCAGACCGCGAAATCCAAGACCGCGGCAGCGGGCAAGACCACGGCCAAGAAAACCCCGACGAAGCGGCGCCGCGCGCCCAGGCAGCGGCGCGGCGGGTTAGCCGGGCTGATCACCGGGTTCTTCGGCTGGATCTTCCGGCTGGTGTTCAAGATCACCGCCTCGGTGGCGGTCCTCGTGGCGCTGATGATCGGCGCCTGGGTGCTCTACGTCGAATCGACCCTGCCGGAGGTGGAGACGCTGCTCGACGGGCGTGCCCGCGGCTCGGTCACGCTGCTCGACCGCGACGGCGCAGTGTTTGCGCTGCGCGGCGACCAGTTCGGCGGCGTGGTCACCGCCGAAAGCGTCAGCCCGCACCTCAAGAACGCCGTGGTCGCCACGGAGGACAAGCGCTTCTACCGCCACTTCGGCGTCAGCCCGCGGGGCATCGCCTCGGCGGTGCGGATCAACCTCAGCGAAGGCCGGGGCGCGCTGCAGGGGCACGGCGGCTCCACCATCACGCAGCAGACCGCGAAACTCCTCTGCCTTGGCAAGGTCTACGATCCCAAGGTCTGGAAGTCGGAGGCCGATTACGTCGCCGACTGCCGCCAGTCCTCGCTGGAGCGCAAGGCCAACGAGGCGATCTTCGCCATGGCGATGGAGGTGAAGTACACCAAGAACGAGATCCTCTCGATCTACCTCAACCGCGCCTACATGGGCGGCGGCGCCTACGGGGCAGAGGCCGCCTCGCAACGCTACTTCGGCAAGCACGCGGCGCAGCTGAACCCGGCCGAGGGCGCGATGCTGGCGGGGTTGCTGACCGCCCCCTCGACGCTGGCGCCGACCTCGAACCTCGAACGCAGCCAGGCCCGCGCGGCCACGGTGCTGCGGCTGATGGCCGATCAGGGCTACATCACCGAGGAGGAGATGCGCCAGTACCAGAACAACCCGGCGACGCTGGGCAGCGGCGCGAACACCATGGGCGGCGGCTATTTCGCCGACTGGGTGATGCAGTCCGGGCCGGAGTTCTTCACGCAGGACACGACAGAGGACGTGGTGATCTCGACCACGCTCGACCCGCGCATCCAGCGCGCCACCGAGGACGCGGTGCGGCAGATCTTCTCCGAGAAGGTGAAGGACGGCTCCAAGGCGCAGGTGGCCGTGGTGGTGATGAGCGCCGACGGCGCGGTGCGCTCGATGGTCGGCGGGCGTGACGTGGACGCCACGGGCCTGTTCAACCGGGCCTTCCAGGCGGTGCGGCAGACCGGCTCTGCCTTCAAGCCCTTCGTCTATGCGACGGCGCTGGAACTCGGGTACTCGCCGCTCGACACGGTGGTGGACGAACGCTGGTGCGTGGACATGCCGGGCGGGCAGAAGGACTACTGCCCGGACAACTACAGCCGCAACTTCCACGGCCGGGTGACGCTGGCAGAGGCGCTGGCGCGCTCGCTGAACGTGCCGGCGGTGAAGGTCTCCGAATCGGTGGGGCGCGACCTGGTGATGCGCGTGGCGCGCGACTTCGGCCTCTACCGCGACCTGACGGACACGCCGTCGCTGGCGCTTGGCGCGTCTGAGGCGACGCTTCTGGAGATGACCGGCGCCTACGCGGGCATCCTGAACGGCGGCTCCTCGGTGACGCCCTACGGACTGCAGGAACTGCGCCTGAAAGGCGACACGGAGGCGCTGATGGGCACCGGCGGCGGCATCGGCGAACGCGTGGTGCAGGAAAGCGCCGCGCGGCAGCTTACGTGGATGATGCAGAAGGTGGTCGACGAAGGCACCGGCACGCGGGCGCGGCTCGACGGCTGGGAGGCGGCGGGCAAGACCGGCACCAGCCAGGAGGCGCGCGACGCCTGGTTCGTGGGGTTCACCGCGGACTACGTGGCCGGGGTCTGGATGGGCTACGACGACAACACGCCGCTCTCCGGCGTGACAGGCAGCGGCCTGCCCGCCGAGATCTGGCACGAGGTGATGGCACGGGTCCACGACGGCCTGCCCCCGAAACCCCTGCCGGTGCAGGCACCCGTGGCCCCCGCCCCGCCGCCGGAACCGGAACCGCAGCCCGTGCCGCAACAGGCCCCCGAGGTCGCGGTCCCCCGCGGCGGCGGCACCACCCGCGAGGTCCCCAAGAGCGTATTGGAACAGGTTCTCCGCGACATCCTCGGCGGCGGCAACCGCTGACACCGGCCGTCGGCCGGGGCGGCGCACAGCCCCGCCCTACGGGCCGGCAGCGTTTCGGCCACCGATCCGCTTGGGTGTTCAGGAAATGGGGGCTCCGCCCCCGCCGCTCCTGCGGAGCCGCTCCCCCGAGGTATTTGGACCAAGATGAAGGAGCACGACAGCTCCAAGATGTCCTCTGGATTGGGTCTTCACCTCACCAGGGTCTTCATCTTGGCTGAAATACCTCGGGGGAGGCCGCAGGCCGGGGGCGGAGCCCCCTCTTCGTGCCGGGCCGGTCGGGCCGAGGCCAGCCGGCGTCACGTGGCCCCGCCCAGATGCTCCGGTCAGGAGGCCGTCCTGAGGTCCTGGATCAGCGCGTCGATGTTGCCGCGGCGGCGGTCCAGCATGGCGCCCACCTCGGTGCGTTCGGTCAGGAGCATGTTCACCCCTTCGATGAACAGGTTGAACAGCAGCGGGCGGCCGGTGCGGTCGGAGACGTGGAACGAGACGGTGAAGGGGCTCGTGCCGCGCAGGAAGGCGGTGGTCTGCACCTCGTAGTAGTTCTTCACCGCCTTGACCGACTGCACTTCCAGCCGGCCGCCGATGAATTCACGGAAGCGCTTGCCGTACTTGCGCGAGATGTATCCGGTGAAGGCGTCCGAGAAGGCCTTCTTTTGCGCGGCCGTGGCGGTGCGCCCGTCGTTGCCGAGCGCGTAGGCGGCGATGTAGGGAATGTCGCCGTAGGTGCGGAAGATGCGTTCGAAGTCGGTGTACATCGCGCGTTCGGACTTGCCGCTGGCGATGACGCTGTTGATTTCGCCGACGAGGCCGTCAATCAGGCCGCGGGCCTGACCTTCGGTCAGCGCGAGGGCGGGCATCGGGAGGGCCAGCGCGAGGAGGCTTGCGCCGCCGAGGGCGAGTACCGTGCGTCTGGTGTACATCGTGTCCATGTCGAATGCCTTTCTGGAAAGGGGGTGCCGGTCAGAAACCGGTGGTGTCGAGCGCCATCGGGTCGATGTCGGCGGCGCCCGGGGCGTCTTCGCCCAGTTCGAACCGGCGGTTCTGCAGGTACATGAGCCGCGCCTGGGCGTAGCTGTCGGCGCTGTCGTAGAGCACCGAATCGACGGTCTCGCCGAATTCGCCGCGGGTGATGACGGTGTCGGCTGCATTCGCGAGGGTGCCGATGTATCTCTCGGGCGAGTCGAGCGCGTAGCTCAGCGGGTTGGTCACGAGGTCCACGGCGGCGCCCACGGCGTCACGCTCGGTCGAGGGGCCGACCAGCGGCAGTTCGAGGTAGGCGCCCTCGGGCAGGCCCCAGACGGCCAGCGTCTCGCCGAAGTCGCTTTCGTCCGACACGAGGCCGATCTCGGCGGCCGGGTCGAGGATGCCGAGCCCCAGCGTCGCGTTCATGGTGAAGCGCAGCGTGTTCTTCGTCGCGCGCCACAGGCGCAGCTGCAGAAGCTGGTTCAGGACGGTCTGCGGCGTGCCGACGGTGTCGGCGAACTGCGCCACCGCCTGCCGGCTGCCTGCGGGGATGCCGTCGGCCAGGCCCGCGCCGGTGCCGCGCAGCACCCGTTCGTCTACCTTGCGGTTGAAGGCGTGCACGCGGCGGTTCTGGGCCTCGTAGGGATCCCACACGCCATCCGGCGCCTGTCCCGGGCCGGGGACCGAACAGGCCGCCAGAGACGCCGCCACGATGAGTGCGAAAACCGCACGAGTCCTGAGCATTCGGACCGCCCCCCGTCGAAAGTCCTTGGATCGCCACACGGCTTCCGTAAAAGACAAGGTAGTTTCATTTTACAAGGTGCCCAAGCAAGCAACCTGCATTCAGCACTTTTGTGGCACAAAGGCGACAAGGGCAAGCACCGGGAGGATCCGCCGGCATACGCGGCGGAAGGCTGCCAGATCCCATGATCGCCCCGCCGGCCAACCGCGAGGAGGCACATGAGTAAACAGGAATTTGAAAAGGGCCGCGACGAGCTGAGGGCAGCGCGGCGGCAATCACGGCCATATTACTGGTTCGTCGCGATCTTCAGCTTTCTCGTGAACATGCTGATGCTGACCGGCCCGCTCTACATGCTGCAGGTCTACGACCGGGTGCTGGGCTCGCGGTCGGAGGCGACGCTGGTCGCGCTGACCGTGCTGGTCGTCTTCCTCTACGGCATGATGGGCATCCTCGACTACGTCCGCGGGCGCGTCATGGGCCGGGTCGCCGCGCGCTTCCAGGCGGCGCTGGACCTGCGCGTCTTCGACGCCGTGCTGCGGCGCTCGACCGTCAAGAACGACGAACTGGCCCAGACCGGCCTGCGCGATCTGGAATCGGTGCAGCGGCTGATGTCCTCGCCGGTGCTGCTGGCGGCCTTCGACATCCCGTGGTCGCCGATCTTCCTGCTGGGACTGTTCATCTTCCACCCGTGGATGGGTTACCTCGCGCTGGTGGGCGGCGGTTTCCTGATCGTGGTGACGCTGGCCAACCAGGTGATCTCGCGCAATCCGACGCTGAAATCCAACGTCGCCGTCATGCAGGCGGAGCGGACCTCGGACCAGATCAGGCAGGAGGCGGAGATGGTGCAGGCGCTCGGCATGCGGCGCGACGCCTTCGTCCGCTGGATCGGCGCGCGCGGTCAGGCGCTGTCGGGGCAGATCGCCACCGCCGACATCACCGGCACCTTCACCACCATGACCAAGACCTTCCGGATGCTGTTGCAGTCCGGGATGCTGGGGCTGGGCGCCTACCTCGTGCTGCAGGGCGACCTGTCGCCGGGCGCGATGATCGCCGGCTCCATCCTGATGGGCCGGATGCTGGCGCCCATCGAACTGGCCATCGGCCAGTGGCCGCTGGTCACGCGGGCGCGCAAGGGCTGGACCAACCTCGCCCAGCTTCTGTCCGAGGTGCCGGAGGACCCGCCGCGCACCGCCCTGCCCCGCCCCGCGGCGAAGCTCGACGTGCAGCAGCTGACCGTGGTCGCCCCGGGCGAACAGCAGGCGGCGCTGCGGCTGGTCAGCTTCAACGTGGCCCCCGGAGAGGCAGTCGGCGTGATCGGTCCTTCGGGATCGGGCAAGTCGACGCTGGCCCGCGCGCTGACCGGCATCTGGCGCCCGGCGGGCGGCAAGATCCGGCTGGATGGCGCCTCGCTCGACCAGTACGGACCGGACGTTCTGGGCCGTCACGTGGGCTACCTGCCCCAGCGTGTCACGCTGTTCGACGGCACGATTGCCGAGAACATCGCCCGCCTGTCGCCCCAGCCCGACGCCGAGAAGGTCGTGGAGGCGGCGCGCAAGGCCGATGCGCACGAGATGATCCTCAAGCTGCCGAACGGCTATGACACCCGTGTCACGGCGATCGGCGGGCGGCTGAGCGGCGGGCAGATGCAGCGCATCGGGCTGGCGCGCGCGATGTACGGCGACCCGGTGATCCTCGTGCTGGACGAGCCGAACTCCAACCTCGACAACGAGGGGTCGGAGGCGGTCAACAAGGCCATCGCGGGCTTCAAGGCCGAAGGGAAATCCGTGCTGATCATGGCGCACCGTCCCGCGGCCATCAAGGAATGCACCAAGCTTCTGATGCTGGAAGGCGGGCAGCGCGTGGCCTTCGGACCGAAGGACGAGGTGCTGCAGCAGATGGTGAAGAACCACCAGCAAATCCAGAAGGCGGCGACGCCCGGAGGTGTGAGATGAGCGACAGGACCGAGGACGACACCCGGGCGACACCGGGCACGGCCGCCGACGCCACCGCCAATCCGCCCGATGGTGCGGGCGAGGTTGGCAGCACGCAGGTTCTGGGCAGGATGACGGCCGGCGCGCCGGGCGCGGATGGGGATGCGGGGGCGCCCACCCCGGCGGCTGCCGCAGCCGCGGCTGTGGCGGCCCGGGCGGCGGCGTCTAACGCGGGCGGCGGCGGGGGCATGACCCCTGCGCTGCCGTCGCATGCCTCCTTCCCGACGCGCGGCCCGATGACGGTGGGTGTGCTCGCGGTGGCGCTGCTGGTCGGCGGCTTCGGCTACTGGGGCGCCACGACGAACATTTCCGGCGCCATCGTCGCCTCGGGCCAGATCCAGGTGGATCAGAACCGGCAGGTGGTGCAGCACCCGGACGGCGGCGTGGTCGCGCGGATCGCGGTGGACGAGGGCGACGAGGTGGCGGAGGGCGACCTGCTTTTGCAGCTCGACCCGACGCTGCTGCTGTCGGAACTGACCATCGTGGAGGGCCAGCTTTACGAGCTGATGGCCCGCCGGGCGCGCCTGATCGCGGAGCGGGACGGCGCGGAGGAGATCGTCTTCGACGAGGAGGTGCTGGCCGCCGCGCGCAACAGCGAAGAGGTGGAGGAGCTGGTGGAAGGCCAGCGCAACCTGTTCTTCGCCCGGGCGGAATCGCTGAACCGCGAGATCGAGCAGCTGGGCAAGCGGGCCGACCAGACCGCCGACCAGGTGCGCGGGATCGAGGCGCAGCAGGCGGCGCTGACCACGCAGCTGGAGCTGATCGGGAAGGAGCTGCGCGACCAGCAGACGCTTCTCGACCGCGGGCTGGCGCAGGCGAGCCGGGTGCTGTCGCTTCAGCGGGAGGAGGCGCGGCTGTCGGGCACGATGGGCGAGCTGGTGGCGTCGAAGGCGCAGGCGGAGGGGCGGATCACCGAGACGGAGATCCAGATCCTCGGGCTGGAGACGCAGCGCCGCGAGGAGGCGATCACCACCCTGCGCGACCTGCAGTTCCGCGAGCGCGAGCTGGCGGAGCAGCGCCGCAGCCTGCGCGAACGGCTGAGCCGGCTGGACATCCGCGCGCCGGTGTCGGGCGTGATCTACGGGATGACGGTGTTCACCCCTCGCTCGGTCATCCGGGCGGCGGAGCCGGTGATGTACCTCGTGCCGCAGGACCGGCCGCTGGTGATCGCCGCGCAGGTGGAGCCGATCCACATCGACAAGCTGTTCGTCGACCAGGAGGTGGCGCTCAAGTTCTCGGCACTGGACCAGCGGCAGACGCCGGAGCTGTTCGGCGAGGTGACGCAGATCTCGGCCGATGCCTTCGAGGACGAGGCCTCGCGCGTGCGCTACTACCGCGCGGAGATCGTGCTGAACGAGGGCGAGATCGCGCGCCTGCCCGAAGGCACGGTGCTGATCCCCGGCATGCCGGTGGAGGCCTTCATCCGCACCGAGGACCGCACGCCGCTGGCCTACCTGGTGAAGCCGTTCATGGACTATTTCTCGAAGGCGTTCCGCGAGAGCTGAGCGTCTGAGGGCGGCAGGTCGGGACGGTGCGGCGCCGCCCTCTGCCGCAACGAGGTCCGGCGGACCCGGCGGGCGGTTGCCCGCGCCCCTGCCCCGGGCCTGCGCCGCGTCGCCGGCAGGGCCGAGGTATTTTTTGCCAAGGTGAAGCGGCAGGGGGTTTCGCTTTTCCGGGGCGCGTTCTAGCGTCTGCCCGGCGGCCGGCAAGCCGCCGCGGCGACAAGGAGACCCCCGATGAGCAACGAGATCGAAGAGCGTCTGAAGACGCTTGGCCTGACCCTTCCCGACGCGCCCGCGCCGGCGGCGAACTACGTGCCGTACGTGCTGAGCGGCAATACGCTCTATGTCTCCGGGCAGATCAGCATGATGGATGGCGAGCTGATCAAGGGCAAGGTGGGCGCCGATCTCGACGTGGAGCAGGGCGCGGCGGCGGCGATGGCCTGTGCGCTGAGCCTGCTGGCGCAGGTCAAGGCGGCCTGCGGCGGCGACCTCGGCCGTCTGAAGCGGGTGGTGAAGCTGGTGGGCTTCGTCAATTCGCTGGGCAATTTCACCGACCAGCCGAAGGTGATCAACGGCGCCTCGGACCTGATGGTGGCGGTGCTGGGCGACAAGGGGCGGCACGCCCGCTCTGCCGTGTCGGCGGCGGCGCTGCCGCTGGGCGTCGCGGTGGAGATCGAAGGCATCTTCGAGGTCGAATGATGCTGCCGCGCGCGTTTCTCGACCGGCCCGTCGCGCATCGCGCGTTCCACGACCGGGCGGCGGGGCGGCCGGAAAACAGCCGTGCCGCGATCCGTGCCGCCGTGGCAGCGGGTTATCCCATCGAGCTTGACCTGCAGCTTTCGGCGGACGGTCAGGCCATGGTGTTCCACGATTACGACCTTGCGCGGCTGACCGCGGCCAGCGGCCCGGTGGCGCAGCGCACGGCGGCGGAACTGGGCGGCATCCTTCTGCGCGACGCGGAGGACGGCATCCCGACGCTGACCGAGGTGCTGGAGATCGTCGCCGGACAGGTGCCGCTGCTGATCGAGGTGAAGGACCAGGACGGCCAGATGGGCCCGGATGTGGGTCCGCTGGAGGAAGCCTGCGCGCGGGCCATCGAAAGCTACGAGGGCGAGGCGGCACTGATGTCGTTCAACCCCCATTCGGTGGCCATGCTCGCACGGTTGTGTCCGCGCCGCCCGCGCGGCCTGACCACCTGTGCGGGCACCGCCGAGGATTACCCCACCCTGCCCGCCGCGCGGCGGGTGGAGCTGGCGGAGATCGGGCTGGCGGACGAGATGTCGCTGCATTTCATCAGCCATCACCACGAGGACCTCGACAATCCGCGGGTGGCGCAGCTGAAGGCGCGCGGCCTGTCGATCCTGTGCTGGACGATCCGCACGCCCACGGAGGAGGCAGAGGCGCGGCGCATCGCCGATAATGTCACGTTCGAGGGCTACCCCGCTTGATCGCCGCGCCCGCGGCGCCAGATTGGGAAGCATGAACACAGAGACTGCGCAGCGCGACGTGACCGTGAGTGTCCTGCCCTCGCTTGGCGACATCGCGCCCGGGGTCTGGGACGCCTGCGCCTGTCCCGAGGCCGCGGACGGCCAGCGGCCCCGCGACCCCTTTACCACCCACCGGTTCCTGAAGGCGCTGGAGGACAGCGGGTCGGTCGACGCGCGCACCGGCTGGGAGCCGCACCACCTGTCGGTCGAGGTGGAGGGCGAGGTCGTGGCCGTCGCGCCGATGTACGCCAAGAGCCACAGCCAGGGCGAATACATCTTCGACCATTCCTGGGCGCATGCGCTGGAGAACGCGGGCGGGCGCTATTACCCGAAGATGCAGATCGCCGTGCCCTTCACCCCCGCTACCGGGCGGCGGTTCCTGGTGAAGCCGGGCTGGGAGACGCTGGGCCGTTCGGCGCTGGTGCAGGGCGCGATCCAGTTCGCGGCGAACCACGGGCTGAGCTCGGTCCATGCCACCTTCTGCACCGGCGAAGAGGCGGAGGCCGGGGCGGAGATGGGCCTGCTGCACCGGGTGACGCAGCAGTTCCACTGGGACAACGACGGATACGCTGACTTCGACGCCTTCCTGGCGACGCTGTCCTCGCGCAAGCGCAAGACGATCCGCAAGGAGCGCGCGAAGGCGCAGGATTTCGGCGGCGAGATCCACATGCTGACAGGCGACGATCTGCGGCCCGAGCACTGGGATGCCTTCTGGCGGTTCTACCAGGACACGGGCGCGCGGAAGTGGGGCTCGCCCTACCTGACCCGGCATTTCTTTGACATCGCGCAGGAGACGCTGCGGGACGACATCGCGCTGGTGATGTGCGAGCGCGACGGGCGCTACGTGGCGGGGGCGCTGAACTTTGTCGGGCGGGACGCGCTTTTCGGGCGCTACTGGGGCTGCGTCGAGGATCACCCCTGCCTGCATTTCGAGGCGTGTTATTACCAGGCCATCGACTTTGCCATCGCCCACGGGCTGAAGCGGGTCGAGGCCGGGGCGCAGGGCGAACACAAGCTGGCGCGCGGGTATCTGCCGAAACCGGTGCATTCGCTGCACTGGATTGCGGAGCCCTCCTTTTCCGACGCCGTGGCGCGCTATCTGGAAGCAGAGCGGCGCGCGGTCGGTGAGGATATCGAGATCCTGACCAGCTACGGGCCCTTCAGGAAAGACAGACGGGAGGAACAGGAATGACCGAGAAACTGTCGGACACCGGACGCAAGACCGTGCTGGAACCGCTTTTCGACACCGGATGGGAAATGGTCGAGGACCGCGACGCGATCCGCAAGACCTACAAGTTCGACGACTTCACCGCCGCTTTCGGCTGGATGACGCGGGCTGCCATGTATGCCGAGAAGTGGGGTCACCATCCGGAGTGGTCGAACGTCTACAACACCGTCGAGGTCACGCTGACCACGCATGACGTGGACGGGCTGTCCTCGCTGGATGCGAAACTGGCGCGGAAGATGGACGGCCTTTTCGGCTGACCGCTGCGGTCCGGGCCGCGCCCCTGAGTCCCGGGGGCGCCCGGCCGGCCGTGCCACGACTGCCTGCCAAAGCGGCAAACCGCCCGCCGGAATGCGTTTCGGCGGGCTTTCCGTAGATACCGCCCCACGTCACCCCCAAAAGCGGGCGAGGCGACTCGCCGCGGCGCTTGCTTGCTCGGACAATCGTCCTGCGGGAGCAAACGCATCCACGCGGTATGGAGGGACACATGACGAGTACATCGAACGATACGGGAACCCTGATCTACGGGCTGGACGACACGCCCGCGCCGCCTGCCGCCGCGCTGGCGGCCATGCAGCACATCCTTGCCTCCATCGTGGGGATCGTGACGCCGACGCTGGTGATCGGCGGCGTGCTGGGGCTGGGAGAGCACATCCCCTACCTCATCGCCATGTCGCTGTTCGTGTCGGGCGTGGCGACCTTCATCCAGTGTTACCGGCTGGGGCCTGTGGGCTCCGGGCTACTGAGCGTGCAGGGTACGTCCTTTGCCTTCCTCGGGCCGGTGCTGGCGGCGGGTTTCGCGGTGAAGAACGCGGGCGGCACGCCGGAGGACATGCTGGCGATGATCTTCGGGCTGTGCCTTGCCGGCTGCGTCGTGGAGATCGTGCTGAGCCAGTTCGTCGACAAGCTGGACCGCATCATCACGCCGACCGTGACGGGCATCGTGATCACGGTGATCGGGCTGTCGCTGGTCAAGGTGGGCTTCACCGACTTCGCGGGCGGCGCGCAGGCGGGCGAGACGCTGGGCGCGCCGGTCAACCTGCTGATGGGCGCCATCGTGGTGGCGGTGATCCTGGTGCTGACCTTCGTGGGCAACCCGATGCTGCGCATCTCGGCGATCATGATCGGGCTGGTGATCGGCACGATCGTCGCCATGGTCCTTGGTCAGGTCGACCTGTCGCGCGCCGGTCAAGGCGAGTTGCTGGCGATCCCGCAGCCGTTGAAATACGGGCTGGATTTCGACATCGGGCTGTTCCTGCCCATCGCCTTCGTCTTCCTCGTGACCGCGATCGAGACCTCGGGCGACCTGACGGCGAACTCCGTCATCGCGGGCCAGCCGGTGAAGGGGCCGCTCTACATGAAGCGGATCAAGGGCGGCATCCTTGCGGACGGGGTGAACTCGGGCCTCGCGGCGCTGTTCAACACCTTCCCGAACACCACGTTCTCTCAGAACAACGGGGTGATCCAGATGACCGGCGTCGCCTCGCGGCACGTGGGTCTGTATATCGCGGGTATCCTCGTGGTGCTGGGTTTCCTGCCGGTGGTGGGCCAGGTCTTCCTGCTGATCCCCAAGCCGGTGCTGGGCGGCGCGACGCTGGTGCTGTTCGGGACCATCGCCGTGGCGGGCATCCGCATCCTCGCCACGCAGGAGATCGACCGCAAGAAGGTCTACATCATGGCGGTGTCCTTCGGGCTGGGCCTTGGCGTGACGCTTGTGCCGGATGCGACGCAGAACCTGCCGGTCTTCCTCAAGCAGGTGGTCGCCACGCCGATCACGCTGGCGGGCCTGTCGGCGATCATCCTGTCGCTGGTGATCCCGGACACGGACGAAACCGCGAAGCCGGTCGAGACCGTGGCCCCCGTGGAGGAAGAGACGGCGACCGTCTGAATACCGTCGAAATGCAATGGAGGGCGCGCCGTCTGGCGCGCCCTTCCCGTGTCCGGAGTGCCCGAGCGGGAAAAGAAACACCCCCGCAGCGGACTGCGGGGGTGTCTGTTCCTGCAAAGCGGTGTCAGCCCAGACGCGGCAGGGCGGTGTCAAAGACCGTGTCGGCGATCAGGCGGCCGATCCGCAGGCCTTCGGTGTTGTCGGCCTCCCAGTGGATACCGCCGTATTCGCGGCTGGCGCCTGCCTCGTCCGCCGCCTGGCTGAGCGTCGTCCACGACCGCCGCACCCCGCCCAGTTGCTTGGGCCAGTTCACGAGGTCGGGCGCGTAGCCGGTGAAGGACACGTGGTCGGTGCCCAGAAGATGCGCCAGCATCCGCGCCGAGGCGCCGCTGAAGGTCGAATGCCCCGAGGTATAGGCCGGGAAGGGCGGCGTCGGGATCAGCGTCTTCCATTCCGCGTCATGGAACCGCGCGAACCTGTCCTGCGGCAGGATCTTGGTGCGGATCGCCGTTTCCGGGCGCAGCACATCCATGTCGAACTTGCAGTCCCATGTCACGATGGCCGCATCGGCCTGCGACATGCTGATGAGCGCCATGAACCGCGCCTGGTCGACAAGGTCGAGGTCCTGCCGCTGAAGCAGGTCCATGGCGATGATCTGCCAGTGTCCCGGCGGGGTCGCGCCGCGCGGGCCGTCTTCCCAGAAGAAGGCGATCTCGGCCTGGTCCTCGGTGCGGTAAGCGCTGGTCGCGCCGCCCCACTGAAAGACCTTCTCGAGCTGGCGCATGAACTCCTTGCTGTCCTGACGCGGGAAGGGCGCCGGGCGGAAGTCGCGGGCAGAGCCGACCGCGAAGGTCTTCATCTTGCCCCAGCCGGGCAGCAGCGGGCCGCCGTATTGCTTGAAGGTCGGGCCGTTCTCGGCACCGAAGAACGGGCCGGTCGGCTGCCAGGCCATGGGGCCGTCGAGCTTGGTGTAGAGCAGCTCCTTCGAGATGCCGATCCCGTCCTCGCCGCGCCAGTCGAGCACGGCATGGGCGGCATTGGCGCCCCAGACGATGGCGTTGTTCTTGGCCTCGCCGTCCTCGAACCCGTCGAGGAAGGCCATCAGTTCGCAATTGTCCCAGCCGAAGAGCGCGTTGATCGCCGTGGCGACCGCGGTGCCATAGGCGATGTCGGCGTTCACCGGCGTGGGCGGCTCGGGCAGTTTCACCGGCCCGGCGTAGCGCGGGGCCAGCCCGTTCACCGCCACGAAGCCCGCGAGGTGGCCGATGGCAAAGGCGCGGGTGGCGGGCGGCGGCGGGGTCGCCGTGTCGCGCACCTTCTGCACGAGCTGGTCGGACCACCACATCACCGGGGTCATCCGGCCCGGCGAGA
Source organism: Sagittula sp. P11 (assembly GCF_002814095.1). NCBI lineage: Bacteria > Pseudomonadati > Pseudomonadota > Alphaproteobacteria > Rhodobacterales > Roseobacteraceae > Sagittula > Sagittula sp. P11. The sequence goes on from NZ_CP021913.1 coordinate 1,357,192, forward strand.
CCACCCCCTCGATATAGGAGGCGGACGAGCGGCAGCTCTGCCCGGCGAAGGCCTTCGGTGCAGCGGCAACAACGGCGGCGGTCGTCAATGCACCCAGCGCCGCGCGTCTGCTGAATTTCGTAATCACTTGCGAGTCGGTCATATGGCAGCTCCCAACTTCAAATTAATGTTATTGGCCGATGTTGGCCGACGGTTGGAAAGCTGGCAAGTTTTTAGGCCGGAGGTTTCCCGAAAAGCATGGGGAAAACTCCATGATTCCCGAGTCACGGGCGGTCATGCGGGTGATCGGCGCGCATCGGCGGGATGCCGCGCGCGCGATCGTGAGACCAAGAGAATCGGTTGGGAAAAGGGTGTCGCGGGGCCGCTGAGGGAGCCGGCAGGCCCCGGCTGTACAGCCGTCAGCGGGGGCTGGCGGGGGCATCGGGCGGCGCGTTGCGCGGGAAGGCGGCGCCCCTTCGGGCCGGGGCGCCGCCGTGGTTCAGGCGAGTTCCAGCATCGCCTCGCCGCAGGACTTCTCGCAGACGCCGGGGCTTTCATCGAGGTTCAGCGCCTTCACGGTGCCGTCCTCCACCACCATCGCGTAACGCTTCGAGCGGTCGTAGAAACCCACCGGCGGCGCGGTGAAGTTCATGCCCATCGCCTTGGTGAAGGCGGCGTCCGGGTCGGCCAGGAAGGTGATGCCCGCCTTGTCGCCGCCGGTGTGACGGCTCCAGGAATCCATGACGAAGGGGTCGTTGACCGCGATGCAGACGATCTCGTCCACGCCCTTCTCGGCGAAGGCGTCCTTCGTCTTGATGAAGCTGGGCACATGGGCATTGGTGCAGGTGCCGGTAAAGGCCCCCGGCAGCGCGAAGATGAGCAGCTTGCGGCCCTTGGCCAGCGCCGAGAGCTCTACCGTCTCGGGCCCGTCTGCGCCGATCCGCAACAGAGTTGCCTCCGGCAGCGTGTCACCGGGTGAAATCGCCATTTGTCCTGTCCTCCGTGGAATTGCGTTTCCCTGTGTCGCAAGGATAGTGTCTCGGCGACAAGAGAAAAGGAGCACGCGCCATGACGGACGTCGTTGTTGTTGGGGGAGGACAGGCGGCGGCCTCGCTGGTGGCGAAGCTGCGTTCGAAGGGGTTCGAGGGCACCATCACGCTGATCGGCGAGGAGCCGGTGCCGCCCTACCAGCGCCCGCCTTTGTCGAAGGCCTACCTTCTGGGCGAGATGGAGGAGGAGCGTCTCTACCTGCGGCCCGCGACCTACTACGCCGAGAACGCCATCGACCTGCACGTGGGCGAGAAGGTGATCGCGGTGGACCGTGACAACAAGGAGGTCATGGCCGGGGGCCGCGCGGTGAAATACGACGAACTGGTGCTGTGCACCGGGTCGGTGCCGCGCCGCCTGCCTGCCGGGATCGGCGGGGCGCTCGACGGGGTCTACGTGGTGCGGACGCTGGCGGACGTGGACGCGATGTGCCCCTCCTGCGTGTCGGGCAAGCGGGTGCTGGTGGTCGGCGGCGGCTACATCGGGCTGGAGGCGGCGGCGGTCTGCGCCAAGCTGGGCCTGACCGTGACGCTGGTCGAGGCGGCGGAGCGCATCCTGCAGCGGGTGGCCGCGCCCGAGACCTCCGCCTGGTTCCGCGACCTGCACAGGGCGCGCGGCGTCGACCTGCGCGAGGGCACGGGGCTGGTGCGCCTTCTGGGCGAGGGGCACGTCACCGGCGCCGAACTGGCGGACGGCACGACACTGGACGTGGACATGGTGATCGTCGGCGTCGGCATCGCGCCCGCCACCGAACTGGCGGAGGGCTGCGGGCTGGAGGTGCTGAACGGCATCGCGGTGGACAGCCACGGCCGCACCTCGGACCCGTCGATATGGGCGGCTGGGGACTGCGCGTCCTTCCCGCATGGCGAAGGCCGCATCCGGCTGGAATCGGTAGGCAACGCCATCGACATGGGCGAACTGGTGGCCGAGAACATCATGGGCGCCGGGCGGAGTTACGTGCCGAAACCCTGGTTCTGGTCGGACCAGTACGACGTGAAGCTGCAGATCGCCGGGCTGAACACCGGCTACGACCGGATCGTGGTGCGCAGGGACGGCGAGGCGCTGTCGCACTGGTACTACGAGGGCGACACCCTGCTGGCGGTCGACGCGATGAACGATTCCAGGGCCTACATGGTCGGCAAACGGCTGATCGAGGGCGGCAGGACCCCCGATCCGGAGGCGGTGGCCGACCCGGAGACGCAGCTCAAGGCGCTGCTGAAGGCGTGAGGATCATTGCGGGCGAGTGGCGCGGCCGGCGGCTGGCATCCGTGGGCAAGGGCGATCCGGGCGCGCACCTGCGCCCCACAACCGACCGCGTGCGCGAGTCGCTGTTCAACATGCTGGCGGGCGGGCGTTTCGGCGAGCCGTTCGAGGGCGCGGTGGTGCTGGACCTCTTTGCCGGGACCGGCGCGCTGGGGCTGGAGGCGCTGTCGCGCGGCGCCCTCTCCGCCACCTTCGTGGAGAACGGGCGGGTGGGGCAGCGGCTGATCCGCGAGAACCTGAAGACGCTGGGCTGTGCCGACCGGGCGGCGGTGGTCGGGGCGGATGCGACTCGGCTGCCGCCGGGCGCGCCATGTTCGCTGGTGTTCCTCGACCCGCCCTACGGCAAGGGGCTGGGCGCACGGGCGCTGGAGGCCGCGCTTGCGCAGGGCTGGATCGGGGCGGAGGCGCTGGTCGTCTGGGAAGAGAGCGCGCCGCAGGTGGCGCCCGCAGGCTTTGCGACGCTGGACACACGCAAATACGGCGACACCCATGTGACGGTGCTGCGCGCCCTGTGATGTCGCCCCGGCTGCCGCCGGGACGATCCGCGCGGGCCCTGCCCGCGCAGGCGGGAGAGGCGCTGCCTCCCCCGGACCCCCTCCGGAGTATTTCCGAAGCAAAGAAGCCGGGGGCGCTTTGCCGGGCAGGTGCGGGTCAGTTGCCGCTGGCCGCGGCCGCCACCATGGCGCGGGCGTCGTCCACCAGCTGCCGGCCGGGGAGGCCCTTGGCGTCCATGTCGGCGATCCATTCGTCGATCACCTCGTCGCCCAGTTCGCGGATGTGGGCGGTTTCCTCTTCGGAGAGGGTGGCGATCTGGTTGCCGGCGGCCTCCATCACGGCGCGGCCTTCGGCGTCGCCGGTGTCATGTGCGCGGCCCGCCCAGGCGGAGGTTTCGAGCCCGGAGTTGGCGTCGATCACCGCCTTCAGGTCGTCGGGCAGGCTGTCGTAGACGTCCTTGTTCATCCCCCAGATGAAGAACAGGTTGTAGAGCGACTTGTCGCCCGCCACGTCGGTGTGGCTGTCGGTCAGCTCGTCGAGTTTCAGCGAGGGGGACATTTCCCAGGTGATGACGCCGCCGTCGAGCACGCCTTTCGACAGCGCCTCGGGGAACTGCGGGACCGGCATGCCGATCGGCACGGCGCCGAGTTTTTCCAGCAGGAGCGTCGCCGGGCGGGAGGGGCCGCGCAGCTTTTTGCCCTGCAGGTCGTCCACCGTTTCGGGCGCGTCGCCCTTCATGTGGATCAGCCCGCGACCGTGCATGTGCGCGGCGATCAGGTGCACGTCTGCGAAATCGTCCGTCAGGTACTTCTGCGTGAAGGTCCAGGCGGCGACGGAGGCCTCCTCGGCGGACTTGGTCACCATGAAGGGCAGTTCCAGCACCTCCGTTTCCGGGAAGCGGCCGGCCTGGTAGCCGGGGATGACCCAGCCGCCGTCGATCACCCCGTCGACGATCAGGTCGTACTGCTCGGGGGCCGTGCCGCCGAGCTGCATGAACGGATATATCTCCACCTTGATGCGGCCGCCGGACTCCTTCTCGACCTTCTCGGCCCAGGGTTCGATGAAATGCGCCGGGTTGGCCGAATTCGGCGAGACGAAGTGCTGGAAGCGCAGCGTCACCTCCTGGGCGGCGGCGCCGGTGGCGAGGGTGAGTGCGAGGGCGGTGGTCAGCCAGTACCGGGTCATCGGGTCTCCTTCCCGTGATGTGCTGCAGTGCAGCGGCACGGCGGAGGTACAGGAACGCCCCGGGGGATACAACCTTCCCAAGCGTCAATCTGACCGGATCGATGGTCGCAACCTCTTGACCACATGGTCAAATTTCCGCATCGGCGGGAATTGCCGCCGATCTTTCCCCGATGCCCGATGGCGGTGGAAATCGCCGGTTCCGATGCTATTCTGACATTCGAAGACATGCATGACAGGGAGGTCCGCACGTGTCCATCATCCGCCCCACCCGCCGCGAGATCCTGGCCATGGCCGCGAGCGCCCCGGCGCTGACCCTGCCCGCCCTGGGCCGTGCCCAGACGCTGGGCGCGCCGGCGTCCGGCAATCCGCAGCATTTCAGCTTTACCCTGGGCGAGGCGAAACTGACCGTCGTCTCGGACGGGCGGCTGGAAGTGCCGGCCAACGGGCTGGGCGTGAACGCCGATCCCGAGGAGGTGAAGGCCTTCCTCGAAAGCTACTTCCTGTCGACGGAGACCAACTATTCCCACACCAACCACCTGGTGATCGAGATCGGCGATGCCGTGGTGCTGGTCGACGTGGGATCGGGCGACCGCTTCCTGCCCACCGCCGGAGAGCTGATGGGCAACCTGTCGGACGCGGGCATCGACGCGGAGGCGATCACCCATGTGGTCATCACCCACGCCCACCCCGACCACATCTGGGGCATCCGGGACGACTTCGACGAGGCGATCCTGCCCGGCGCCGCCTTTCACATCGGCACGGCGGAGCACGAGTTCTGGATGCAGGACGGGCTGGCCGCGCGCATGCCGCAGGACCTCCAGCAGTTCGCCGTGGGGGCGGTCAACTCGCTCGAGGTGGACGGCGCGGAGTGGACGCTGGTCAACCACGAGGACGAGATCGTGCCGGGCGTGCGCGTGATCGACACGCCGGGCCATACGCCGGGCCACATGTCGGTCGTGGTGGAATCGGGCGGCAAGCAGCTGATCGCACTCGGCGATGCGATGAACCACGCCTACATGAACTTCGCCCGGCCCGGCTGGTACAACAACTTCGACATGAACGGCGAACTGACGGTGGAGACCCGGCAGAACCTGCTGGACATGGCGGCCACCGACCGCATGGCGGTGCTGGGTTACCACTTCCCCTTCCCGGGCGTGGGCCATGTGATGAAGGAAGGCGACGCCTACCGTTTCGTGCCCGCGCTCTGGCAGTGGGGCTGACCGCCTATGAGCCAGACCGACAGGGGGTGCAGGGGCGCCCCCTGCCCTTCATCTTGGCAAAAATACCTCCGCCGGAGGCGTCCGCGGGTCGCGCCCGCGCTGCCGCCCGGGGTCAGGGCGACAGGCGTCAGTAGGTCGGGTGGAACCGGCCTGCGGGCGAGAGGGTGAAGATCTCCACCCCGTCCGAGGTGACGCCGACCGAATGTTCGAACTGCGCCGACAGCGACTTGTCGCGGGTCACGGCGGTCCAGTCGTCGCCCAGCACCTTGGTTTCCGGACGGCCGAGGTTCACCATCGGTTCGATGGTGAAGAACATGCCCTCTTCCAGCCGCGGGCCGGTGCCCGGGCGGCCGTAGTGCAGGACGTTCGGCGGGGCGTGGAACACCCGGCCCAGCCCGTGACCGCAGAAGTCGCGGACCACCGACATGCGGTGCCCTTCCACGAAGGTCTGGATGGCGTGGCCGATGTCGCCGAAGG